>DASXTH010000065.1:0-18483 GCA_036505555.1 Candidatus Limnocylindrales bacterium | reverse complement strand
TGTACATGAGCAGCGTGCCCTCGGTCTCCGTGACCGCCACGGCGCTCGGGGCCACCGAGGGCTCGACCGACGGTTCCTCACTCGGCGCGGTCGACGGCGCCGTGCTTGGCGCCGACGATGGCGCGGCGCTGGAACCCTGGGTGCACGCGGCGATGAACGCGCTCAGGCCCGCGAGGCCGGTTCCGGCGAGGAACCCGCGCCGGTTCACCCGGGATCGGGTCATCCGCTGAAGGATCTCGTCGAGATCGTGTTCCGCCATGCCTGTCCTCCTCCTGCCGGCCGTGCCGGTTCGATCGGGGAGTGCCTCAACCCACGAGGATGAGGTTCGCCCCTTCATGCCAGCGGGCCGTGACCGGTTCACCCGGTCCCAACCCCTGGCCAGTCACATCCCCCAGGCGGTTCTGACGCCGCACGACGAGCTCCCCGGCCCGGTCCGTCACAACGCGGTACTCGGTCTGGTCGCCCAGATACGTGCCCTGCTTGATGCGTCCCCCGACACGGGTCCAACCGGTCCCGGCCTCCTCGGTGCCATCGCCGGCAACGACGTCGAGGTGTTCGGGTCGGATCGCGACGGTGACCGTGTCGCCCGCCGAGGGCCGGGCATCCGGATCGGTGACCGTCCCCGTCAGCGTCAGGCCGCCCATGGTCTCGACCCGGGCCGCGTGCGTCGCCTGGTCGTACGACGTCACCCGCGCCGGAATCGGGTTCGATACCCCGATGAAGTTCGCCACGAACAGGTTCACCGGCCGTTCGTAGAGGTCCTCGGGCCGGCCGTGCTGCTGGATGAGCCCGTCCCGCATGACGACGATGACGTCGCTCATCGTCAGCGCTTCTTCCTGGTCATGGGTCACATAGACGAACGTGATCCCGACCTCCTGCTGGAGTGCCTTGAGCTCGAGCTGCATCTCCTTGCGAAGCTTCAGGTCGAGGGCGCCGAGCGGCTCGTCGAGAAGCAGGACGGTCGGCCGATTCACGAGAGCTCGGGCGAGGGCGACGCGCTGCTGCTGGCCGCCCGACATCTCCCAGGTCCGCCGCTTGCCGTAGCCGGACAGGCGGACGAGGTCGAGCGCCTCGGCGACCCGCCGCTTCTCCTCTTCCTTCCCGACCTTCCGCTGGCGCAGTCCGTACCCGACGTTCTGGGCCACGTTCATGTGCGGGAACAGCGCGTAGTGCTGGAAGACGGTATTGACGTTCCGCTGGTACGGCGGCACGCCGGCAATCGGGCGGCCGGCGAGCAGGATCTCGCCCGCGGTCGGCTGCTCGAAGCCCGCGATCATCCGGAGCGTCGTCGTCTTGCCGCAGCCCGACGGTCCGAGCAGGCTGGTGAACGACGCCGGCGGGATCGCGAGGTCCATCCGGTCGACCGCGGTCACGTCGCCGAACCGCTTCGTCACGCCGATCATCTCGACGTCAGGTGAACCGGCGCCATCGGCGCCGCCAGCGCGCGCGGATCGGCCCACGACCCCGACGGTCGCGGTCGGCGCGGTCGGCGGTCCAGGATCGGCGACGCTCGCGGGAACGGTCACGGGCCCCTCTCTGCGCAGCGGGATGGGTGCGGCAACCGGTCTGACGGTGTAGCGATGCTACAGGTAGCGGGGATGGTAAGCCGCGTGCTTCCGCAGCGTCAACGTCAGAAGCGCACGAGATTCGAATCCGTTGAGCCCGCAGATCGGGTTGTTTCGCACGAGCCTGAAGCTATACTTCAGCCGCGTCCGGCCCCCCGCCGGGCCATCGGAGGGTTGCGAGACGATGGCCGCCACGGAGCTGCAGCTCGGGCCGCGGATCCGCTCGTTGCGACAGGCCCGCCAGGTCACGTTGCGCGAGCTCGCCCAGCGAGCCGGCGTGACGGAGAGCTTCCTCTCCCAGGTGGAGCGCGAGGTCACCAGCCCGTCGATCGCGTCCGTCCAGCGAATCGCTCGCGCCCTCGACCTCGGCATCGCGGAGCTCTTCGTCGACGAGCCGCCGATCGGGCGGATCGTGCGTCGGGCCGAGCGTCGGCGGATCGCGTACCCAGGCCTGAATGCCGTCGATGAGTTCCTCACGGCGGGCCGCGACGGGCGGCTGGAGGTCATCCTCACGACCCTCGACCCCGGCGGCGGAACGGGCGACGAGGCCTATGCGCACGAGTCCGACGAGGAGGTCGTGATCGTCCTCGAGGGCCGGCTGGAGCTGTGGGTCGGCGATGAGTTCCACGCCCTCGACGAGGGCGATTCGATCACCTATCCGTCGCGTCAGCCGCACCGGAATCGCAATCCGGGGCCCGGTCGCGCGGTCATCCTGTTCTGCGCGACGCCGCCCAGCTTCTGACCCGCCACTTCAGTCGAGATCGGCACGGGTGCCGGCGCGGTGCGCCGCGCCGCCGCTCGTGGCGCGCCCCCGCTCGCGCGCTCGTGCCGCGTCCCCGCTCGCGCCCCAAGGCTCCATGCCCGGCTCGCATCTAGCCAAATATTCATGGGTGGACTCTTAGGTGCAGTGCGAGGGCACCTGCGAGCCGGATTGGGCATCGATGAGCCTCAGAGCACGAACAAAATCAGCCAATCGCGGGCGTTCGGGAGGGCCGAGCGCGCCCAGCAGTCGTGGGGTGAATTTCTGGCCAGATGCGGCCCGCGAGCCCACGGCGCGCGGCTGGCGCGGCCCGACTGGCGCGGCCTCGAGCCCCCGGGCCGGCTGGCGCATCGCGGCATCGGCGGCCGGCAGCCACGGGACCAGCCGGAGGCCGTCGAGCCACCGGTATCATCACGGCGATGTACGTCGTGATTATGGCCGGCGGTGGCGGGACCCGGCTCTGGCCGCTCAGCCGGCCGGAGCGCCCGAAGCCGTTCCTCCCGCTTGTCGATGAAGGCTCCCTTCTCCAGCACACGGTCCGCCGGATCCTGCCGCTCGTCGACGAGACCGACATCTTCTGCATCGCCGACCGACGCTACGGTCAGCTCGTGCGCGACCAGGTCCCGGACATCGGCTTGATCGTCGAGCCGAACGGCCGGAACACCGCGGCCGCCATCGCGCTCGCGAGCGCCGTCATCGATCGAGCGGACGACGAGGTCATGGTCGTCCTCCCGGCCGATCACTGGATCACCGACGAAGAGGCCTTCCGGGCGGCGCTCGACGTGGCGGCCGAGCATCTCGCGATCGGAGCGTTCGAGATCGAGCGACCCCTCGTCACGCTCGGGGTCCGTCCGACGTACGCCTCGACGGACTACGGCTACCTCCGGCCCGACGCGATGCACGGCGCCAAGGTCGAGGGCATCCGCGTCCACCCGCTCCTCGGCTTTGAGGAGAAACCGGTCGAAGCCCGTGCCCGTGAGTTGATCAATCTGCCGGGCGTCGCGTGGAACGCCGGGATGTTCGCCTGGCAGCGTGGCGCGATCCGGGCCGCGCTCGAGAAGTACACGCCGCTGCCGATGCTGATCGACCAGGCCGTCGGATCGGAGCTGGCCCTCGCCAATGCATACGACCGAATCACGCCGATCTCGATCGACCGGGCCGTCATGGAAGGCGCGGCCGCCGATCACCACGTCGTGATGGCCGCGATGGACGCGGGTTGGAGCGACCTCGGCAGCTGGACCGCGCTTCTCGGCGCGATCGCCGGCGACCGGTTGGACGGCGCAACCGGGCGGGTCGTCCAGCCGGGCGACCTCATCGACGTCGCGCCGATCGACCTCATCGTGCGTCAAGCGGACGGTCGTCTCGTGGTCGATACCGTCCCCGCGGTGAGCGGCGGCGCAGCCGCTACGATCGTCGCCGACGGCGTGTGGGCCCACCTCGCCGGCGCACGCCACCTCGTCGACGAAGTGCGCAGCCTGCTCGACCGGGTCGACCGCGAGGAGGTCCGCGCGTGACGATCATTGCCGAGGTGCCGACCCCGACGCGGATCGTCTTCGGGACCGACGGCTGGCGGGCGAAGGTCGCCGACGACTACACGTTCGAGAACGTCCGCCGCTGCGCGGACGGCGTCGCCCGGTACGTCGTCGGGGTTCGCGCCCAGGCCCGTGGCGTGGTCGTGGCCTACGACCGCCGGTTCGCCTCCGAGCACTTCGCGGCGGCCGCCGCGGAGGTCCTCCTCGCTCACGACATCCCGGTGTTCCTCGCCGCGAACGCGGTCCCCACACAGATGAGCTCGTACGAGGTCGTCGAACGCGGTGCCGCGGCCGGGATCGTGATTACCGCGTCGCACAATCCCTGGACCGACAACGGGTTCAAGGTCAAGGCCCCGACGGGGGCCGCGGCGGGCTCGGACATCCTGCCCATCCTCGAGGCGGCGATCGCCGAGAACGGCGGCGTGGCCATTGAGCGACGCCCGCTCGCCGACGCCGAAGCCGCCGGGCTCGTCGAGCGGTTCGACCCGTTCGACGGGTACGAGCGGTTCGTCCGCCGGACGATCGACCTGGATGCGCTGAAGGCCGCCGATCTGTCGATCCTCGTCGAGCCGCTGTATGGCGTCGGGTCCGGGTGGATCCGCCGGCTCCTGCGCGACGGACAGATTCGGATCACCGAGATCCACGACGAGCGCAACCCGTTCTTCGGTGGCATCAACCCGGAGCCGATCCGCCCGAACATCGATCAGGCGCTGGCCAGGATCGCGGCCGGCGGGTTCGATCTCGGGCTGATGCTCGATGGCGACGCCGATCGCGCCGGCGCCGCAGACGAGCAGGGAACGTTCATCCATCAACTCCAGGTCACCGGGCTCCTGATGTACCACCTGGCGGAGCATCGCGGGTTGCGTGAGCCCGTCGTCGTGAGCGTGAACAACACCTCGATGGCGGCACGGCTCGGCGAGCAGTTCGGGATCGCGGTCCACGAAACGCCGGTCGGCTTCAAGTTCATCGGGCCCGAGATGATCCGCACTGGCGCAATGCTCGGCGCGGAGGAGTCGGGCGGGTTCGGGTTCGGGATGCACCTGCCGGAGCGCGACGGGATCTACGCCGACCTGATGCTGCTCGAGCTGTTCCTTGCCGAGAAGGCCGCCGGCCGCTGGCCGGTCTCGAAGGCGCTCGCCCATTTCCACGAGATCGCCGGGCCGTCGTTCTATCGCCGGATCGACGTCCACGTCGAGCGCGCGAAGTACGACGAGACCAAGCGCCGGCTGCTCGTCGATCTCCGCGAACAGGCTCCGAGCTCGCTCGGCGACGTCGCGATCGACCACACCGTGCCCCTCGACACGAACGACGGCTTCAAGTTCTTCCTCGCCGACGGGACGTGGCTCCTCATCCGGGCGAGCGGTACTGAGCCGCTCGTCCGCGTCTACACCGAGGCGACGTCCGCGGAGCTCCGCGAGACGATGCTCCAGGCCGGCGAGCGGCTGGTCCGCGGCTCGTGAGCGAGGCCGAGGCGACGGTGCTGCCCGGTGCGTTCGCGACGAGGCGGGTCGACAAGCCGTGGGGTCATGAGCTGATCTGGGCGCTCACGGACAAATACTGCGGCAAGATCATCGTCATCGAGACGGGCCGGCGGCTGTCGCTCCAGTACCACGAGCAGAAGGACGAGGCGATCTACGTCACGTCGGGCCGGCTGCTCCTCCACATCGACGACGACGCCGGCGCCCTGACGACCCGCGAGCTCGGCCCGGGCGACGCGGCACACATCGCGGTCGGCCGCCGTCACCGCTACGAAGCGATCGAGCGCGTCGAGCTCGTCGAGGTCTCCACGCCGGAGCTGTTGGACGTCGTCCGCGTCGAGGACGACTTCGGGCGCGAGGGGACCTCCAACCCGTAACCCGCACGGGGACTCATGACCGGACCACACCTCCACCGGCGCCGCCTGACCCGCGGCACCGGCGTCGCGGCGCGGCGTCTCGCGGCGATCTGCCTGGTCGCGAACCTGGTCGCGACCGCCTGCGGTGGTGGCGCCAAGCCCGCGGCGCCCGGCGCATCCACGGGCGGCGACCTCGCCAACAATGAACCATCGGCCGGTCCGTCGATGCCCGTCGCCGTCGCGTCGATGCCGCCGTTGCCGATGCCGTCCATCGGCGGCACGCCGGGTCCGTCGCCGGCCACCACCGGCGACCCCTCGGGCTCCCTGGGCTACGACCCGGCGAAGTTCGGCTTCGCCGCGAAGGGCCTCCGCGGCGAGGTGATGGCCTTCGTCACGACGTCGCAGGTCGACGACGCCCTCGCCAGGCTCGACTTCGATTCGACGTCGACGATCGCGTTCTTCAGCCTCGTGGCCGGTTCGACCGGTTCGATCGTGCATGACACCCGCTGGCGGACGTGGACCGGACGCCGGGTCGATGCGCTGATCGAGCGGGCGCACGCGTCGGGGACGAAGGTCGTGATCTCACTGGCCCGCTTCTCCTGGTCGCCGAGCCAGACAGCCGTCTCGACCGCTCTGCTTCGGAGCGCGAAGGCGCGGTCACGGCTCGCGACGGCGGTCGCCGACGAGGTCGTCCGACGAGGCGTCGACGGTGTGAACGTCGACTTCGAGCCGATCCCTCGAGGCCAGAAGGCGAACTTCACCGACCTGGTCCGGCGGATCCGGAGCGCCCTCGACGCCCGCGGTCCGGGCTATCAGCTGACGTTTGACGTCGTCGGTCACTACGAGAGCTACGACGTCGGCGCCGCCCTCGCGCCCGGCGGTGCCGACGCGGTCTACCTGATGGGCTACCACTACGCGGGCACGTTCTCGACGATCGCCCACGGGACGGCGCCGCTCGGTGGCCGTCGGTACTCCGTTGGCGATGCGATCCGCGGCCTCCGGACGGTGGCTCGTCCCGAGCAGCTGATCGTCGGCGTCCCGTACTACGGCCACCTCTGGCCGACGGTCAGCGGCACGCTGAACGCTCGGACCCGGGGCGGCGGCTCGGACGTGTTGTACGACAGCGCGCACCTGATCGGGGCTCGGCACGAAGCCGGCTACGACCCGATCGAGGACGTCCGGTGGGCCGCGTGGCGCGGTCGAGCGTGCGCGACCTGCCCGCTCGGCTGGTACCAGCTCTACTACGACGACGCCCGGTCGTTGACCGCGAAGTGGACCGAGTTCCGACGACAGGGTCTCCTGGGAACCGGCGTCTGGACGACGGCCTTCGAGGGCGATTCCGGCGAGCTGACCGCGGCCCTTCGCAAGGTCTGGCTCGGCGGTGAGTGAGTCCTGACGCGGCGTTTGGCACGGGCGGGTCCGGCCCGGAACGGTGGGGTCCGTCGTCCCCCGATCGTCAGCGGAAACACGCCGTTTCGGGGGATGACCTCGCCTCGGCAGAGGTGTATGGTGACGGCACGACCGCCCCACACCGGTCGGGTGCACGACCGGACACGGCGGCCTCGTGAATGCAGTCCTCGGGCTGCGGAGGTATGCGTCGATGCACAGCTCCCTGATCGGCAAGGTCGAGAAGGCGAATCGCTACGCTCGTGAGCTCGATCGGATCACGATCGATCGTCTGGCGCTCACGTTCCGCGGCGACAACGACACGCACCATGTCAGTCTCGACGCCGGTCAGTGGCACTGCACCTGCCACTATTTCGACAGCTGGCAAACCTGCGTCCACGTCCTCTCCCTCCAGAAGATCATGGGCGTGATGCTGCCCGACGAATCCCAGGAGTCGATCTTCTCGGCCCAGGCGTCCGTCCCCGCCTGACCGCCCCGGCCGGCGACGCCGGCCCGCACCGAGACGAAGGCGCCGTCCGCAAGGTCGGCGCCTCGTGCTGTCCGCTCGACGATGCGGCCGGTCAAAGCTCGCGGCGCTTGCCGCAGGAGCCCGCGAGGAGGAAGACCGCGGGCGTGTCAATCGGGCCAATGCCGCAGGCGAGGACCGTCCAGCGGCCCTCCGCCTGGACGTAATGCAGCACCCCGCCGTGACCGAGGAACCGGTAGACCTTCGTGACCTGTTGGCCTTCGGTCGACCACTCTCGGCTCAGCAGCTCGACCGGCGTGCCGGACAGCACGCCATTCAGGAAGCATGTTCGGGCCGGGGTGTCGAACGCCTCCGGATCGATCATCGACTCGTCGCCGCAGAAGGGCAGGGGTTCACGGTCGCGAAGCTCCTTTGGCGCAGTCTTGCCGAGGTCGGGGGCATCGACGGCTGGGGGGCGGAACACCGGATCAGGCAGAACGGGGCCGTCGATCGGCGGCCAGGCTTGCAGGCCGCCATCGGCGTCGAGCTCGAGCCGCACGACGAGCGAGTCGAATGATGCCGACCGAGCCAGGACCCAGCCGACGTCCGGCCGACGCTCGGCGCAGGGGGCTTCATTGCACGGCGCGCCAAAGCGGAACTCGAGGCGTCGGACCGACGCGGCCCGCTCTCCGCCGAGGGCGGCCAGGCCGAGGGCGACTGCATCACCGCAGTCGATCGTCGAGGGCGGCAGCTCGCCGCCCCAGGACTCGCAGATCACGGTCACCGCATCGTTCCGCACCTCGATCGGCACGAGATTCGGGATGGGGCTCGGGGACCCAGGGGAGTCTGCCGGCGCGCCGGCCGACGGCGCCGCTCGAGACCCGGACGGGATGGCGGTCGACGGGCTGGACGACGGCGCGCTCGACAGAAGGGTGTCCTCGGCGATGCAGCCCCCGGCGACGATGACGACAGCCGCGAGGGCAATCGCGAGCGGCGTGGCTCGACCACCCAGCAAGCGCCGGGTGGTCGAACGGTGATCCACGCCAAGCGTGCTCAGGTTGGGCATCCGATCGTCGTCCACTGGATCGTCCATGTGGCCGGGTTCGACGAATTCACGGCGGGGTCTGCGGCGGTCGTCGGGAAGATGGCCCGGTAGTTGTACGTGCCGGCCGAGGTGGTCGACAGCGAGCGGGACCAGTTGTTGGCGGCGGCATCGCCCGCCGTCGCCGTGAACACGCCGATGGTCCACGTCGTCGACGTCGCCAGCTTCCGATCGATCCGCACGACGCGACCCGCCAACGGCGTGTCACGCATGTCCTCGTACGCCGCCGAGTCGGCGAGCGCGAGCCGCCCGCTGGCTGTCGCCGTCGTGTTCCAGCAGCGGGTGATCGATGCAGCCGAGCCCAGCGTGAGGGCGGCGTTGAGTCCGCGCACGCCGTCGCCCGGATCGACGTCGAAGCAGTCGGCAAGCGGTCCGAACGCATTGGCGACCCCGTACTCGAGCTGAGCCGCGGCAGCATCGCACGGGAGGAAGAACCGCCGGTTCCAGTTGGCCGGGGAGCCGTTCGGCGTCGGCGTGTTCGACTGCATGAACGTCTCGCCGTCGAGCCCGTCGTCGTAGTGGCTCCGGGTCAGCGTGAGATGGGTCGACTCGTGGGCGAGGACCCGAGCGACCGAGAAGCACAGCGACGTCGCGAAGTGGTCATCCGGGTTGGGATTGCCGTCGTAGATGTCCACGCACGTGTTGTCGCGCTGGAACCAGAGCCACGTTGGCGCGCTGACGGACGGGATCAACCGAACGTAGATCGAGAACGCGCGTACGCCGCCGGCAGGGTTGCAGCCGATCCAGATCGGATTGCCGGTGCATGGCGAGGTGTTCTGGGCGGTGTAGATGATCGTTCCGCCGCCCGCGTTGTCCCCGCCGTTGTCGAACCGCGGCACGTCGCTGTTGTTCGCGACCGGATCCTTCCAACTCGTGTCGAGCTCGGCCTCCGTCGCCGTCCGGAACCACGCAGGGTACGTCGCGTTCGCGAAGTGCCAATCCAGCGTGATCCGTGGATCGCCCGGATCGTGCTGAAAGAGATCCGTGTGACCGGGGTCGGGCTCGCCGGCGTAGGCCGCCGTCGCGCTCATGAGGAGGCCGACCAATACCGCGACGGGGATCGTCAGGCGCTTCATCGCAGCGGCTCCGTGGCAGCGGGCAGGCGAACACTCGATGACGTCGTGCTTGCAACGCCGTCCTTGACGGCGACGATCGACACGGGGACCGAACGATCGGTTCCGACCGTGTCGGCGAACCCCGCTCCGCCGACGACGACGAGCGACCCGGTCGAGAACTCGGTCCAGATCCTGGGCCATGGCTGCCGCCCGCGGCTTCGCGGGGTGAGGTCGCGGACGTGACCGGCAGCGTCGATCGACGCGACGCCCCAGCCGGTCCGTGCCGAGCCGACGACGCCGACGACGGACCCGTCCAGACCCGCGACCGGGGCGAGGAGGACGCTGTCACGTTGACGCCAGACCTCACTTCCGTCGCCGATGCGGCGAGCCGAGATCCACTGGAAGTCGTCGTCGGTGGTCACGATCGTCTCGTCGGTGAGCGCCCGAAGGAAGCCCTGCCCGCCCTGGATCGGCCGCGAGACGGTGGCGGTGGCGAGATCCACCACCTGCGTGTCGCACAGCTTCAGGCCGCAGGCATTCGACGCGACCCGCGTGCCCGACGGGCTGACGAGGACGCCGCCGCGCGCAGCCGGTGACCCGAGCGCAGGCGAGAACGGACCCGACGGCACGACCACGCTCGTGCTCGCGTCGATCGGCGAGATCAGGAGCAGTCCACCGTCGGTCGTCATCGACCCATCGCCGTAGCCCGTGACGACCAGGCCAGCCTGCGCGAACGCGCCGGCGGAGGCCCAGATCGGGACGACGACGTCCGCCACGACGCGGTCGTTGCCACGTTCACGGAGACGAACGGTTGAATGCCCGTCGGCGCCGGGGATGACCGATGCGACCCAGCGGCCGCCGATCGCAAGGCCGGTCTCGTCGTCCGGCAGCCAGTGCGGCGCTCGCCGCGTGCCGTGTCCGTAGGCCCACCGGCCGTCGCCGCTCTGGACGAGCCATGGGCGATCCGGGATCGCCGCGGCCGTCCCGGGCACCGCGGCTCTCGCTCCCGCCGGAGCGGCTTCGCTGTTGATGACCGGACCGGTTCTCGGTGTGGCCGGTTGCACGAGTCCGGCCCGACCGCCCGCCAGGACGAATCCGAGCGCTGCGACGATCGCCAGAACCGTCAGCGGGACCACCCCGCCTGAGTGGAACCGGACCGAGCCGTGCACCGATTCCTGTGTTCGTGTCGACGTCCTCCGCTTCTGCGGAACCACGGGTACCTCCTCCGGCGGTTGGCTGGCGGGAGGAGGGCGAGAGCGAGGCCGCGATGATGGCAAGCGGCCCTTATCTGTGGCTTACCGGAGCGTCGTTCGCGCGAGCCGTGGGTGGGAGGCGCCGAACCGCCGTGGTACCCTTGGCGGGCTACCTCGATTTGCCGCGGGGTCGCGAAGCCGGTGAGATTCCGGCACAGTCCCGCTACGGTGACCACCGTCGGATGGCGTGTGGAAGTCCGGTCGCCGGGCCCGCGGTCGATGCTCTACCTTCGAGAGAAAGGGCAGGCAACGATGCGCACGTCCGGCTGAACCACCCCTCCTTCGTCTGAAGCGAGGGGTTGTTGATTCCCTGGATTCGCTGAATCCACCTGCCCGCCCACCCTCTTCTGGAGCCCCCGACGTGCCCATCCCACTGCCCTCCGACCACCGCCTCCACGGCCCGCGACTCGTCCTCACCCTCCTCGCCGTCATCGCGAGCCTCGTCGTCGCGTGTGGCACGGCCGCCACGCCGCGGCCCTCGACGCCGCCCGACGCGACCGGCTCGCTCGTCGCGCCAGCCACCGCCACGCCGGCCCAATCTGCGTCGGCCGCGGCCGCCTTCCCGGTCGACCTGACGGGCGACGACGGCAAGGCGATCACGCTCACGAGCGAGCCCGCGAAGGTGGTTTCTCTGACGCCGGCCGAGACCGAGATCCTCTACGCGATCGGGGCGGGGGACAAGGTCGTCGGCAAGGTCGAGGACCTCGCGAACTTCCCGCCCGAGGCCGCGAAGGTCCCGGTCGTCGGCACGTTCACGGGCGTCGATGTCGAGAAGATCGTCAGTCTCGGGGCCGATCTCGTGATCGCCGGCGGCAACGGGGGGACCCCGCAGGACGCGATCGACAAGCTGCGCCAGCTCAAGATCCCGGTCCTCGTCGTGTACGCCTCGGATGTCGCCGGTGCCTTCGACGACATCGAGCTGACCGGCCGAGCTGTCGGCGAATCCGAGGCGGCCACCGCCCTCGTCGCGACGATGCAGGACGGCTTCGACCAGGTGGGCGCGGCGACCGCGAGCGTCGCAAAGCCGAAGGTCTTCTACGAGACCGGCGATCAGCCATCGATCTACGGGATCGCCGACGGCTCGGTCTACGCCGAGATGATCACGCTCGCCGGCGGTGAGCCGGTCACGACCGGCAGCACGACCAACTGGGAGATGCCGGTCGAGAAGCTCGTCACCGCCGATCCCGACCTGATCATCCTCGGCGATTCCGCGTACGGGGTCACACCCGAGGCCGTCGCCAAGCGGCCCGGCTGGGCCGGCATCAGTGCCGTCAAGGCGAAGGCGATCAAGGGGATCGACGACATCGTCGTGACCCGGCCCGGTCCGAGGCTCGTCGACGGGCTGCTCCTGCTCGTCGCGGCGATCCATCCCGAGCTTGGCCTCGGCGGACCCTCCTCACCGTCCGCCGCACCGTCGGGCGGCTGATCCCGATGACGGGCGGCTCCGACGCGGTCGCGGCACGGACGGTGGTCCCCACTGTCGGGCTCGGCCGCGATCGGCGCCCGCTCGTCGTGGCCGGCGTCGGACTCGCGGCGCTGGCCGTCGCGGTCCTTGCGGGCGTCGGGTTGGGATCGGTGGCCGTGGCGCCCGGCGACACGCTCGGGATCCTCGTCCATCGCCTGCTCGGGCTCGACGTCGCCCAGACCTGGACGCCGACGGCCGAGACGATCGTCTGGGAGCTCCGCCTGCCGCGGGTTCTCGAGGCGGCGATCGTCGGGCTCGGGCTCGCCGTCGCCGGAACGACGTTCCAGGGCCTGCTCCGGAACCCGCTCGCGGACCCGTACGTGCTCGGGACCGCGTCCGGTGCCGCGCTCGGCGCCGCGATCGCCGTCCTCATCCCCGTCCGGATCGAGATCCTGGCCTTCGGGCTGCTGCAGACCTTCGCGTTCCTCGGCGCGCTCGGCGCGGTGACGGCCGTCTACCAGCTGTCGCGGATGGGCGGTGCGGCCCCGCTGACGAGCCTGCTGCTCACCGGCTACGCACTCGGCTCGCTCTTGGCCGCCGGGCTCGCAATGGCGATGTACCTGTCCGGCGCGGCACTCCGCCAGATCTTCTCATACCTGCTCGGCAGCTTCGACAACGCGTCGTGGGGACAGCTCGGCGGCGCGGCGCCGATCGTCATCGTGGCGTCCGGGCTGATCCTCCTCCGGGCGCGCTCGATGAACGGGCTCCTGTTGGGCGAGGAGTCCGCCGCCCATCTCGGCGTCGACGTCCGGCGCGAGCGGGCCGTCCTCCTCGCCCTCGCGTCACTGATCACCGCGGCGTGCGTCGCGGTGTCGGGGCTGATCGGGTTCGTGGGACTCGTCGTGCCCCATGTCGTCCGACTGGTCGTCGGGCCGAACGCGCGTCTCGTGCTTCCGCTGTCCGCGATCGGTGGCGCGGGGCTCATGGTGACCGCCGACCTCATCGCCCGGCTTCTCGGCGAGCTGCCGGTCGGGGTGATCACCGCGGTCATCGGCGCGCCGTTCTTCCTCGCGCTCCTGCGGCGGGCGCAGCGGGGATACGAGCTGTGACGAGCCACGTCGCCATCCGCTTCGATCGCGTCTCGGCTGGCTACGGCGATCGGACCGTCCTGCGCGATGTCGACCTGACGATCGAGGCCGGCGCGTGGATCGGGATCCTGGGGCCGAACGGCGCGGGCAAGTCGACGCTCCTCCGGCTGATGACCGGCCTCCTCGCCCCAACAGCCGGCGCGGTCGAGCTCGCAGGCCGACCGCTCGCCGCGCTGAGCCGCGACGAGATCGCCCACCAGATCGCGGTCGTCCCGCAGCCGGCGAGCCTGCCCTTCTCGGCGCCCGTGGAGTCGGTCGTCGCGCTCGGTCGGCTGCCGCACGAGGACCGGTTGCGCGGCCTTCGCGCGGAGGACCGGATGGCGATTGGCGCCGCGATCGAGCGGGTCGGGCTGGGCCGCCTCGTCGGGCGCGACGTGCGCGAGCTCTCGATGGGCGAGCGCCAGCTCGTGCTCCTCGCGGTCGCCGTCGCCCAGGCCGCGCCGATCATCGTCCTCGACGAGCCCACGATCCATCTCGACATCCGCCACCAGTTCGAGGTCATGGACCTGCTCGCCGATCTCAACCGGCGCGACGGCCGGACGATCGTCACCGTTCTCCACGACCTCCATCTCGCCGCGCAGCGGATCCCGCGGATCGTGCTTGCGGCCGACGGCCGCGTCGTTGCCGACGGGTCGCCGGCCGAGGTGCTCGACGCCGATCGGGTGCGCGCGGTGTTCGGCGTCGACCCGGAGCTGCTCCCTGACGGGCCGTGGCGGGCGCGATCGGGCAGTGCGGTGGGCGCGCATGGCTGAGATCGCCGCCCGGGCCGCCGCGTTCGCCCCCGTCGCCGAGCTGGTCGCGGCGGTGGCGTTCCTCACCCGGATCCCGGTTCGGGTCGCCGGCCCGAGCGAGCGGACGGGCGCGCCCGCGTTCGGGCTCGCCGGGCTGGGACTGGGGCTGGTCGCTGCGGCGCCGCTCGTCGCCGTCGGGGCTGCCCACCCGTGGCCCCTTGCGATCCTCGCGATCGCGATCGTCGCCGTCCTCGACGGCGGGTTTCACCTCGACGGCCTCGCCGACACGGCGGATGCCCTCGTGGCGCCTCCGGGCGCCACCGAACGGGCGCGGACCGACCCGCAGTCGGGCAGCGCCGGCGTCGTCGCCGTCGTGCTGGTGCTCGGTCTGCAGGCCGCCGCGATCGCCGAGCTGGCCGCGCTCGGCGCCGTCGTCGCCGGTGCCGCGATCGTCGTGGCGGTGACCGTCTCGCGCGCCGCTGCGCCGCTGTGGGCGCTCGCGGCAGGCCGGTTCGTCGGCACCGGGGACGGGCTCGGGCGCTGGTTCGCGGACCGGGTGGGCGGCGGGGCGGCGGTCGTGGCCGCCGCGACCGCGGCTGCAGTGGGAGTGGTCGCGTCCGCCGTCGCCGGGCCCGCGCTCCTCGGCGCCGCCATCGCCGGTGCAACGGGGAGCGCCATCGTCGGCCTCGTGACGATCCGGCTGCGCGGCCAGCTCGACGGCGACGGCTACGGCGCCCTCATCGAGCTGACTGTCGCGGGGGTCCTCCTCGCTGCGGCCGTGCTCGCGTGAGCGACCCGCTCGTGGTCATCCTCGGCGGGACGCGGAGCGGCAAGAGCCGGTTCGGTCGCGACCGGGCGACGGCGCTCGCCGCGGGCCGCCCCGTGACCTACCTCGCGACCGCGCTCCCGGGCGACCCCGAGCTCGACGAGCGGATCGTGCTCCACCGCCGCGACCGGCCGGCGGCCTGGGCGACGGTCGAGGTCGGGCGCGACTTGGACGCCGCGATCCGGGCGGTCGCGCCGGAGACGACGATCCTCCTCGACGGCCTGACGCTCTGGGCGAGCCTCCTCGTCGACGGCGACCGGCTTGACGCGATGGCCGCTGCCGATGGGCCGGTCGACGACGTCCGCGCGGCAATCCAGGAGCACCGGGGCCCGGTCGTCGTCGTCAGCGACGAGATCGGGCTGGGGCTCGTGCCGCTCGAGCCCATCTCGCGGGCATTCCGCGATCTCCTCGGCATCGCCCATCAGCGGCTCGTTGCTGACGCGGACGAAGCCTGGCTGATGGTTGCCGGCCGGGCGTTGCGGCTGCCGGAGGAGCCGGCGCCATGACCCTCGCCACGCCGCTCGCGCAGCCGTCCCCGGATGCGTCGCCGATCGTCGTCGATGGGCTCGGTCACCCGGTCTGGCTTGTCCGCCACGCCCCGACGAGCTGGACCGGCCGGCGCTGGTGCGGCCGCGCCGATCCGCCCCTCAACGGTGAAGGCCGGACCGTCGCCCGCGATCTCGCGGCCACGATCCACGATGCCGTCGCCGCCATCGGGATCGCGCCGACGATGCGGTCGAGTCCGGCCCGGCGGGCGCGGGCGACCGCCGCCGCCGTCGGTCGGGCCGGCCGCTGGCCGATCACCGTGGACGACGACCTGCTCGAGGTCGACGTCGGCGTCGCGGAGGGCCTGACGTGGGCTGAGCTGTCCGAACGCCATCCGGATCTGGCCGCCGTCATCGCCTCCGGCGATCGCGTGAACTGGCCGGGCGGCGAGTCGGTCGCCGCCGTCCACGACCGGGCCCGCCGAGCGTCCGAGCGGATCGTGGCGGACGCACAGGCGCGACCGGTCATCGTCGTCTCGCACGGCGCGCTGCTCCACGCGATCGTCGCTTCGATGGTTGTCGCTCCACCCACCCACTTCTTCGCGCCGGGCGGGATCCTCCCGCTCGTTCCGGCGGTGGGGCGATGATCGGCGCGCATGCCGCGACGCTCGCGCCGCTGGAAGCGATCACCGCCTCGATCGGGCCCCTCGACGAGGCCGCGATCGCCGAGACGGCGCGCCGCCTCGACCGCCTGACGAAGCCGCCAGGCAGCCTCGGCCGCCTCGAGAGCCTCGCGATCACCCTCGCCGGGATCACCGGCCGCCCCGTAACCGCGATCGAGCATCCGGCGATCGCGGTGTTCGCCGCCGACCATGGCGTCACGACCCGCGGCGTCTCGCCCTACCCGGCCGAGGTGACCCGCCAGATGGTCGCGAACTTCGTCGCCGGCGGCGCGGCGATCAATGTCCTCGCCCGGGCCGCGGGGATCGAGCTCGTCGTCGTGGACGTCGGCGTGACTGGTCCCGAGCCCCACGGCGCAGGCATCGCCGGGTCGGGCGTGACGCTCGTCGTCGACCGCGTCGCCGCCGGCACGCGCGACCTCTCGATCGAGCCCGCGATGAGTCGGGACGAGGCCCTTCGTGCGATCGATGCCGGCCGGCGGGTCGTCGACGGCCTCGCCGCGCGCGGCTGCGACATCCTCGGGGTCGGCGAGATGGGGATCGGCAACACGACCGCGTCGAGTGCGATTGTCGCGGCGCTGACCGGCCGCCCCGCCGTCGCGGTCACCGGCCGGGGCACCGGGCTCGACGCCGCCGGCGTGGCGTACAAAGCCGCGGTGGTCGAGGACGCGCTCACCCGCCATCGGCCCGATCCCGGCGACCCCATCGCCGTCCTCGCCGCCGTCGGCGGACTCGAGATCGCGGCCGTCGTAGGGGCGATCCTGCAGGCCGCCGCCCGCGGGATCCCGGTCGTCCTCGATGGGTTCATCACCGGCGCCGCGGCGCTGGTCGCGACCGGCCTCGCCCCGCGCCTCTCCTCGCGGCTGATCGCCGCCCATCGGTCGGCCGAGCCCGGCCATCGAGTCGTCCTGGATGCACTCGGCCTCGAGCCGGTCCTCGACCTGGATCTCCGTCTCGGCGAGGGCAGCGGCGCGGCGCTCGCGATCCCGATCATCGACGCGGCCGCACGGGTCCTCGGCGAGATGGCGACCTTCGACCGCGCGGGGGTGTCCGACCGCGCCTGATCGGCGATCATCGGTCGATGCGCATCGCCGAGTTCGCGTTGGAGCGGTTCTTCGCGCGCTGGGAGTTCGCGGTCGAGCACCTGCTCTGTGCCTCGGATGTCGAGGGCTGGCGGATGGCCGATCTCATCACGCTGGCCGACGACGAGACCGCGGAGCTCTGGGCGAACCTCCGACTCGGCTACACCGAGGCGCCGGGGCACCCGCTCCTCCGCGCCGAGATCGCATCGCTCTACGACACCGTGGCGCCTGATGACGTCCTGGTCTTCGCCGGCGCCGAGGAGGCGATCTTCTGCCTCGCCAACATCATCCTCGGGCCCGGTGATCACGCCGTCGTGACCTGGCCTGGCTACCAGAGCCTGTACGAGGTCGGGCGGGCGACAGGAGCCGAAGTCACGCTCCACGAGCTGCGCGAGCCGGACGGCTGGGCGCTCGACCCCGAGCGGCTGATCGACTCACTCCGGCCCGAGACGCGCCTCGTCGTCGTGAACGCGCCGCACAACCCGACCGGCATGCTCCCGACCCAGGCGGAGTGGGCAGGCCTGACGAGCGAGCTCGAACGCCGCGGCATCCATCTCCTCGCCGACGAGGTCTACCGCTTCCTCGAGCTCGAGGAGGACGACCGCCTGATCGCCGGCGCCGACGCGTTCGAGCGCGGGATCTCGCTCGGCGTGATGTCGAAGTCGTTCGCGATGGCGGGCCTGCGGATCGGCTGGCTGGCGACCCGCGACCGCGACCTCCTGGCTCGCTGCGCGGCGTTCAAGGACTACACGACGATCTGCTCGTCGGCGCCGTCCGAGATCCTCGCGATCATCGGGCTCCGGGCCCGGGACGCCGTGCTCGCCCGCTCGAGCCACATCGTCCGGACGAACCTCGAGGGCCTCGACCGCTTCTTGGCGTCCCACGCCGACCGGTTCGCGTGGGTCCGGCCGCGGGGCGGCTCGATCGGCTTCCCACGCCTCCTCGACGACGAGCCGATCGACGACTTTGCCG
The DNA here is from genome assembly GCA_036505555.1 of Candidatus Limnocylindrales bacterium. GTDB lineage: Bacteria > Chloroflexota > Limnocylindria > Limnocylindrales > CSP1-4 > CF-46. The sequence goes on along the minus strand of DASXTH010000065.1, from coordinate 201 downwards.
CCCGCCTCGTGGAGGCCGAAGGCGTCCTCCTGTTGCCCGGCTCGCAGTTCGGCTACCCGGGCAACCACTTCCGGATCGGGTTCGGGCGGGAGGACCTGCCGGTCGCGCTCGCCGGGCTGGAGCGGTTCGTCGCCGCGTCGGGATGAACCGCGCGGCCCGTTCGCCGCTATCCTCCCGCGTCATGGCCGAGTGGATCTACTT
>DASXTH010000064.1:0-16683 GCA_036505555.1 Candidatus Limnocylindrales bacterium | reverse complement strand
GCCTCCGAAGAGGAACCAGACGTCATGCCGAGTCAGGGAGCAGCGAAGCAGGCCGCCGTCGACAGGGTCGCCGGCAAGCTCCCGATCGGTGACCGGATCAAGGGCGGCCTGCGGAGCGGCGGTCGCCTCGAGGACACGCTGGCGCCCCTGATGGACGGCGCATTCCAGGCCTCCGGCAAGTCCCGCGACAAGAGCAACAAGCACACGATCCCGATCAAGTTCACCGAGAAGGACGACAAGCAGAAGAAGGTCGTGTACGAGGTCGACGACGGGTTCTCGCTTGACGAGACCTCGAGCGAGTCGGTGGTCAACGCCGGCACGATCTGAGCCCGGCGTCGGAGATCGACGGCTTCCCGACTCGAACCGGGTCAGGGCGAACACCTACGTCGAACGAACCATTGCCAACGGGACCACTGTTGGAGTGGCGTGGCCGGGGCGCACCACTACGGTTCGGGCGATGACCACGCTTCGCCTGTCCATGTCGACGTCACGCAGCCGGCGGCGAGCCTGGGCAGGCAACCGTTCGATCCGGCGCCTGGCCAGCGATCCGCAGACGCTCCTCGGCGTCGGCCTCGTCCTGACCACCATGCTCATTGCCGCGATCGGCGACGGCGTCGGGAGCGGCGCCGGGACGCACGGGTCGGTCATGCGTGTGATCGGGATCAGTGCGGAGTTCCTCGCGGCGCAGGCCATCGCCGCACTCGCGGCACCCTTCCTGCACCCGACAGCCGCCCAGCGGGCGATGATCTCGATCGCCCGCTTCGCGCTCGCGATCCTCTACGTCGCGGTGGTGACGGGCCTTCTCCGGACCGACGACTTCCGACCAACCGCCGCCCTGTTCATCCCCGTCGTTGCGCTTGCTGCGGCACAGGGCACCAGGCAGGCCGTCCTCGTCGGGACAGCCGCGATCGCGCTCTACACGCTTCCCGTGCTCTCCGCGACGCCGGACAACCTGACCCTCGACGCCCAGCGCGCGGTCGCGCTCGCCGGGACGGCGCTGCTCCTCTCGGTCGGCACGCGACGGTCGATCTCGGCCCTGACCGTGACCGTCCGGCGCCTTGGTACCTCCCTCGCCCGGGACCGTCGCCGCTCACGCCAGGTGGCCGCGGTGGAGCGCGTCGGCCGACTTCTTGCGGCAACCGGTCCGACCTCGGAAACGCTCGAGCAGATCGTCGAGCTTCTCCGCGGCAACCTCGGCTACGACTTCGTGTCCCTCTATCTCGGCGACGAATCACGGATGCGGCTTGCCGCCCAGGCGGGCTACGACTCGGTCATCGAGGAGTTCGACAACTCGATGGGCGTGATCGGCCGGGTCATGCGGACGAAGACCCTCGCGTTCGTCCCGGACGTGACCTCCGATGTCGACTACGTGAGCGCGGCCGGCATCGTCCGCTCGGAGATCAGCGCTCCGCTCCTCGCCGATGGCAACCTCCTCGGGATCGTCAACGTCGAGGCCCGCGCGACCGCCGAGCTCGACGCGAGCGACGTGGAGGCGATGCAGCTCGTCGCCGAGCGGATGGCCTCGGCCCTCGCGCTCGCCGGTGAGCGTGAGCGTCTTGCGGCTCGGGCCGAGCTGTTCCGGCGACTGACGTCCTTCGCGACCGCGGTCAACTCCACCCTCGATCCCGAGCGCGTCCACCAGGTGATCGTCGACGGGCTGTTCGAGCTGCTCCACGTCCACTCCGTCGGCCTGACCGTCCTCGACCGGCCGACCGGGCGCTACCTGATGCGAGCCGTCGCCGGTCGCGATCAGCAGTACATCGGCCTCGAGATGCTGCCGGGACAGGGTCTGGCCGGGCGGGCGATCCGGGATCGGGCGCTCGTCGTGGACGGAAGCTACCTCCCGACCGACCATCCCGACGCGATCGCCGCGGGCACCGCGGCGGAGCCGATCGCCGGGGTCGCTGTTCCGCTCGTGCGGGACGACGTGGTCGTCGGCGCCCTGAGCCTGGTCCGTCACGACATCGATCGCCCGTTCGCCCCCGACGAGCTCGAGGCCTTGCCGATCGTGGCCGGGCTCGTCGCGCTCGCGATCACGAACACCTTCCTCCACACCGACGTGACCGAGCTGTCGGTGCGCGACGCGCTGACCGGGCTCTTCAATCGGCGCTACCTGGACGCCACCGTCGCCCGCCTCGAGGCGGCCCGGAGCCGCCGGGCGAAGGGGGCCCGTGACAAGGCGGCCATCGTGATCTTCGACCTCGACCGCTTTGGCGACATCAACAAGCGCCACGGTCACCAGGTCGGCGACGCGATCCTCCGGTCGTTCGGCGAGATCCTCCGCGGCCGCTTCCGCGGCTCCGACGTCGTTGCCCGCTACGGTGGCGAGGAGTTCCTCGCGATCCTCGACGGGGCGACGGTCGAGCAGGCTTCGGACGTCGCGGACGAGATCCGTACGGCCTTCGCGCTCGTGACGATCCCGGCCTCGGATGGCGCCCAGATCTCCGCGACCGTGTCCGCCGGATGTGCCGGCTTCGCCGATCCCGATGAGCGGTTCGAGGACATCGTGGCTCGCGCCGACGTGGGCCTTGTCCTCGCGAAGCGAGCCGGCCGGAACCAGGTGATCGCCGCCTGACGTTGGCGGAGGCCGCTGGATCCGGAATCCGCTCTGGTATGCTCCGCGGCCCGTCAGCCCATCAGGAGCCCTTGCCGAGGATGCGCCCGACGCCCGAGACCCAGCTCGCGCTCGACCTCGATGTCCCGGCCGCGCTGCCGGTCCTCCCGATCGCGCCCGAGTGGAAGGAGCAGGCCCGGCTGTGGGGCCCCGCGCTCCATCCGATGTGCTCGTACCTCGCGAGCTTCCCGGCGGCGCTGGCCCATGCGTTCATCGGTCGCTACTCGCGCCGCGGCGACGTGGTGCTGGACCCGTTCTCCGGGCGGGGCACGACGCCCCTTCAGGCCTGCGCCGAGGGTCGCATCGGGGTCGGAAACGACCTGAACCCCCTCGCCCACCTCCTGACCGCCGCCAAGGTCGAGCCGGCGACGCCGGCCGAGGCGGCCACGCGTCTCGCGGCCCTCCGTCTGGGCTGGGTGGCGTCGGCAGGCGACTGGCTCGCGCTCGCGGCTGAGGTTCTCGCCGACGCCGGCGAACGGCCGTCGGTCCCCGTCCCGACCGCGGGCAGCCGCGATCCGCTCGTGCGGACCGAGCCGCTCCCGAAGGAGGTTGCGGTCGCGTTCCATCCCCGGACGCTCGGCCAGCTGCTCTATGTCCGGACGACTCTGCGGCGCACCGACCGCGTCGATCGCTTCCTCGCCGCGGCCCTGACCGGGATCCTCCACGGCAAGAGCGCCTCGTACCTGTCCGAGCTCATGCCCAACACGTTCAGCATGGCGCCGCGCTACGTTCGCCAGTTCGCCGCCCGGACGTCCTTTGCATCGCCGGATCGCGACGTCTTCGGTGGGCTGGAGAAGAAGCTTGCCCGGCTCCATCGCGAGCCCTTGCCGCGGACGCCCGGAATCGCGCTCCTCGGCGACGCCCGGGACGCGGCGGCTCGTGCTCGCTCCGCCCTCCGCGAGCGCGGTCTGCCCGACCGGGCGCGGCTCGTCGTCACCTCGCCGCCCTATCTGCGGGTCGTGAAGTACGGCTACTACAATTGGCTGCGGACGTGGCTCCTCGGCGAGGACGCCCGCGCGATCGACGCGGCCCTGGACGACGCCCACCACCGTGAGCCGTATCTCGTCTTCGTGCGCGAGGTGCTCGCCGACCTTCGCTCAGTGCTCGCCGACGACGCGATCGTCGTCCTCGTCATCGGCGACGTCGAGACGGACCGAGGACGGCCGATCCGTGGTGCGGTCGGCCTGGCTGAGCGGGTCTGGGAGCGGGCGGCGCAACCCGAGGGCTATCGCCTCGCCGGCGTCGCCCTCGACGACGTCGCCGCGGGCCGGAAGATGACGAAGCTGTGGGGGGCTGAGGCCGGACGGGCGACGAAGACGGATCGGATCCTCGTCCTGGGGGCGACCGAGGCCGGCCGCCGCCGGGCGCTCGGTGCCGCGCGGACGCCGATCGACTGGGATTGGCCGCCGAGCGGCCTCCGCGCGATCTGAACGGTGGACGTCGGGCGGGCGGTCGTGGCAGCCGTCCACATGACGCTCGCCTCGGCGGTCGCGATCCTCGCGATCATCGGGCTCTTCCCAGGCTCCGCCGACGAGCTGAAGGTCAGCATCATGGGCGGGTTCGCCGTCTCCTTGCTCATCGTCCTGCCGCTGTCCGGCATCGTCGCGTTCGGGCTCCTCGACTGGGAAGTGGGCCGCGGGCCGGGGATCGCGCGGGCGGCGGATGCGGCAGCGTTCCTCCTCGCGAGCGTCGAGCTATCCGAGGGCGCCGTGGGGCTTGGACGATGGATCCTCGGGGTCATCGCGATCCTCGCGGCCTCGGGGCTCGCGTCCACGCTGATCGTGACCCCGCCGCGTCGCCCCGGCTTCCGTCGCTGAAGGCATGTCGTCGGCGATCATCGTTCGGGCACATCTCCCGAGCCGCCTGGAGGTGCTTCGCAGGCGATCGGTCCCGGATGCAGCGAACGGTGTGCCCGCGCATCTCACGATGCTCTACCCGTTCATGGACCTGGAGGCGCTGAACCAGGAAGTCAGGCGCGCCATCGCCGTCGTGGCGCAGCGCCATCGGCCCATTTCGTACCAGATGACCGGGCCGCACCGCTGGCCGGACACCGTCTATGTCGGCGTCGAGCCGGAAGCCCCATTCGTCGCTCTTCAGGCGGACCTTGCCGCCGCGTTCCCGGCGTATCCGATCTACGGCCGCCCTGCTGGGTTCGTCTTCGTCCCGCACATCACCGTTGCGGAGGGCGCGGCGGTCGACGATCGACGAACGCTGGAGGATCCGGGGTGGGCGAGCGTCGCAGTCGATGCGGTCGGTCGTCGCCTCGAGCTGATCGCATCGGACGGTGGCCGCTGGGAACGGATCTGGAGCCTTCCCCTCGGAGGTCATGCGGGGCGGCGGCGCCGCTAGAATGCCGCCATGCAGCAGATGTACCACCCGAGCGATCTCGCCGCGATGGATCCGCTGGTCCTCCTGAAGAACCTGGACCACGTCCGGATGACGAGCCGGCGGCTGTCGTACATCCTCCAGCAGCAGCTCCATCTGTACACGCCCGAAGCCAACCAGATCCGCGAGCAGATCGACCGCTACGTCGAAGCCGAGCGCCAGATCGAAGGGGAGATGGCCCGCAGGCGCATCCGCGCCTGATTCAACGGCTGTCGCGCCGGAACGACGATGGCGGCGTTGCCGCCCCACGGCAACCGCCCGGGATGGCGACGGCCCGGAAGCGACATTCCGAAAGACAGAGAACTCCCCCGATCCTGACCGACCGGGGGAGTTCGAGCGTCGATAGCGACGCAAGGAAAGCTGGGAGCGGCTCCGTTCAGGCTCCGGCGGCTAGCGCGATCCTGAGCGGTCCAGCGTCCGGTGCGCCGGTCTCGTCCGGCCCCGGGACATACCGACGTGTCGTCGGCTCGATGACCGCGATCTCGGAAAGCGCGGTCGACACGGGCTCGGCCACCGGCTCCGGGGCCACGAGACTCGCCTGAATGGCTGCAGCGCTTCGCCGGCGGCGCTCGACGTCCTCGGCAACGACCTGGGCAACGAGCCCCGCGAGCGCCGGCATCTGGAACAGCCCGAAGCCGATTCCGATCGACGACAGCTCCTCGGCCCCGTAGCCCCGGTACAGACCGCGGCCGGCAACGGCACACATCTCGTCGTACAGCTCAGGCCAGCCAACCCGGCGCCGGCGGTGGCAGAACCGGACGAAGTCGATGGCCTCGGTTTCCACGGCAGGCGTGGTGGCAAACGCACGTTCGCCAGCGTTCGTTCGGTCCATCGATGGCCGGTCCTCCAGTCCGTTCAGCGCATGGCAACCCGCGGCCAACCTCCGGTCGCCGACGGATGCGATCGGCCCCGGACGTCCCGTGGGGACCCATCGGTCGAGGTCCGTCCCTCCCGGAGAACCCTCGCGCGATGGACTCGTATCCTAGGCCCGCCGACCCGCCGCGCGAAGGGGGTTTGTCCACGAACTCGTCCACCAACTTGTCCACACGAACGGACGTTCTGCGCAGAACGGAGGAGGGGAACCTCAGCTCTGCCGTCGAACCCCGAGCCCGGGCGCGTCGGCGAGCCGCCAGCGACAGTCCTCGCCGAGCTCGAGCCCCGCGAACGGATCGTCCGCCAGAAGGATGTTGCCGTCGAGGTCGACCCATTCGGCGAGCGACGCGACGGCCGCCGACGCCGCGATCGCGACCGACGTCTCCTCCATGCAGCCGAGGAAGGTCCGGAACCCCAGTTCGCGAGCGCGGGCCAGCATCGCCTGCGCGGCGGCGATGCCGCCACACTTGGCGAGCTTGACGTTGACCCCAGCGACGACGCCCACGAGGGCGTCGAGGTCCTCGATCGTGACGGCGCTCTCGTCCGCGACGATCGGCAGCGACGAGCGCTCCTGGAGCCAGCCGAGCTGGTCGAGGCGGCGAGCCGGGAACGGCTGCTCGATCAGCTCGACCCCGAGCCGCTCCAGCTCCGGCAGGAGATCGAGCGCGTCCTCCGGCCGCCAGCCCGTGTTTGCGTCGACCCGGAGCGGGCCGTCGTAGACCGCCCGAACGGCCTCGAGCGTGGCGAGGTCGGCGGGCCCGCCGCATTTGATCTTCAGCGCCGGGAAGCGGCTCGCCCGCCGCGCCCGTTCCGCGACGACGGCCGGCTCGTCGAGCCCGAGCGTGAAATCGGTCGGCGGGATCGGTCCGTGGAGATCGAGCAGGTCCGCGAGGGGTCGGCCGGTGACCTTCCCAACGAGGTCGTGGATCGCGATGTCGATCGCGCACTTCGCGCCGCCGTGATGGGCGATCGCGGCGGCCAGTCGCTCGCCCGCCGCGACGAGCCCGGCCGGCGTCGGGTCGAGCTCGCCGACCGCCGCGAGGAGGAGCGGGAAGATCGCGGCCATCGTGTCGACCGTGTCGCCGTAGAACCGGTCCGGGTAGCCCTCGCCGAGGCCGACGACGCCAGGGAATCGATCGTCCCGGACCTCGACGATGACGGTCGTGATCGCGTGGCCCGCGTCGTGGTCCGAGCGGGCGATCCGGAACGGCTCGCGCAGGCCGAGATGGAGGACCTCGTGGGCCAGCTGGAGCGTCACCTCAGACGCCGGCGACCCAGGGCAACGCGTCGACGGAGCGCTGGATCTCGGACCAGAGCGGTCCGGCCCCGAACCGGACGGGGTCGTCCACCGGCAGCCCGGTCTCAGCGGCGATCCGCGCGATCTCGGCCCGCGCATCGTCGGGAGAGGCGATCTCGGACGTGTTCAGGGCGATCGCGACGACCTTCGAGGGCGCGACCAGCCCGGCGACCCGCTCGTGGAGCTCGATGAACGGGCGGAGCGAGGCGATCGGGAACGAGGCGTCCGGGAGGTGGTCGAAGTCGTGCTCGGTCTGGCCGGCCTTGTGGACGAGGATCATCGCCTGCGGCGTCGCTCCATGGATGAGCGCGAGCGTCACCGACGAATACGCCGGGTGATCGAGCGATCCCTGGCCCTCGACGATCACCCAGTCGCCACGGCGCTCGCCTTCCTCGACCATCCACTCGACGGTGCCCTGGGCGAAGTCGCTGATCAGGCGGTCGACGGCGGCGCCCCAGCCCTCGATCATCATCCCGGTCTGGCCGGTCGGGACGAACGACGTGGAACGACCGGCGGCGCGGGCCGCGTCACGGAGCTCCAACGCGACCGACATCTTTCCGATCGCGCAGTCCGTCCCAACCGTCAGGAGAACCCGCTTCCCCACCCCGTGGCGGCGCCCCACGGATGTCTCGTTGCGGTCCGGCGGTCGCCGATAGTCGACGATGTCGGTGCCGCCCTCGCGGGCGGCCGTCGCGAATTCCGGATCGTCGCCGAGGAAGGTGTGGAGCCCGGAGTGGACGTCGAGCCCGGCCTCGATCGCCTGGAGGATCGTGGCTCGCCAGCTGTCGGGCAGCTTGCCCCCGGTGGGCGCGATCCCGATGAGGAGGGTGTCCGGCTGCGGATCGCGAGCGAGGGCCTCGTCGAGGGTCGCAACGATCGGGATGTCGTGGGCCGGCAGGATCGACGAGACGTTGCCGCCGGCCTGGGTCGAGTCGATGACCGCCCGCACGTCGTGGGGTCCGTAGCGGATCACGCCGACCGCGGTCTTCCCGTGGTGGAAGCCGAAGTTGCCCTCGGCGAGGATGACGAGACGGCGCGGCTCCGGCGCGGCCGGGGATCCAGGCGCGGACGCGGTTCCAAGGTCGATCACGCGCCCGAGTCTACGAGAAGAGGCACGCCGTCGGGACGGAGTTCCGAGGGCGCCGGACACGGCCCAAACAGCCGCTCGCGTCCATCAGCTCACGAGGAATCCACCCGACCCATCGAGGCATAGCATGCGAGCGTCTTCGCGAGATGGACCCTGTAGAAGGAGCGGTCTGTGACCATCAGCGCGTCTCACCATCCCGTGGTCAATCGCCTCCAAGCCGATCGCTACGCGGACATCCAGCTCCGGATCGCCGATCGGATCACGGCCTTCGCGGGCTCGATGCGCTTCGTGTACATCCACGCGGTGGGCTTCATCGCCTGGATGATCTTCTTCGAGAAGAGTCCCTGGCCGACCCTCACCCTCGTGGTCTCGCTCGAGGCGATCTTCCTGTCGACGTTCGTGATGATCGGGCAGAACCGCCAGGCGGCGTTCCAGCAGGCGAAGGCCGACCACGACTTCGTCGAGGAAGAGCAGGAGCTCAAGCTCAACACGAAGCTCACGCGCGAGATCCACACGCTCACCCAGGAGGTCCATGACTTCATGGTTGCCGGGCAAACGCCGACGAAGCCACCCACTCCTGGCTGACCGTCTGGCCTGGCTCCCATCGGCATTGGTCACCGCAGGTTGATGTCGAGGAGGCCGAACGCCATCCGCCAGGGGCCCGGCACGCCGCCCGAAGCGTCCCTGATACGACAAACGTCCAGCCCTGATCTCGGCGCTTGGTGATGCTCGACCGGAGCACCTCGAGCGCAACGTATTCGTGTGCCCGGACCACCGGCCTGCACAGGTGGCGCCCGGCCCCGTCCGTTCCGCAAGGGAAGCTTGATGCTCAATCTCGTGCAACCAACAGCGATACGGGTCTTCGTTACCCGGCCCTCTTTGGCCCGATGGCGACCGATCCTGCTCGCGCTTCCGCTCAGCGGCCTTGGCCTCCTCCTGGCTCGGCCCGAGCTCAACATCGAGTGGCACCACCATCCAAGCCACTTCTGGCTCGTCCTCACGTCTGCGGCGGTCGGTGTCGCCCTCGCCTACGTGACCAACATCGCGGCCGGGCGCCACCGCGACGCTCGCGTCACGCTCGTATCGCTCGCGTTCCTGGCCAGCGCGGGCTTTCTCGGGCTCCACGCCCTTGCGACGCCGGGCATTCTCGTACCGACCCGGAACACCGGGTTCATGATCGCGACGCCGGTCGGCCTGATCATCGCCTCGGGCTTCGCCCTGGCGTCTGTGAGCCGGCTTGCCGGCCCCCGAGCCGATCTCATTCAACGGCATCGCGGGAGGATGCTGGCGGCTCTCGTCGGACTGATGGTCGTGTGGGCCGCGGCTTCTCTCGCTGGTGCCGGTCCTCTCGGCGCGCTGTCGTCGATGAGCGATGCGCCGATGATCATGGTGGGAATGCCGGGAATGGATGGGATGCCCGCCGTGCCGCCGGTGGCCTCGCTGGAGGAGACTGGAGGCGCGCTCGAGGTGCTCGCGATCCTGGCCATCGCCGCCTATGCCATCGCCGCCTGGCGATACCTCGCGATCCAACGCGAACGCGGCGGCATCGTGACCCTGGCCATCGGCGCCGCATTCGCTCTGCTCGCCGAGGCGACGTTTGCCGTCGTCATCAGTCACAACTGGGAGATGACCTGGTGGGCGTGGCATGTGCTCATGCTCGTCGCGTTCGCCACCATCGCGCTCGGCGTCCGTGATGAGTATCGCCGCAGTCAGTCGTTGACGACCGCGTTCGGGGGTCTCTATTCGGACGCGACACTCGCCCGCATCGATCGATGGCACGCCGATGCCATCGCGCGCGTCGCCCGAGCGGGAGTCGCGGGCGAATCGACCGAGGCCGTTTTCGACCACCTCCGGCGTGACGGCGCGAGCGATGAGGAAGTCGCGCTGCTGACGGCTGCGGCCCGCGAACTGAAGCGGCTCGATGACCTGTTCCGCCCATACCTGCCGGCCTTCGTCGGCCACCAGCTGCGGCGCGATCCCGGTGCCGCGCGCCTCGGCGGCGATGAGCGGGACGTCAGCGTCCTGTTCGCCGACCTCGCCGGTTTCACGGCATTCAGCGAAGAGCACAAACCCGCCGAGGTCATCGAGATGCTCAACGTGTACTGGGCGGCCGTCGTGCCGGTGATCGAACGCGCCGGCGGCGTTGTCGACTATTTCGCGGGCGACGGCGTCCTGGCCGTCTTCAATGCCGCCGGTGGCGAGCCCGACCACGCCGAACGTGCCGTGAGAGCCGGAATCTCGATCATCGATTCCGCGAGGAGCGTGGCGGCGGCGAATCCGGGCTGGCCCATGTTTCGTGTCGGCGTGAACACGGGCCGAGCCGTCGTTGGCAACGTCGGCGTCGAGGGCCGCCGCACCTTCACCGTGATCGGCGATACGACGAACGTGGCCGCGCGGCTGCTCGCCGCGGCGGAGCCCGGCAGCGTTGTGGCATCGGCGGCGACATGGGCCGCCCTCGAGGGTCGGATCGACGGAGTTGCCCTCGGAGCCATCGCACTGAGGGGCAAGCGCGATCCGGTCGAGGCATGGTCCGTCACAGGCACGACTGTGCCGGCCTGATCGTCGAGCGTCTAACGCGATCGCCGCCCCGGGCGCCGTGGCCACCCTGCGCTACGATGGGAACCGATGAGCGTCGAATCGCCGCCGCAGAGTTGCCCGCGGTGCGACGCCAGCGTGGCTGCGGACGCGAAGTTCTGTGCCAATTGCGGCAAGGCTTTACCCGACGCGGCTGCCGCTGACGCGCCTGCGATCGACGCGGACGCAACCCACGCCCGTCTGACTGCGGCGGCGCCCACGCCACTGATCACGAAGATGCGGGCGGCCCGCCTGACCGGCGAGCGCAAGCCCGTGACGGCGCTCTTCGTCGACGTCGTGGGCTCGACCAGGCTCGCAGAGCAGATCGACCCGGAGGACTGGACGGCGCTCATCAACGAGGCCTTCGACCTCATGTCCCGCGCTGTCTTTCGCTACGAGGGCACGATCGCCCAGCTCCAAGGCGATGCGCTGCTCGCGTTCTTCGGCGCCCCTGTCGCGCACGAGGACGACCCCGAGCGCGCCATCCTCGCCGCCCTCGACATGCTCGATGCCACCGACGAGTTCGCCCGCCAGCTGAAGGCAACACAAGGCATCGACTTCCGGATCCGCGCCGGCATCAACAGCGGCCCGGTCATGGTCGGCAACGTCGGGTCCGACCTGCGGTACGAGTACACGGCGCTGGGCGACGCGGTGAACGTGGCCGCGCGAATGCAGACTGCCGCGGAGCCCGGCACGATCGTGATCACCGAGATGACGCGCCGCCTTACCGGCGACATGTTCGACCTCGACGATCTCGGCGAGATCGAGGTCAAGGGCAAGACCGAGCCGATCCACGCCTTTCGCATCATCGGCCGAAAGGCCGCGCCGGCCCGCCGGCGTGGGCTCGAATCCGTCGGGCTCGAGAGCCCCATGGTCGAGCGCGCCGAGCAGCTGGGGCGCTTGACCTCGCTGCTCGACATCATCGCCGCAGGTCGGGGTCGGGCCGCGTTCATCGTCGGCGAGCCGGGCATCGGCAAGAGCCGCCTTCTCGCCGAGCTCAAGATTGCCGCCCTCGCCCCACCGTCGACCACCCGGTGGTTCGAGGGCCGCTGCGTCTCGTACGGGCGCAACTTGCCCTATCACCTGCTCATCGACCTGCTCCGGTCGATCCTCGGCTTCTCGTTCTCCGCGACGGAGTCGGAGGCGCGCGCGGCGCTCGACGCGGCCCTCCTCGACGTCCTGGGCGTGGACCAGGCCGAGGCCGAGGACACCGGGGTGTACCTCGCCGACCTGCTCGGACTGCCCCTGCGGCCGGGCGAGGCGATCCAGACCGAGGCACCGGACGTACTCCAGAGCCGTTACGTCGCGGCGACGCACCGGCTCCTGCGCGGGCTGGCCGCGCGCGGGCCGGTCGTGGTGGTCTGCGAGGACATCCACTGGGCCGACCCGGCGTCCATCGACGTCGCCCGTCAGCTCATGCCGCTCGCGGGCCAGCTGCCCATCCTCTTCGTCGCGGCGATGCGCGCCGAGACGGACGCCCCCGGCTGGGCCCTCATCGGCCACGCGCGGGATCTGTTCGGCGAGGCGCTCACCGAGATCCCACTCGAGCCCCTCACGGAGGCCGGCAGCAAGACCCTCGTGGCCAACCTGCTGGAGATCGAATCGCTGCCCGCGCGCGTGCGAGACCTGATCCTCGCGAGGTCGGAAGGCAACCCGTTCTTCGTCGAAGAGGTCGTCCGAATGCTCATCGAGCGCGGCGCGATCGTGCAGGAAGGCACGCGCTGGGTCGCCACCGCGGACGTCGCCTCGATCGAGATCCCGGAGACGCTGCACGGGCTGCTGCTGGCGAGAATCGACCAGCTGCCCGACGATGCGAAGCGCAGCCTCCGGGTCGCGGCGGTGATCGGCCGCCAGTTCCCGGTGCGAGTGCTGGAGCGCGTGATCGGAGCCGAGCCGTGACCACGACCACCCGGGTGGACGTCCTCGAGGCGAAGGGCCTCATCCGACTCGCGTCGATCCGCCCGGAGCTCGAGTACCTGTTCCGGCACGGCCTCGTCCAGGACGCGGCCTACTCGTCGCTGCTCAAGCAGGAGCGTCGCGAACTCCATGGGCGGGTCGGCGCGGCGCTGGAGGCGTTGTACCCGGAGCGCGCGGGCGAGCTCGCTCTCGTGCTGGCCATGCACTTCGAGCAGGCCGGCGACGCCGGGCGGGCGATCGAGTACTACGTGGCGGGTGCCAAGCATGCGCTCGGCCAGTACGCGATCCAGGAGGCATACGGGGCGTTCGATCGGGCGGCGAGCCTGATCGCCGAGGAGGAGGCCGCCCCGGCCGCCGTCGAGCTCTCGGCCGACGAAGCAGATCGGCGGCGCCGCCGCCGTATCGAGGTCGACCTCGGCCGAGCGGAGGCGGGCTACAGCATCCGGACGCCGGAGGAGACGTTCGACGCGCTCGAGCGCATCGTCGAGCCCGCCGAACAGCTCGGCGATCTCGAGCTGATCGGACGCGTCCACACGCTCATCGCCCTCCAGCGGCTCCTGAACGGCGAATCGGCCACGGAGCCCAGCGTGAAGCGCTCGCTCGATCGGATCGTGGAGGTCGGCGAATCGATCGGCGATGCTTCCCTGGGTGCGATGCCACTCGCGCTCATCGGGCTGAGCAATGTCTTCGGTGGCGATGTTCGGATGGGCACCACCCAGCTGGAAGAGGCCCTGCCGTTGATGGAGGGCCGCCAGGACACGGTCGGACCTGCCTTCGCCCGGGGTGCGCTCGCGATCGGCTACGCGAACCTCGGCGAGTTCAAGAAGGCCGATGCCGCCGCCGCACAGGCGACGGCATTGGCCGGCGAGAGCGACCTTATTGCGCAGCTCGACGCGCTCATCGCGGAATCCATGGTTCGCTCGATGGAAGGCGACCTCGAGGGCGCCGTTCCGCTCGCCCGGCAGTGCGTCCAGCAATCGGAGGACACCGGGGCGACCGCGTGCATGGTCGCGAGCTCGTGGATCCTCGGAGACGCGTTCTACCGCCAGGGCAAATACGCCGAGGCGCGGGACGTACTCAAGCGCGGATCGGACGTCTCGGCCGTGGTCGATCGTCGGGTCTGGCGGCCGACCCTACTCGCGTGGCTCGGCTCGACGATGGCGGCGCTCGGCGCGGCCGATGAAGGCGACTGGGAAGACGCCCTGGCGACGGCGCGCTCCATCGGCAATCGGGTCGGCGAAGGCGGGATCCTGGCAAAGCGCGCCGAGGCATTCGTCACGCGCGGCGATATCGATTCAGCGCGACCGGACGCCGAGGCGGCGATCGGCATCATGGCGGAGCTCGGGCTGCGACCGCATCTCGCTCGCGCGCGGCAGGCCTGGGGCGAGGCGCTCCGCGCCGCCGGACTCGCGAACGAGGCCGAGCCACACCTCCAGAAGGCAGCCACGCTGTTCGATGAGCTTGGCCTCGACGCTGAGGCCAAGGCCGTCCGCGCGGTGCTGGCGATCGGCGAGACGAAGATCGCCTTCGACTGATCGTCACGTCAGATACCACAACATGCAGCGTGGCCGCAAGCACGGACTACAAGATGTTGTGGTTGGGAGTTGGTACCGCATACCGGATTCGAACCGGTGATCTCCGCCTTGAGAGGGCGGTGTCCTGGGCCTCTAGACGAATGCGGCGCCGAGGGGCGGCGAAGGGTGGTGGTCGCGGCCGGACCGGGATGATACCAATCGAGCCCATTCGCCGCCACCGGCATCGGGCCGGCGGCGCGACGTCCCGGCCGGCCTAGAGCCGATGGACCTCGAGGAACCCGCGGATCGCGTCGGCCACCTGCTGGTGGCTGCGCTCGCCGAGCACGAGGCCGAAATGCGAATGGGCCCCGAAGGGCTCGTACTGGGCGTCGAGCCACTGGGCGACGGCCTCGGAGGTGGGCTCCGACACGTACTGGTCGAGCCCGGCACCGATGACGAGGCGCGGGATCTCCCCGTAGATCCGGGCGTCGACCGGGACCCCGCCGAGCACGGCCCGCCGCGCCCGGCCACTCTCGTGCGGCTTCTGGCCGAGCATGTGCTGGATCCGGAGCACATCCGCGATCGTCAGATCGCGATGGTCCCGCTGGAGCTTCTCCGGCAACGTCGACCAGCCGAGCCGGGCCCGGCCATAGACATCCGGCACGTCGCGTAGCTCATGCGTCTGCGCGGGCTCGCGCACCGCTGCTGGCGGCTCGGGCGAAAGGAGGACGATCCCCCCGATCGGCGCCTGCTCGGCCGCCTTCAGGGCGAGGAGCCCGCCCATGCCGTGCCCGATCAGAACGGTCGTCGGACCGAGTCGGCCGAGGACCGCCACGACGTCGCCGACGTACGTCTCGAAGGTCAGCTCCGTCGGATCCGCCGTCCGCGACCAGTAGTGGTTCTGGAGGTTGAGCGCGTGGCCCTCCCAGCCGCGCGACGCGAAGAACCCGAGGTAGCGCTCCCAGAGCCACGAGCCGGCCAGCTCGCCGTGGACGAAGAGGAGCGGCTTCCGCCGCGACCGGCGCTCGGGCAGCCACGACTCCACGTACACCCCGCGGTCGTGGAGCTCGATCTCGTCCTTCCGGATCGGCCGGCCGTTGGCCGCGGGCACCTGGGTCCGCGACAGGATCTGCTCGGGGGTCGTGTCGGTCATCGGCGAGGGCTCCGGGTCGGTGTCGGGATCATGCGTGGGCTCACCATTCGAGGGGGTTGATGACGAGACCCGTGAGGGCCTTCGGATAGAAATAGGTCGACTTCTGCGGCATGACGTCGCCGTCGGCAGCGACCGCAGCGATCGCGGCAACCGGCGTCGGCTCGAGCAGGAATGCGACATCGACCCCATCGCGACCCGTGTCGACCGCGTCGATCGCGTCGGAGGCCGACTTCGTGAACGACACCCGCCCGCCCTCGGCGACCGCGCCCGGATCGATCCCGAGCAGGCGCTCGAGGGCCACGCCGAGGAGGACGACGTCGAGGCCGCGGATGGCCGCTCCGCCCTCGGGCAGGAACGGCTCAAACGCGGCACGCCGCGCGGTGAGGACGGACCCGCCGGCCCGGGTCCAGATCCCGAACCGACCGTTGCCGCCCGGACGCTCGAGGGCCGCGCCGAACGTCGCGAGAAGCTCGTCGCGCCCCGCTGCCGCGACCGTGAACAGGTCGCCGAGGCCGGCCATTAGGCGCGCGACGCCGTCATCGCCGAGACCCGCCACGAGCCGATGGGTCGGGAGGACGGTCAGCTGCTCACGGCTCGTCCCGAGGAACAGCATGAGGAGGTAGTCGAAGGCCGGATCCTCCTCACACGATCGGCTCATCCGCCGCTCGTCCCGGTAGCGCAGGGCTGTTTCGTAGCGATGATGGCCGTCGGCGATCGTCACCGGCCCGGCGGAGGCAGTGGCGATCAGCTCAGCGACGGCCGCGGAAGCCGGTCCGTCGGCCTCGACCACGATCATCCGATGGCGCACCCCGTCGTCGTCGACCAGGTCGGCGGCCGGCGTGCCCGGACCGGGCGTCAGAGCGAGCGTCTGGAGGATCGCTCCGGTGTCCGTGCCCGTGTCGTCGTACAGCCCGATCACCGGGCTCGTGTTCACGCCGGTCGCCCGGAGAAGGCGGTAGCGATCCTCTCGCACGCCGGCCAGGGTTCGCTCGTGCGGCAGCACGCCGGAGCCCGGTTCGAACGGCTCGAGACGCAGCCTCGCGAAGAACCCCCGCTGGGTCCGCTCGACGGGCGTGCCCGGCACCCGGTACGTCTGCTCGTAGACGTAGATCGCCGCCCGCGGATCCTTGTGGAACGTCCCATCAGACCGCCACGCGGCGAGCGTCCGGGCCGCCCGACGGTAGCGATCGTCCTCGGCGTCGCCGGGCTCGATCATCGGAGCGTCCAGGCGGACGACGTTCTTCGGGTGCCTGGTATTGAGACGGATTT
>DASXTH010000063.1:0-7177 GCA_036505555.1 Candidatus Limnocylindrales bacterium | reverse complement strand
GTCCTGTTCTTCGTCGCCATCGGGACCCTGATCCAACCCGCAGCGGTCCTCCGCGGGATCGGCTGGCTCGTCCTGTTCCTCGGGCTGATCGTCGTCACGAAGGTCGCGGTGGCCTATGCATTGGCTCGCATCTCCCGCCTTCCGGCGCAACCCGTCCAGCTCGCGATCGGGCTCGGCCAGATCGGCGAGTTCTCGTTCGTCCTCGGGTCGGCCGCGGTTGCCGCGGATGCGATCACGCACGAGATGTACGTCGCGCTCGTCGCCGCGGTCGCGCTGAGCATCGGCGTGAGCACCGTCGCGGTCCGGCTCGTAGCTCGACGTTCGACCGGCGGCGACGTCGCCCCGACGACGGCTCCCGCATGAATCAACGTTTCGCAACCTTCTTGACAACGTCATTGTCAGGGTTTTAGCCTCTCCCATGACACCCCGGCGGACGGCGCCGGGCACGTTCTCAGGAGTTGCGATCACCCCATGTCCCAGGGCCGGGTCGTGAAAGACCCCCGCCGGCCGGTGTACGTGATCAGCGTTGCGGCGACCCTCGTCGCGGCCCATCCGCGCACCCTCCGGATCTACGAAGACGAGGGCCTGATCTGCCCTGCCCGGACCCCGTCGAACATCCGCCTTTACAGCGACGAGGACATCCGTCGCATCACCTGGATCCGCCATCTCACGCAGCAGCTCGGCGTCAACCTCGCGGGCATCCGGCTCCTGTTCGAGCTGGAGGAGCGGCTGGGGACGCGGATCCTCGAAGCGCTCTACGCGGAGGGGACTCGTCAGCAGGAGCCCGAACCGGCCCCCGCAGAAGCCTCTTCAGCCACCGGCCATGCCACCACCAACCCGGACGATCGGGCATGACGAACCAGAGGAAGCCCTACTTCACGAACGGCCTCGCCGGGCCGATGATCCCGCCACGACTCACAGGAGACCTTTGATGGCCAAGCGCCCGACACCAGACCGGGACGATCAGCCGATCACCATCCATGCCACGACGCCTGACGGCCCGCGCGAGCTGCCGCTCGTCGCCCTCCGCGAGACCGTCATCTTTCCGGAGATGATCGTCCCGCTCCAGGTCGGTCGCGAGAAGAGCGTCAATGCCCTCAACGCAGCGGTCGCCGAGGGCGGCCCGATCGCCCTCGTCACCCAGCGCCAGCCGGAGCAGGAGGACATCGAGTCCACGTCCGAGCTCTACACGGTCGGGACGCTCGCCAAGATCGCCCAGGTCGTCCAGCTCCAGGACGGCACGGTCCGCGCGATCGTGCAGGGCCAGACCCGCCTCCGCCTGATCGACTTCGTATCGAACGACCCCTACCTCCGGGCCACGATCGAGGAGCTCCACGACGCAAGCGGGGCCAGCCTCGAGGTCCAGGCCCTGATGCGGACCGTCCAGGCCCAGATCGAGCAGTACGTCGCCAACGGCGCGCCCGTGCCGCCCGAGGCCGCGGTTGCAGCCCGCAACATCACCGAGCCCGGCCTCCTCGCCGACATGGTCGCCTACAGCCCGGACATGACGACCGAGCAGCGCCAGGAGCTGCTCGAGACGGTCGACGTGACCGAGCGCCTGAAGCTCGTCAGCAACTTCCTTGCCCGCCAGATCGAGATCCTCGAGCTGAAGGGCCGGATCCAGTCCGAAGTCAAGTCCGAGATGGACAAGACCCAGCGCGAGTACATCCTCCGCGAGCAGCTGAAGGCCATCCAGCGCGAGCTCGGCGAGGACGACCCGCAGCAGGCGGAGATCAACGAGCTCCGCGACAAGGTCGAGTCCGCCGGCATGCCCGACGAGATCAAGACCCGGGCGATCAAGGAGATCGACCGGATGAGCCGGATTCCGTCCGCCTCGCCCGAGGTCGGCGTGATCCGGACGTACGTCGACTGGCTCGTCGGCCTGCCGTGGAACGTCGCGACGGACGACCAGCTCGACATCAAGGAGGCCGCGAAGATCCTCGACGAGGACCATTACGGCCTCGAGAAGATCAAGGAGCGGATCCTCGAGTACCTCGCGGTCCGCACGCTCGCGGACCAGATCCGCAGCCCGATCCTCGCGTTCGTCGGACCGCCCGGCGTCGGCAAGACGTCGCTCGGCAAGTCGATCGCGCGAGCGATGGGTCGCAAGTTCGTCCGGATGAGCCTCGGCGGCATCCACGACGAGGCGGAGATCCGCGGCCACCGGCGCACCTACATCGGCGCGCTGCCCGGCCGGATCATCCAGAACATCAAGACCGCGGGCTCGAACAACCCGGTCTTCATGCTCGACGAAGTCGACAAGATCGGGATGGACTTCCGGGGTGACCCATCGTCCGCCCTGCTCGAGGTCCTCGACCCGGAGCAGAACAACACCTTCCAGGACAACTACCTCGAGGTGCCGTTCGACCTCTCGAAGGTGCTCTTCGTCGCGACTGCCAACCTGCTCGACCCGATCCCGGCCGCGCTCCGCGACCGGATGGAGATCGTCCAGCTGCCCGGCTACACCGAGCAGGAGAAGATCCAGATCGGCAAGCGGTTCCTCATCCCCAAGCAGATGAAGAACCACGGCCTGACCGAGAAGCTCATCGCCATCCCCGACGACACGATGGTCGAGCTCGTCCGCTCGTTCACCCACGAGGCGGGCGTCCGGAACCTCGAGCGCGAGATCGCGAACGTCATGCGCAAGGTCGCGCGGACCGTGGCCGAAGGCCGCAAGCGCCAGACCGTGATCGACCTCAAGAAGCTCCACCAGTACCTCGGGCCGCCGCGGTTCGAGTACGGCGAGCTGGAGGCTGAGGACCAGACGGGCTCCGCGACGGGTCTCGTCGTGACCGAGGTCGGCGGCGACGTCGTCGCGATCGAGGTCACGAAGATGGAGGGCCGCGAGGACTTCATCCTCACCGGCCAGCTCGGCGAGGTCATGCGCGAGTCGGCGCGAGCCGGCCTGTCGTGGACGCGAGCTCATGCCAAGGAGCTCGGGATCCCGCGCGAGGTCTTCGAGAAGAACACGCTCCACATCCACGTCCCGGCCGGCGGCATTCCGAAGGACGGCCCGTCGGCGGGGATCACGATGGCCCTCGCGATCGTGAGCGCCCTCACGGGCATCCCGGTCCGGAAGGACGTCGCGATGACCGGCGAGATCACCCTCCGCGGTCGGGTCCTCCCGATCGGCGGGCTGAAGAGCAAGATCCTGGCCGCCCATCTCGCGGGCGCCAAGATGGTCATCCTTCCGCGGAAGAACGAGAAGGATCTGCGCGACATCCCGGACGAGATCCGGAAGTCGATGAAGCTCGTCCTCGTCGACTCGATGGACCAGGTGCTCGAGACGGCGCTCCGGCGCCGGCCGAAGGCCCTCGTCATCGAGGAGCCGCCGAAGGTCGTCAAGCCAAGCGAGCAGCTCCCCGACGAATCCGATCGCTCGGATCGGGTCCGGCGCCAGCCGTTCCCGCCGGCCGATCAGCCACCGGTCGTCGTCGACCGGCACCGGTAGACACACTGCGACCAGGCCGGTGAGACCCTCACCGGCCTTTCGCGTTTCGAGGCCCCACTGGAACGATGGATTTCCAGGACTACTACGAGACCCTGGGGGTGCCGCGGTCGGCGAGCCAGGCGGACGTCAAGAAGGCGTTCCGCAAGCTCGCCCGCGAGAACCACCCCGACAAGAAGCCCGGCGACAAGACCGCCGAGGCGCGCTTCAAGGCGGTCAACGAGGCCAACGCGGTCCTGTCCGACCCCGACAAGCGCAAGAAGTACGACCGCCTCGGCAAGGACTGGGAGGCGTACTCGCGGGCCGGCGTCGATCCGGACGCCGCGGGCCCCTTCGGCCCGGGCGGGCCGTTCGCCGGGTTCGAGCGCGGTGCCGCATCCGGCCGGTCCGGCCGCTCCGGGAACGTCCGCTACGAGTTCCGCACGTCCGGCGGCGGGGCCGGCGGGGACTTCTCGGACTTCTTCCGGACGTTCTTCAGCACCGAGGACGACGAGCCCGACGCGGGTGGCCGCGCCGGCACGCGGACGGCTCGCCGCGGGGGCACGGCCGCCGGTCCCTCGTTCGAGGACATCCTCTCGGAGATGGGCCTCCGCGGCGCGGGGGCGGGACCCGCCACCGGTAATGGCGCCCGGACCAGCCCGTCACGAGCGGGACGGACGACCGCCGAGGCCGTGGCCGACATCGGCCTCGAGGAGGCCTACCACGGCACGTCCCGGCGGGTCGAGATGGACGGCCGACGGCTCGACGTGACGATCCCGCGCGGAGCGGAGGACGGAACCAAGGTCAAGGTCTCGGGGCAAGGCCCGGGCGGCGGCGACCTCGTCGTCACCGTCCACATCCGGCCTCACCCGGTCTTCGTCCGCACTGGCGCAGACCTCGAACGCGACCTGCCGATCACCCTCCAGGAGGCGCTCCTGGGCGCCGAGGTCCCCGTGACGACCCTCAAGGGCAAGGTCCTCCTGCGGATCCCGCCCGGAACCCAGAACAGCCACCGCTTCCGGCTGACGGGCCAGGGGATGCCGCGGCTGCGCGGCGAGGGGTACGGCGATCTCTACGCAAGGGCTCGGGTGATCCTGCCGCCTCGGCTCGACGACGAGGCCGCCCAGGCCGCGCGCGCCTTCTTCGAGAAGGTCGACCAGCCCGATCCTCGGGCAGCAACCTGAACGATGTGCGCAACCAGATTCGACCACGACACCGCTGATACCGCCCACCCGCCCGCCTCACGCTGATCTGCCGGAGAACTCTCGTGCAATTCGACCACTACACCCAGAAGGCCCAGGAGGCCATCGCGGCCGCCCAGCGCGCCGCCGAGGGCATGGAATCGCCCGTCCTCGACGCTGAGCACCTGCTGTTCGCCCTTGTCGAGCCCGACGACGGTGTGCCCGCGGAGACCCTCCGCCGGATCGGGGTGGACCTGCCCGCGTTCCGCAATGAGCTGGCCGGGATCCTCGCGAAGCGGGCCCGGATCCGGGGCGGCTCGCTGTCGCTCGACCCGCGCGCCAAGCGCGCCCTGGAGTTCGGCGAGCAGGAGGCTCGCCGTCTCGGCGACGACTACGTCTCGACCGAGCACCTTCTCCTGGGTGTGCTCGAGGTCGGCGGCGAGGCTCGCCAGCTGCTCGAGAAGCACGGCGCCAGCCGCGAGGCTGTCCTCGGCGCGCTCCAGGGCGTCCGGGGCGGGCAGCGCGTGACCTCGCCGAACCCCGAAGGCACCTATGCCGCGCTGGAGAAGTACGGCCGCGACCTCACCGCCGAGGCGCGCGCCGGCAAGCTCGACCCGGTCATCGGCCGGGACGACGAGATCCGCCGGACGATCCAGGTCCTGAGCCGGCGGACGAAGAACAACCCGGTCCTCATCGGCGAGCCGGGCGTCGGCAAGACGGCGATCGCCGAGGGTCTGGCGCAGCGGATCATCCGCGGCGACGTGCCAGAAGGACTCAAGGACAAGCGGGTGATCTCGCTCGATCTCGGCGCGGTCATCGCCGGCGCGAAGTTCCGGGGCGAGTTCGAGGAGCGCCTGAAGGCCGTCCTCAAGGAGATCAAGGACTCCGAGGGCCAGGTCATCCTGTTCATCGACGAGCTCCACACGGTCGTCGGGGCCGGCGCGGCCGAGGGCGCGATGGACGCCTCGAACCTGCTGAAGCCGATGCTCGCCCGTGGCGAGCTCCACACGATCGGGGCGACGACGCTCGACGAGTACCGCAAGCACATCGAGAAGGACGCGGCCCTCGAGCGGCGCTTCCAGCCGGTGTTGGTCGACGAGCCGACGGTCGAGGAGACGATCTCGATCCTGCGCGGCCTCCGCGAGCGGTACGAGGTCCATCACGGCGTCCGGATCACCGACTCCGCGCTCGTTGCCGCGGCGACCCTCAGCCACCGCTACATCACCGACCGATTCCTGCCTGACAAGGCGATCGACCTCGTCGACGAAGCGGCGTCACGGCTGCGGATGGAGATCGACTCGATGCCGGTCGTGCTCGACGAGGCCGAGCGGCGCCGGATCCAGCTCGAGATCGAGCGCGAGGCCCTCCGCAAGGAGAAGGACGACGCGTCGAGGGCGCGCCTCGAGGCGCTCGAGAACGAGCTCGCGGACATCGAGGAGCAGACGCGAGCGTTGAAGCAGCGCTGGGAGGCGGAGAAGTCCGCGATCGGGGCCATCCGGACGTCGAAGACCGAGCTGGAGCAGCTCCAGGTCCGGATCGAGCAGGCCCAGCGAGAGACCGACTACGAGACCGCAGCGAAGCTCCAGTACGAGACGCTGCCCCAGCTCCAGAAGCGGCTCGACGAGCAGACCGCGGCCCTCGCCGCGCTCCAGGGACCCGGCTCGCTGCTGCGCGAGGAGGTCACCGCCGACAACATCGCCGAGATCGTCGCCGCGTGGACGGGGATCCCGGTCACCCGTCTGATGGAAGGCGAGCTCGAGAAGCTCGTGAAGATGGAGGAGCGCCTCCACCGCCGCGTCGTCGGCCAGGACGAGGCGATCGAGGCTGTGTCGGACGCCGTCCGCCGGGCCCGTGCCGGGCTCGGCGATCCGCGCCGGCCGCTCGGGTCGTTCCTGTTCCTCGGCCCGACGGGCGTCGGCAAGACCGAGCTCGCCCGCGCCCTCGCCGAGTTCCTCTTCGACGACGACCAGGCGATGACCCGGATCGACATGAGCGAGTACATGGAGAAGTTCTCGGTGTCCCGCCTGATCGGGGCTCCGCCCGGCTACGTCGGGTACGAGGAAGGCGGTCAGCTGACCGAGTCGGTCCGCCGCCGGCCGTACTCGGTCATCCTCCTCGACGAGATCGAGAAGGCCCACCCCGACGTGTTCAACATCCTGCTCCAGGTCCTCGACGACGGGCGCCTGACCGACGGCCAGGGGCGGACGGTCGATTTCCGGAACACGGTCGTGATCATGACGAGCAACGTCGGGTCGCAGCTGATCAGCGCGGCCGTCGGCCGCGATCACGACGCGGCCGCCTACGAGGTGATGAAGCGCCAGGTGACCGACGCGCTGCGGGCCCAGTTCCGGCCCGAGTTCCTCAACCGCGTCGACGAGATCATCGTCTTCCATGCTCGGTCCGAACGCGATCTCGAGCAGATCGTCGACCTGCTCCTCGCCGATCTCCAGCGGCGGCTGTCGGAGCAGGACCTGACGATCGAGCTGACCCCGTCCGCCCGGCAGCTGATCGTCCGCGAAGGAACGGATCCGGCGTACGGCGCCCGGCCGCTCAAGCGGACGATCCAGCG
>DASXTH010000062.1:0-4847 GCA_036505555.1 Candidatus Limnocylindrales bacterium | reverse complement strand
CCGCGGCGGTCAACCCCGCGATCCGCGCCCGCGGATCGGTGGCGCCAGGGTGCCCGAGCAACTCGGCGATGAGCGCCCGGCCTTCCCGCAGCCGTCCGCGCTGCTGGAACCAGCGCCACGTCGCCCCCACGAGGCGCAATCCACCGGCCGGCTCGTCGTGGTCGAGGAACCATCGCGCGGCGATCCGCAGGTTGTCGGCTTCTCGATCGAGGACATGCATGCTGGCATCGCCCGACGACCCAAGGATTCCGTCGCCGGCCGTTGAGCCGATCGTGGCCATCACCTCGGCGTGGCGACCCTCGAGTCCGGCTCGTTCCCCTTGTTCACCGAGCTGCTCGAGGGCGTACTCGCGGAGCAGGGGGTGGATCCCGAACCGGACCTCGTCGTCATGTCCGGTCGTGCCGTCCGCGGGCTCGATCCGGACGAGGCTCTTGTCGGCGAGCGACTCGAGGCCCTCCGTCAAGTCAAGACCGAGATCGCCGGCCGCGTCGGTGACCGCCGCTGCCGCCGCGGCCGTCCAGCCGCCGGCGAAGACCGCAAGCCGGCGGAAGAGCCGCCGCTCCGATTCATTGAGCAGGTCGTGGCTCCAGGTGATCGCACCACGAAGCGTGCGCTGACGCTCCGGCAGGTCGCGCGAGCCGCCGCCGAGGTCCAGGGTCTGACCCAATCGGTCGAGGATCGCCGAGGGGCTGAGCGTCCGGACACGGGCGGCAGCGAGCTCGATCGCGAGCGGCAGCCCGGCGAGACGCGTCGAGATCGTCCGGATCGCCGCCCTCGTCTCGTCGGTCAGGTTCAGATCCGGGCGATGGGCGCGCGCGCGATCCTCGAACAGAGCCGCGCCGGCATCGACGCCGAGGGGCGGCACCGCGTACCCGCGCTCGCCACCGATCCGCATCAGCTCCCGGCTCGTCACCAGGACGTGGAGGTGGGGGGCTGCCCGAACGAGCGCCGCGATGACATCCGCCGCGTCCGGAAGCAGCTGCTCGAGGTTGTCGATGACGAGGAGCATCGACCGATCGCGGAGGTGCAGGCGGAGGACCTCGGCGATCGCGAGCTGGGGCGATTCTCGGGTGCCGATCGTCGACGCGATTGCGGCCTCGAGCAGGCCCGGATCGCGAAGCCCGGCCAGGTCGACGAACCAGGTGCCGTGCGGAAACCGATCGGCCAGACGCCGGGCGACGCCGAGCGCCAGGCGGGTCTTGCCGCTCCCACCGGGACCGGTGAACGTCACGATCCGGGTCGTCTGCGCGAGCTCGACGAGGCGGTCGATCTCCTCGTCCCGCCCGACCAGCGCCGTCACGTCGCCGGGCAGATTCGACGGCGGGTCGGCGGTCCGCAGGTGCCGCTCGTCGTCCGCAGCGCCCGCCACGACGATCCGGTGGAGGCGCGCGGGCTCGTCGAAGTCCTTGACCGCCCGCAGGCCTTCGTCGACCACGGTGACCTCCGGGTCATCGCTCGCCGACGTGAGGGTCGCGCGGAGCGCCTCGGAGGCCACGACCTGGCCACCATTCGCCGCGGCCGCGATCCGCGCGGCGTAGTTCACATCGATCCCGACGTAATCTTCCCGATCCTCGGTCGACGACGCCTGGCGCAACCGGCCCTCGCCGGTGTGGAGGCCCATCCGGACGCGAACGGCGGCCTCTTCCGGCCAGGGCTCGGCAGCGATCGCGCGCTGGGCGGCGACGGCAGCCCGGACCGACGCATCTCCGTCCCCGAACGCGGCAAAGAAGGAGTCGCCCTCGGTCTTGACCACGACCCCGCCGTGAGCCTCGATCGCAGCCCGCAAGAGGTCGTCGTGGCGGGCGACGATCCCGGCCCAGGCCGCGGATCCGACCGCCCGCTCGAGCCGCGTCGAGCCCTCGATGTCGGTGAACAGGAACGTGACGCTGGGTCCGGTGGGGAGTGACATCGATCGCGGACGGTCAGTGGACGTGCGCGTGCGGTGCCGCCGCGGGGCGGTTCGCGTCGGCCGTCGAGCGGTGCCCCGCGATCGCCGCGTGGACGGTGTCGAGATCGACGGCGCCGTCGGCGGCGAGGCCCGCGAGCAGAGCGGCGCGCTCCGCCTGCTCTCGCTCGAGATCACCCGCCCTCCATCCGAGCCGGATCGCGAGCTCCGGCATCACGCCCCACTCGAAGTGGTCCAGGCGATCCGCGTCGTCGTCCCGGGCGGCCAGAACCGCGGGTGGCAGTCGCTGCGTGTGGCCGTGCTCGTCGCGGCCCACCGGACGGACATAATGCGCCGCGACGACGCGCCGCCGGATGTGCCCGTCCGGGCCGCGGCTGGCGCGGACCACGACCACGAGCCCCAGGTACGAGAGCTCGTCGTCGCTCAGCCCCACCTCGCGCGACCGGAGCTCGGCGTGGACGTCTTCCAGGCGGTCGGCGTGGATCGTCGAGCCGATCCCATACCCGAGCGATGCGGCCCGAACGAGCGTCCGTGCGGCCCGTCCCCAGGTGTAGAGCGGCAGGTGCTCCGAGACCTCGGCTGCGACGAGGAACCCCGACGCCGGTGAGATCGGGACGGCCGGCTCGACCGCGGGCCCGGACCGCGTCCAGCCCAGCGCCTCGGCCTCGGGCAGCCAGGCGAAGTCTTCCGCGACGCCGGCGAGATCGACCCGCCGGGCGGTCGGAGGGAGGAAGTCGAGGAGTGCCTCGAGCAGCGTCGACTTTCCGGCGCCACGCTGCAGCGCCGCGACGATCAGCGGCACGCGCGCCTCGAGGAGGATCCAGGCGAGCGCGGCCAGCTCGGCGTCGAGGACGCCACCGGCGATGAGCTCCACGATCGAGCGCCGCGGGGGCGCGGTCGCCGCGCGCAGGAAGGCCAGCTGCTCGTCGGGATCCACGGGTCCGATGATGACACTCCCTGACGAATCCGCGGCTTACGATTCGGCCATGCCTGCCAGCACCCGGGCTCGCCGCGCGGCGACCCGTCCGGCCGTCGATCTCGCCGCGTCCTCGATCGAGATCCTGCCGCTCACCCGCGATCGCTGGGCGGACGTGTCAGCCCTCTTCGACGAGGGCGGCGACCCCAAGACCTGCTCCTGCATGTTCTGGCGGGTCCGCTCGAAGGACTGGTCGTTCGCAAACGCGGCCGAGGCCCGCGAGGGCTTCCATGCGCTCGTCGAGCAGGATCACGATCCCGCGCCGGGGCTGCTCGCCTACGCCGACGGGCGGGTGGTGGGCTGGGTCAGCGTCGCGCCGCGCGACGACTACGAGCGCCTGACGAACTCGCGCGTCCGGCCGAAGATCGACGAGACCCCCGTCTGGTCGATCGTCTGCTTCGTCGTGTCGCGGTCCGCGCGTGGCCAGGGCCTGACGACCCGCCTCCTCGACGCCGCGATGGACTACGCGATCGAGCACGGCGCGCCCGCCCTCGAGGCCTATCCGGTCGAGGTCGCCGACGGCCGGATCCCCGCGGCCGTCGGCTACACTGGGCTGCTGTCGACGTTCACCGCCGCCGGGTTCGAGGTCGTCCACGAGATCGACTCGCCCCAGGCGACGGTCAAACGGGTGATCGTCCGCCGGACGGTCGACCCGTGAGCCGGGCGGTCCTACGTCATGTGTCGCGTCGCCGACACCGTCATCCGACAGGGTTGACGGGCCGACGACGGGACGCCTACACTGCCGGCCGGCGTGCAGATCGCCCGCCCTCATCTAGCTCGCGGAGGCGTCTCCGAATGATGAACACGAACCTCTTCCGGCCGACGGTCGCGCCTATCGGCGCCGCCGAAAGCGGGAGATCTGCGCCCATCTCGAGCTAGCCTGAGGCGGTTACACCGCCACCGAGCGAACCACGAGCCGTGGGCCAGATGGGCCCCCGGCTTTTTTGATGCCTCGCGAGGCATCCCGAGCCGTGGACCCACCCCGATGCGCCGGAAGCATCGAACTGGATCCGCGGCTCGACTGATTCAGCCGTCGGATCGGACACCAACCGGGAGCCACTACCGTGACCGCCACCCTGATCCGACAACAGAAGATCGCTCGGACCGACGACCTCATCGAGGGCGCCCGGATCGCTGAGCAGGCTGCCCCGGCCCTCCTCGTCGAGCACGTGACGAAGCGGTTCGTGGTCGGCCGCAAGCGCAAGCCGGTGACGGTGACGGCGATCGCGAACGTGTCGCTCCGCCTCGAGCGCGGCGACATCGTCGGGATCCTCGGCGCCAATGGCTCGGGCAAGTCGACGCTCATCCGCCTCGTCTCGGGTCTCCTGACCCTCGACGAGGGCCGGGTCGAGGTCTTCGGCCACGACATCGAGCGCGAGGAGATGGCGGTCAAGCGCCTGATCAACCGGGTCAGCGTCGACGCCGCCTTCTTCAAGAAGCTCAGCCCGATGGAGAACCTCCTCTTCGCGGCCCGGCTGTATGGCCTGGACGCGACCGACGCCCGGCGCCAGGCGGTCGAGATCCTCGGCCGGCTCGGCATCGGCGAGAAGCGGGTCGGCCGGCCGATCGAGCAGATGAGCCGCGGGATGCAGCAGAAGGTCGCGATCGCTCGCGCCCTCCTGACGAGTCCCTCGCTGCTCCTCCTCGACGAGCCGACGACCGGTCTCGATCCACGCTCCAAGGGAGACGTCCAGACGTTCATCGAGGAGCTCCAGGCGACGCACGACGCATCGATCGTCCTCACGACGCACGACCTCGACGAGGCCGAGCGGCTGTGCGGCTCGATCACCGTCCTTGCCGGTGGTCGCGTCGTCGTCGAGGACAGCCCGGCCGGCTTGAAGGCCGCCGAAAGCGAACGAACGGGCCGCGCGGCGACCCTCCACGACGTGTTCATGACCCACACCGGCCGCTCGCTCGACGACGACGTCGAGGACGAGGACAGCGCCGACGACGACTCCGAATGAA
>DASXTH010000061.1:0-7337 GCA_036505555.1 Candidatus Limnocylindrales bacterium | reverse complement strand
CCACCCGAGACGTGGTCGAGGGTCGTCGCGAGCTTCGCCGTCAGACCCGGGTTGCGGAACGTGTTGGCACCGACCATCAGGCCGAGCCGGAGACGTGTCGTGACGGCAGCGACGGCGGCGAGCGTCGTCCAGCCCTCGAAGATCGGCTGCTCCCACGGCCCGAAGATCGCGAGGAGGTGATCCCAGGTCCAGACGCCATCCCAGCCGGTCTGCTCGGCGAGGATCGCCGCGTCGCGGAACTCCGGCCAGGTCACATGCTGGGACCAGAGCTGTGCCCCGAACCGCATCGTCACCGCTCCATCATCGGCCATCGAACGGCCGGGCGCGTCCGAGCGCTCACCGATCAGCGCTTCGTCGCGGTGGCTGGCCGCCACTCGTAGAGGCGGTAGCGGCAGCAGACCTGGAACCCGATCCGCTCGTAGATCCCGAGACCGGCGTTCGATGCCTGGAGCGTTGCGATCCGGAGGCCCGCGTCGCGGGCGGCGTGGAGGGCGTGCCGCGTGATCGCCTCGCCGTAGCCGCGGCGACGTGCGTCCTCCACCGTGACGACGGCGTAGATCCCGGCCACGCCCGCACCGGTGTGGAGCCGGGTGGTCGTGACCGGCCGGCCATCCACCGAGCCGAGCCAGCGCGTCGGGACGCCGTTCGGCTCCCGATAGCCGGTCTCGGCTCCCCGCCGCCGGCTCGACGCCGCGATCTCGGCTTCCGTCGCGGCGTCGACGAAGTCTTCGGGAAAGCCGTGCCCCAGGACAGAGTGGAACGAGTCCATCGTCGCCGGGTCGAGGACCGGCTCGATCCGGAGCTCGGGCGGAGGGAGGGCGTCGGCGGCTGGTGGCAGCTCGGCGAGGTCCATCGCGAGCGCGGGGATGTCGTCGAGGAACACGAGCCCGTGACGGACGAGCCGGTCGGCGAGATCGGCCGGTTGATCGTGCTCGCCGAGCCACCACAGGAATGGCCGGTGGCCGAACATCGCGATCGCCTCGTCGATCGCGGCATCGGCCGCATCACCCTCGCCGAACCGGGCGCGGACGACCTCGTTCACGTCCGGCGACGCGATGTCGCAGACGTACGCGAGCAGGGCATCCGAGCGCACGACGCGCTCGCCCGGGATCGATCGACGGCGGACGGCGTTCGCGTCAAGGTCGTCCTGGACCGCGGCCCGGAGCCCGGCGGGTGACACATCGGTCCGGGCGCCCGACGAGGGCGCGCTCGACCGCTCGGCTGTCACCCGGCGAGGAGCTCGCGGACGCGCGGCAGCCGCTCGATCGTCTCGGCGTCGTACGGCGCCATTGCGTCGATCAGGATGTGGCGGAAGCCGAGGTCGACGATCGGGCGAAGCTCGTCCGCAATCTTCTCGGGCGAACCGACGTAGTCCCCGCCATCGGAGCTGCTGCCGTTCGCCGCGGCGTCCCTGTCGAGGACGTGCTGGGCCTCGACCGCGTCGTCGCGGATCGCCATCCAGACGGTGAACGTCCGCTCGATCTCGTCCGGGTTCCGGCCGATCTCGGCGCAGCGTTCGCGAAGGGTAGCGTCCTTGGCCCGAAGCTCCTCGAGGGTCCCGCCGGCATTCCAACCGTCGGCGTAGCGAGCCGTCGTCCGCAGCGTCTTCTTCGGCCCGGAGCCACCGATGAGGATCGGCAGGTGGGCCTGGATCGGGCGCGGTTCGCAGAGGGCGTCGCGGAACGTGTAGAAGCGGCCCTCATGGCTGAACCGCTCGCCGTCGAGCAACCGGCGCAGGAGCATGACCGCCTCGTCGAGCCGGTCGAGCCGCTCGCCGAAGCCCGAGCCCCAGGTCTCGTCGAACCCGAACGCCTCGTGTTCCCGCTCGAACCAGGCTCCGCCGATCCCGAGCACGGCCCGGCCACCCGAGACGTGGTCGAGGGTCGTCGCGAGCTTCGCCGTCAGACCCGGGTTGCGGAACGTGTTGGCACCGACCATCAGGCCGAGCGTTGCGTGACTCGTCAGCGGCCCGATCGCGGCCAGGGCGGACCACCCCTCCAGGATCGGCTGCTCCCACGGCCCGACGATGGCCATCAGGTGGTCCCACGTCCAGAGGCTGTCGTACCCCAGCCCATCGGCGCGGACCGCGGCGTCGCGAAACGCCGGCCACGAGCTGGTCTGCGGCCACAGGAGGGCGCCGATCTTCACCGGCCGGTCGCTCACCGGGTCACGCCGTCAGCTTGGGAAGGACCTCGCGCCCGAACACCTCGATCCACTCGGCCTGGTTGCGGCCGACGTTGTGGAGGTAGATCTGGTCGAAGCCGAGGTCGAGGAAGCGCTGGATCTGCTCGCGGTGCTTCTCGGGGTCGGACGTGATCAGCATCCGGCCCTCGAAGTCCTCGGGCCGGACGAGCTTCGCCATCTGCTCGAAGTCGAGCGGGCTCCGGATGTCCTGCTTGGGGAACTTCATCCCGCCGTTCGGCCACTCGCTCATCGCGTTGGCCATCGCCTCCTCGTCGGTCGCCGCCCACGACAGGTGGAGCTGGAGGATGTAGCGGAAGTCGTTCGGGTCCTTGCCGGCGTCGCGGCAGCCCTCCTCGCATTTCGCCCGGATCATCTCGAGCTTGCTCTCCGGCGCCCCGACGGTGATCAGGCCCTCGGCGTACTGGCCGGTCTTCTTCGCGGTCACCGGCCCGGCCGTGGCGATGTAGATCGGCGGGGGCTCGTCCGGCATCGTCCAGAGCCGCGTCGACTCGAGCCGGAAGTACTTGCCCTCGTGCTTGACGTCGCGGTCGCGACTCCCGAAGAGCTTCTTGATGATCTCGATCGCCTCGAACATCCGGGCGATCCGCTCGGGGGTCTCGGGCCAGTAGCCCGCAACGATGTGCTCGTTGAGCGCCTCACCGCTGCCGAGCCCGAGCCAGTGGCGCCCGGGGTACATCGCGGCGAGGGTGGCCGAGGCCTGGGCGACGATCGCGGGGTGCATCCGGAACGACGGGCAGGTCACGCCGGGGCCCACGTCGCCGGTCGTCCGCTCGCCGATCGCGGTCATCACGTTCCACACGAACGCCGCGTTGCCCTGCTGGGGGACCCACGGCTGGAAGTGGTCGGCTGCCATCACGCCGGTGAACCCGTGGGCCTCGGCGTCGGCGGAGAGGTCGACGACCTCGCGCGGCCCGAACTGCTCGAGCATCGCTGCATAGCCGATCTTCGGGGTCGCCAACGGTCAGTCCTCCAGGTGGTCGTGGACGCGATCGATCGCGATCCGGAACGTGATCCGCCGGTAGGCGGCGTACGAGGCGAGATCCGCGGGGTCAGGGCCGTCGGGGTGGTAGCGCCAGGCGAGCGCCTCGATATCGGCGAGGGCGCGGGCGGGGTCGTCGTCGACGGCGTCGACCTGGCCGGTCAGGCCCAGCCAGGCGTAACCGTCCTCGGGATCGGTCACCGCGAGCGAGGCGCGCCCGTCGCGGAGGAGGTTCGTCGGCCAGCGCCGCCCGACGCGGCTGTTGATCAGGATCCGGCCGTCGTCCTCGAGGCGGTACCAGATGACGGCCTGGCGCGGCGCACCGTCGGGATCGATCGTCGACAGGGCGGCGAAGATCGGACGGCCGAGAAACGTGCGCTGCCGGTCGTCGAGCACGGCCCGGCCGGGCGTGGGGATCGTCGGGGAGGTCTGGGCAGGCTCCATCGACATGATCCTACGCGAGGTCGCCCGACGAGGCGGAGCGGGCTCAGGCGGGTTCGACGACGGCGACCGTCCGCGGACGCAGGGCCACGAGCGCGAGGATGCCGCAGGCGACGTAGAGCATGGCTTGGGCGTCGAGGATGGCGACGACACCAAAGCGGTCCGCGAGCGCCCCGGCCGCGAGCACACCCACCGCCGCCAGCGCTCCGGCAGCCGCCTCGAACGTGGCGAACACCCGCCCGAGATGCGTCGGCGGCGTGAGCGACTGGACGCTCGTCATCAGCCCGGTCATCGTCGCGACTCCCGGAACGCCGACGGCGACGAAGAGCCCGAGATAGAACCCGATCGCGGTCGTCAGGGCGGGCAGGTTCCACGTCGTCAGGCTCAGCAGCCCGAACAGCACGAAGCCCCAGCCGATCAGGCCGCGCGCGCTCGATCGCCGGGCGATCGCGCCGACGAGGATCCCGCCTGCGATCCCGCCGATCGCCTGGACGCCGCGGATCAGCCCGACGTCGCCCGGCGTCCCGTGCAGGCGGTCGAGGACGAACACGACGAAGAGGACGACGAAGATGCCCTGGGAGAGCTGACTCAATGCGCCGATCAGCACGACGGCCCGGAGCCTCGGCTCCCGGCCGATCGTCCGAACGCCGTCGAGCCAGTCCGCGGCCAGCCGGCCGATGCCACTCCGCCCGGTCGCTGGAGACGTCTCGGGCGCCGCCCCGGGCGCCGAGGGTGGGGCCGCGTCTGGCGTCGCCGCTGGCGCGGCACCGTCGATCGGGCGCACGCCCGAGATCAAGAACGACGAGGCGACGTACGTGATCGCGTCGAGGATCACGACCCCCGCCAGGCCCACCAGCTGGAGCACCAGCCCGCCGAGCGGCGACCCGACGAGACGGGCGAGATTGTCGGCGACGGCATTCAAGGAGTTGGCCGCGGCCAGGTCGTCGCGCTCAACGACCGACGGAATCAGCGCCGCCTTCGCCGGCGAGCAGAGCCGGGCGAGGCACGACTGGATCGCCGCGACGGCATACACGATCCACAGCCGGTCCGCGGTCACCGCCAGGAGGGGCAGGAGGAGGACTGCCTGGACGAACCCGCTGACGACGAGGATCCGGCGACGGTCCCAGCGATCCACGACGACGCCGGCGAGCTGGCCCGCAAGCAGCCCCGGGACGAGCTCGACGACGAAGACCGTCGAGGTCGTCAGGGCCGACCCGGTCAGCTGGAACACGAAGACCGGCAGGGCGATCAGGAGCGTCCAGTCGCCGAAATCGTTGATCAGGCCGCCCGTCCAGAGCAGGGCGAAGCCGCGCCGGCGGAGCGGGGAACGCCCGGACGTGGCGTGTTCTGCCGTTGTCATCCGTCGCGGCCTGCGGATCCGATCGGGCGGAGGAAGGCGGCGAGTTGGACGTGGACCGGTCGCCCCCCGTCCGGGACGTCAGCCCGGGTGAGCCCGATCCAGGGCCGGACGATCGCGTCGATCGCGGCGGTGATCGTCCGCAGCTCGGCCGGCGTGACGAGCAGCCCGTACTCCGCCATCGTCTCGGCGGCCCGCCAGTCGGCCGGCTGGTCGTCGTGCGCATCGGCCGCCCGATGGGCGAGCTCGGCGTCGTGGTCGATGGCGGCGTGCAGGAGCTGCCGCTTGAGGGCGGCCTCGACCGGTGTGGCGCCCTCGTCGGCGGTCCGTCC
The DNA here is from genome assembly GCA_036505555.1 of Candidatus Limnocylindrales bacterium. Taxonomy (GTDB): domain Bacteria; phylum Chloroflexota; class Limnocylindria; order Limnocylindrales; family CSP1-4; genus CF-46. Next base: position 2,023 of record DASXTH010000061.1, on the reverse strand, counting down.
GTAGCTGAGACCGGTCGCGACGGGCCGCCACGGGCGGTCGCGTCCATCGGCGCCCCGGGCATCCGGGGCGCGCTCGACGAGCCCGTACCGCTCGAGCTCGCGGAGGTGGTAGCTGCAGTTCGACGGGGTCGCTCCGACCGCCGCCGCGCACTCACTCGCGGTCTGGGTCCCCAGCGCCATCAGGTGCCCGAGGAGCCGGTAACGGATCGGGTTCGCGAGGGCATGCAGGGCCCGGACATCCGTGACCTGGCGGCGGGCTTCTGCCGGCATCCTCGTTCCTCAGGGCAATCGTGAAGGATTTCCTTCATAATTGCACGAGAAGGTCTGGGCGTCAAGCGCCGTGATGATCTCCGCACGCCGGTGTGGGCGCATCGCCGCGCGGGCGTCAGCTCAGGCGTTCGCCTGCGCGGATCGGAACGTCGAGGCGGTTCGACGGCGGAGCCAGAGGGCAGGCCCATTTCGGATCGAACGCGCACGACGGCTGGAACGCGAAGTTGAAATCGAGGATGAGCGTGCCGCGGTCGCGGTCACCGCCGAGATCGGCGCTCTTCGCGGCGTCGAGGAGGTAGCGGCCGGCGCCATAGGTCTCCGTGCCGTTCGTGGCGTCGCGAAACGGCAGGAACAGGCCACCGGCATAGCCGGCCATCCAGTACACCTCGAGGCGGCGGGGACCGTCCGGGAACGGGATCCCGACCGCACCGAACCGCTGGAACGACATCGTCCCGCCGGCGCTGACCGGGATGTCGATCGCGAGCCCGGCGAGACCGCCGAAGCCCGGGGCCGCCGGAGAACTTGGGTCCGCGAGCGGCTCGACCGCGACCTCGAACCGGAGGGCGGGGTCGTGGGGATAGTGCGCGGCGCGGAAGCTGGACCGTCGGTCGGCGGGTAGCGGCGACTGGGGGTGGTTGCGGAATAGGTCCTCGCGAACAGATCGCCACTCGGCGAGCGCAGCGGCCGGGTCCGTCGCCGACATCCGCCGCACGTCGGCGTAGAGGCTCCCGATCCGGCGCCGCCAGTCGGCCAGGGTGAGGGTTGCGGCGAGGCCGCCGGAGGTGTCGTCGATCGCCACTGCGGTGGGGCCCGCTCAGGGCCGGCGTTGGATGGACTGGATGAGGATCCAGCCGCCGAGGGCGATGAGGACGAGCGGCCAGAGGCTGCCCCACTGGATCCGCGGGAGGTCGATCCCGAGGGTCCGCTCCATGAAGTACCAGCCGCCAACGACGATGAAGATGAGCCCGACGAGCACGGCGAAGCCGTTCGCCGGCCGCTCCCGGTTGCGGTCCCGCCGCCGGCGATCGCCCGGCGGGAACCAGGGCGGCTCCCGCCAGCCGCTGTCGGGTGGCGCATCGGGGTCGACGCGGAGGGCGGGGCCTCGCGGCGGGGCCGGCGGGTCGGCGAGCGGCCCCGGTAGCGGCGACAGCGGCGGAAGGGCCGGCGGTGGCGGCAGGCCCGGACGCGCCGGCTCGGACCCGCCCGTCGGCTGCGGCTGCGTGTCGTCGTCCGGATCGGTCATCGGGGCAGTCCTCGTGCGGCCCTGTCATCGTAGCGGGGCGCCTCGGCTCGGCGCTTCGCTCGACGGTCCAGACCGATCAGGCGTGCGACAATCCCGCGGGTCGACGGACCGGCGTGGATGCCGGCGAATCGGCGCGCAGGCGCCCGAGGAGGCAGACGCGATGGTGGCGGACACGGCAGAGATCGGCGTCTTCGGCGGGTCGGGGTTCTACTCCCTGCTCGAGGACGTCCGGGAGATCAAGGTCGACACGCCATACGGACCGCCGTCGGACTCGTTCTTCCTGGCCACCGTGGGCGGCCGGAAGGTGGCGTTTCTGCCGCGCCACGGCCGGCGCCACACGATTCCGCCGCACAGGATCAACTACCGGGCGAACGTGTGGGCGATGCGCTCGCTCGGCGTGAAGGCCGTGATCTCGCCGTGTGCGGCCGGGTCGCTCCAGCACCACGTCAAGCCGGGCGACTTCGTGCTGTGCGATCAGTTCGTCGACCGCACGGATGGCCGCGAGGGGAC
>DASXTH010000060.1:0-9747 GCA_036505555.1 Candidatus Limnocylindrales bacterium | reverse complement strand
GTGTGGTGGCATGACATCGTCGATCGGCAGGCGGCCGACTGCCCACCCGTCCCGCTCGACTCGGAGCACATGCTCTACCTGCTCTATACGTCGGGCTCGACCGCCAAGCCGAAGGGGATCACCCACACGACCGCCGGCTATCTCGTCGGAACGTCGTACAGCCACCGGATGATCTTCGACATCAAGGCGGACGATGTGTACTGGTGCGCCGCCGACATCGGCTGGGTCACCGGCCACAGCTATATCGTCTATGGCCCGCTCGCAAACGCAACGACCGGCGTCATGTACGAGGGCTCGCCCGATACGCCCGCCTGGGACCGCTGGTGGCAGATCATCGAGGACTACGACGTCACGGTCCTGTATTGCGCGCCGACCGCGATCCGGGCGTTCATGAAGCAGGGCGCCGAGCACCCCGCGAAGCACGACCTGTCGTCGCTCCGCGTCCTCGGCTCGGTCGGGGAGCCGATCAACCCGGAGGCCTGGCTCTGGTACCGCGAGCACATCGGCGGCGGCACCCGGCCGATCGTCGACACGTGGTGGCAGACCGAGACCGGACAAATCCTCATCACGCCGCTCCCCGGCGTCACGACCACCAAGCCCGGTAGCGCCACGTTCCCGTTCCCGGGGATCGAGGCCGATGTCGTCGATGGCGAGGGGAACTCCGTGCCGTTCGGCGGCGGCGGGTATCTCGTCCTGAAGCGACCGTGGCCAGCGATGCTCCGCGGCATCTACGGCGACCCGGAGCGCTACAAGGAGACGTACTGGAGCCGCTTCCCCGGGATGTATTTCGCCGGGGACGGCGCCAAGCGCGACGAGGACGGCTACTTCTGGCTGCTCGGGCGAGTGGACGACGTGATGAACGTCTCGGGTCACCGGCTCTCGACGACCGAGATCGAGAGTGCGCTCGTGTCGCATCCGGCGGTGGCCGAGGCCGCCGTCGTCGGCGGACCGGACCCGGTGACTGGCGAGGCGATCAACGCCTTCGTCATCCTCCGCCTCGGCTACGACCCGACGCCCGAGCTCGGCGAGGAGCTCCGCCGCCACGTGGCGACGAAGATCAGCCCGATCGCGAAGCCGAAGGCGCTCATGTTCACCCCGGACCTTCCGAAGACCCGGAGCGGCAAGATCATGCGGCGGCTCCTCCGCGACATCGCCCAGGGTCGCCAGCTCGGCGATACGACGACCCTCGCAGACGCGGCCGTCGTCGAGACGATCCGCGAGAACAGCTTCAAGTCCGAGGACTGACCGGGTGCCCCTGAACTTCCTCCGTCGCAAGAAGCCCGAAGGGCCTGCGCCCGCGGCGGTGCCGAAGACGGTCAGCCGTCCAACGCGCTCGGGCGTGGCGTTCGACGCGGTGACGGAAGAGTGGCGGCTCATCGGCCGGATGAACGTCCAGGGCCGCCTGTCGGATGCTCTGAACAAGCGCGAGTCGCTGGCGATCCATGACGTCCAGTGGGCTCCGATCGATGGGAGCGCGCCGCTCCTCGACGCCCCAGGGTTGAAGAGCGTGGATCCCTACGACCTGATCCTCGTGCTCGCCGGGGAAGGCTCGATGCCCGAGCTGACCGACACCGAGCGCGCCGCCCATCGGGTCCACAAGGTCGCCTACGACGTGGCCCTCGAGGCGCCGCCGTTCCGGGTCGTCGGAACCGTCTTCCTGCACCCGGGCTCCGAGCCGGATCGGCTCCTGGATCGGGCGACCGAGATGTTCGTCCCGGTCGTCGAGGCGGTCGCGACGTACGGCGACCAACGCGTCGGAGATCCGGACGTCGAGACGGTGCTCGTGAACCGGTTCTACCTGCGCGGCGTCGAGCAGGTCGACAAGCGGACGGGATTGAAAGCCCAGAAGCTGCCCGGTGCCCCACTCGGCGGCATCACGTGGCAGGACCGATCCTGATCGCGCGGTGACCCTGCGGGCCGTCGTCTTCGACGTCGGCGAGACGATCGTCAACGAGACGCGGGCGTGGTCCGAGTGGGCCGACTGGCTCGGCATCCCGCGGCTCACGTTCCTCGCGGTCTGCGGCGCGACGATCGCCCGCGGGATCCCCGATCATCGCGAGCCGTTCCGGATCTTCCGGCCGGGGATGGACATCCGCGAGGAGATCCGCAAGCGCGAGGAGGCTGGCGTCGGCGACCGGATCCTGCCCGAGGACCTCTACGCGGACGCCGTCCCATGCATCCGGGCGGTCCGGGCCGCCGGGTATCGCGTCGGGGTCGTCGGAAACCAGCCGGTCCGGGCCGAGGCCGCCCTCGCCGGGCTCGGCCTCGAGCTGGATCTCTTCGGGTCGTCAGCGACGTGGGGTGTCGAGAAGCCGGACCCGCGGTTCTTCGCACGGATCGCGACCGAGCTGGGACTGGCGACGGGCGAGATCGCCTACGTCGGCGATCGGCTCGACAATGACGTGCGACCCGCGGCCGCTGCCGGAATGCAGGCGATCTTCCTCCGCCGCGGTCCCTGGGCGTGGATCGAGCAACCGACGGGATCGCCACCCGAGGCGGCGCTGACGGTCGAGAGCCTCGCGGAGCTCCCGGCGGCGCTGGAGCGACTGGCGGAGGGCTGACCGCTCCGCCCGGGGCTCATGCCCGAGCCGGCTCCTTCGAGCGGCTGAACGGGAGGCGGAAGCCGCCCTTCTGGACCGAGACGGACACCACGGGCTCTGTGTGGTACGTCCGGACGAGGCGCTCGGCGAGGGCGTTGAAGTCCTCGGTGATCCGCTCCTTCGGGTAGAGCTCGACGACCGTTCGGCCTTCGTTGGCGGCGCGCACGAAGAGCAGGCCACCCGACCGGATGAGCGCGAGCGCCGGCATCCCGACGGTCTTCTCCATGTCCGCGACCGATACGCCGCTGTTCGCCCGGTTGACGAGGAGCGCCAGCCGGTCCTGGACCCCGAGCTCGATCGCAACGTCACGGAGCTGGACGGCGGCGCGCAGCGCCGGGACGTCCGGGGTGACCGGGACGAGGATCTTGTCCGCCTTCTCGAAGACGGCGCGGTTGAGCGCGCTGTACGAGGGGTGGAGGTCGACGACGATGAAGTCGTAGATCGGCCGCGACATCGTGATCGCGTCCGCGATCCGCGACGGCTCGAGGATCTCCGTGTTCAGCGGTGACGAGGTCAGCGACACGACCGACATCCCGGACGGATGCGGCGATGCGATCTCGGTCAGCGTTTCAATGGGGCCGCCCTCGGCCTGGTCGCGCCAGCTGTCCGCGACGGTCCGGACCTGCTCGAGCCCGAGCGAGGTCGTGACGTGACCGGTCACGGTGTCGGCGTCGACGAGGAGAACCTTCTGGCCCTGGTGGAGCTGGAGGGTCGAGGCGAGGTTCGTCGCGACCGTCGTCTTGCCGACGCCACCCTTCGGGTTGAAGATCGCGATGACCGTCGCCCGCCGGGACCAGTCGTCCATCTCCATCGACCCGCCCTGGATGATCGGGCCGGACCCGTCGTCCACGGTCACCGATCGGATGCACATGGCCTCGACGCGCCAGCGGATCGAGTCGGCCGTGTACGGCCGGCTGAAGAACTCGTCGGTGGACGTGGGCCTGAAGAAGCGGTCGATCGAGGACGGCGACATGACCATGAGCGCCGGGGTGTTCCGCGATCCCTCGTGGAGCAGGCCGTAGTACTCGAGGGAGGTGTCGAAGTCGGACTCGCCGTCGAGGATCGCAACGGCGATGTCGTGGCGCGCCGCCAGGAGGGCCTCGAGCTCGTCGGGCGTTCCGATCAGGATGGCTTCGAAGCCCGCCGTCCGGAGCTCGTCGGCGACGAGCCCCCGTTCGGCGGGCGGAAGGGCGATGACGATGGCGGGTCGTGCCACGATGGTTTGGTCTCCGGACCCTCGGCTGTGGGGACGCGATCGGCCGGCAGCGCCGGTTACGCGTCCGACTCCGGGTCGTGCGCGGTGACGTGGATCACGCCGTCGGACGCTCCGGTGACGCGAGCCTGGAAGCTGGGCAGGGACGGGATCGCGTCGCGGAGGTTGACGTCTCCGCCGTGGTTGACGGCGAAGACGAACTCCCCGTCGGGTCCGGACGAGACGCCGACGGACTGGACGCCCTGGACGCGGCCGAGATGGCGCTTGAAGCTCGCGATGCTCGCGACGCTGACGAGCCCGACAACGACGACCTGGGTCACTGCCGCGTCGCTCGCGTTGCCCTTGTTCTTGCCCGGGACGAGGCCGGCCAGACGCGCCGCGAGGGCGTCGTCGCCGATCTCCGGGATGTCCTCGTCCGACGCGCCGGCGGCGGCAAGCGCCTCGGCCTCGGCGGCGTCGTAGTCGGGGGAGAGCCCGAGCGCCGCGAAGCGCGGGTCGCTCTCCTCGTCCTCGTGGTTGCCGATGATCTCGATTGCGACGTCGGCGACGGCTTCGGCTCGGGCAGCGGCGTCGGCCGCGACCTCGGCGCTGGCGGCGGCCTCGGCGGCGGCCTGGATCGCGGCGAAGGCGGCCTCTCGGTCAACCTCACCATCGAGCTCGCCGTTCATGCCCTCGCCACTGAAGCCCTCGAGGGAGCCGTGCGCGCTCTCGTCCGTGCTGGTCTCGTCGGTGGTGCTCTCGAGCTCGCCGGACACCGTCTCGGCGTCCGCGACCGCGTCGGTCTCGGGCTCCTCGAATGACTCGGTCGTCTCGGGCTCCGCCTCGTCGGTCTCGACAACGGCCTCGACCTCGCCCTCGGCGGCCTGGTCGGCCGTCTCGTCGGGCGTCTCGACCGGGGCGGGAGCGATGACGAGGCCTTCGAACGTCGGCGCCTCGGGAAGGTTCTCGGCCATCGTCGCGAACCGGGTCGGATCCTCCTCCCCGAGCAGGCGCTCGAAGAAGGCGGCCATCTCGGCTTCGAAGGTGGTCACAGTCTTCTGGACGGCGTCGATCTCGCGCTCGATGACGCCCGCGTGCTGCTCGATCTCACTCTCGAGGCGGGCCTTGCGGTCGGTGATGCGCGTCTCGGTCTCTTCGCGGATCCGGGCGATCTCGGCCTTCGACCACTCGCGGACGGCGGCGACGTCGTCGTCGGCGGCGCGGCGGAGGGAAGCGGCCTCGGTCGACGAGCGACCGTGGATCGTCTCGATGTGGGTCTTCGCGTCGGCCTGGAGCTGGGTGAGGGCGCGGGCGCGCGCCTCCTCGGCGGCGGCCTGCATGGCCTTCGTCAGGTCGGCCATGAACTTCGTGGGCTTGCGCCCGGACGGCGGCGTCGGCGCGCTCGGGGCGGGGGTCGGCTCCGGGCCTGCGGTTGCGGCGCCGGTCCACGGATCGACGGCGTCACGCGTCGGGGCCTCGGTGGCCGTGTTTGCGCGGGCGCCGTCCTCGCTCGGCCAGCCGGTGGTGGCGGTCACGAGCTCATCAGTGTTCGAATCGGGGTCCGTCGACTCGCTCGACTGGCGATCGGAGCTCCACGGGAGCCGGAATCCGGCTCGGGCGTCGGTCTGGGCCATGCGTCGTGTGCCTCTCCAGGTGGGCGGTGTCAGGGGTTCTGGGGCTTGGCGGCATTGTGGTGGCGGGGGGTGGGTGTGATGGAGTCCGCTAGAGGTACCAGCGGATCGAGCCGGTGGTACCGCCGGGGGACCGAATCGCACGCGAGCCGTGTCGTCGTTGACCGTCTGCACCCGGATTTCGAGGCCGTGGACGCACCGGTCCGATCGATCCCAGGCGGCCGACGACCGCCGCGCTCGGACCACCACTTCGCGAGGCCGGGGTACGATCACCGGAATGGCCATCCCGACCACGCTCGCTCTCGCCGACACGCTCGGCCGGCCGCTGCACGATCTGCGCATCTCGGTCACCGACCGTTGCAACTTCCGCTGCACCTACTGCATGCCGAAGGAGATCTTCGGCGCGGACTTCGCCTTCCTCCCGCGATCGGAGGTCCTGACGTTCGAGGAGCTCGAGCGTGTCGCCCGCGTGTTCGTCGGTCTCGGCGTCGAGAAGCTCCGCCTGACAGGCGGCGAGCCGCTCGTCCGGCGCGACCTGCCGGTCCTCGTCGCGAAGCTGGCCGCGTTGCGGCGACCCGACGGCGGGCCGCTCGATCTGACAATGACGACGAACGGGTCCGCGCTCCGACGGCTGGCCGTGCCGCTGGCCGAGGCGGGTCTTGGGCGGGTCACGGTCAGTCTGGACTCCCTCGACGACGCGGTGTTCTCGGCGATGAACGGGGTCGACTACCCCGTCGCGAAGGTCCTCGACGGGATCGCGGCGGCCCAGGAGGCGGGGCTCGGGCCGATCAAGATCAACATGGTCGTGCGCCGCGGGATCAATGAGGGGAGCGTGCTGCCGATGGCCCGCTGGGCGCGGTCGACCGGCGTGACACTGCGGTTCATCGAGTTCATGGACGTCGGCCACACGAACGGCTGGCGGATGGACGAGGTCGTCGGGGCCGACGAGCTGGTCGCGATGATCGACGCGGAGATGCCGCTCGTCGCCGAGCCGCCGCGGTATCGCGGGGAGGTTGCGACGCGCTATCGATACGCGGATGGCTCGGGCGAGGTCGGGCTGATCGCGTCGGTCACGAAGCCGTTCTGCGGCGATTGCACGCGCGCGCGACTCTCGGCCGAGGGCAAGCTGTACACATGCCTGTTCACGGGAGAGGGGCACGACCTGCGGGCGATCCTGCGGGACCCATTGCTCGAGGACGCCGGCGCGAATGACGCCGCGCTGCGGGATGCCGTGGCCGCGGTCTGGCGGGTCCGCGACGACCGCTATTCCGAGGAGCGGACGGAGGCAACATCATCGCAACTGCCGCGTCTCGAGATGTTCGCAATGGGCGGGTAGCCCACATCGCCCTCGGCGCCACGTTGTCCACGGCTCGTCCACACCGGTGCAGAACTCGTGGATACTCCCTGCGATGCCCGTCCGACATTCGTGGACAAGTCCGTTGACCGGCGTCGCGGCCGCGCCCTATCGTCGGTTCTGCCCGAAGGGGCCGTCAGGAACCGGAGACACCGAGATCACATCAAGGACCTCCACTCCACGCCGGTCGCTTCGGGCGCTTCGTTTTTCGGGCCCCGCGGCTTCGGCCGTCGCCGTCCGGAAGACGACCGCCCGACGGACTGCGACCGGCATCCCGGTGTTGGTACGTCCGTCGGGCCCTCCTCGAAGCGGGCCTCGGCCGTCTTCCCCCTGGACGCGCTCCCGGAGGCCCGCTCGTCCGTGACGACCCTCGATCCCGCGGATGAGCCCGCGTTCGATCCCGCCCGGCCGATCCCGCCCGCCGACCAGCCTGACCGCCTCGACGCGCTCGAGGCGGCCGTCCGCGCCCGATCCGATCTCGTGCCCAAGGTCGGGATCGTCCTCGGCTCGGGCCTCGGCGGGCTCGCCGACGATCTCGAAGATACAGTCGCGATCCCGTTCGCCGACCTGCCCGGGTGGCCGGCCGCGACGGCGCCGGGGCATGTCGGGCGGCTGCTGCTCGGCCGGCTCGGCGGGACCCCGGTCGTCATGCTCCAGGGCCGCTTGCACCTCTACGAAGGGAACGACCCGGGCCTGGTCGTCCAGCCGGTGCTGTTGTTCCGGCGGCTCGGCGCCGAGATCGTCGTCCTGACGAACGCTGCCGGCGGGGTCGATCCGTCGTTCGGGCCCGGGACGCTCATGGTCATCTCGGACCACCTGAACCTGACCGGCCGGTCGCCCTTGTACGGCCCGAACGCCGACGCGATCGGGCCGCGGTTCCAGGACCTGACCGACGCGTGGAGTCCGCGGCTCCGCGCCGCGCTCCGCGCCGCCGCGGAAGCGGAAGGCGTCGCCATGGCCGAAGGCGTCTACGCGGGACTCCTTGGTCCGCAGTTCGAGACCCCGTCCGAGGTCCGCATGCTCCGGACCCTTGGCGCGGACGCGGTCGGGATGTCGACGGTCCTCGAAGCGATTGCCGCCCGGTGGACCGGTCTCGAGGTCTGCGGCGTGTCCCTCGTGACGAACGCGGGCGCAGGCTACAGCGGCGAGCCGCTGAGCCACGAGGAAGTGCTCGTCGCCGGCGCCGAGGCGGGCCCGCGTCTCGCGCGCGTGATCCGGCGGTTCGTCTCGGACCTCTAATCGACGAGCCGCTCCTGGAGGGTCCCGACGACCGAATCGAGCGCGCGCCGGATGTCGTCGGCCGTCGACGGATCCTTCGGGACCTCCGTGGCGTCGGTCAGGACCGAGTGGGCGGCCGGATCCTGGCTCTCGATGGAGTCGAACCGTTCGTCGGGCGCGAGGAACTGCTTGATCCGCGCGACGCGAGCGGCCGGCACCTTCACGTCCTTCGAGAACCGGAGCGTCCGGATGCAGACGTCATCCGCCGAGCGGCGATCGAGGAGGCGCTGCCAGTCCTCGTCATCGAGACCAACCGCCTCCGACTGGCCCGGGATCCGGCCGAGGACCGACCAGGCGAACGGCAATGCCGGCTGGCTCACGACCGCGACCCCGACGACCGGATCGATCGCGGTCGCGAGCGCGAAGCTCCCAGAGAAGCACATCCCGATCACGCCGACCTGACGGCGGCCTGCCGCCGCGGTCTCCTGCCGGGCGAGCTCGAGCAGCCAGCTCGTGATGGGGCTCGTGCGGCGCTGGGCGAGGGCGACGAACTGCCACGAGACGCAGGCCTCGAGGATCCGTGGCGCGACCTCGGCGATCGCCAACGCCGTCCCGATCGGGTTCGTCGGCTTGCGTCGGATGCCGCCCAAGAGAAGCGGCATCACGATCCGGAACCCTCGAGCACGGACGTGATCGGCCAGGAGGACCGTTCGCCAACTCAGCGTCGGGATCTCGTGGAGCAGCAAGACGACCGGCCCGCTGTCTCCGCCGCGCAGGACGTCGTGGCGGATTCCACCGAATACGAACGGGCGGCGTGTGTAGACGTCCCAGTCGGGTTCGGTCGGGGTGGCCATCGAGCCGAGGGTATCTGCAGGCCGTCGAGCGCTTGTCTCGTCTCGTGAGTGCTCGCGTCCCGCGAGCCTCACAGACTCAGGCCCGGCGCGGCCCGAGATTCAGCGGACGGTCAGCTCCCGCCCGGCGGCCTTCGCCGCCTTCGACTTCTCGGCCCATGCGGCGAGGACGGTGTCCTTGTGGGGGCGGATGGGGCAGTGCTCGTCGCGGTTGCCCATCTCGTCGCAGTAGCCGAGAGCGACACACTTCGGAGCGAGGAACGAGCCGAGGAACGGCGACACCTGGAAGATCTCGTGGCGGATCAGCTGGAACAGCCGGCGGATCTCCCACTGGGCCATCGTGCACAGGCGCAGCCCGGACATGTGGATCAGCGCCCGGAGGTTCGTCGTCATCACGAGGTTCGTCCGCGTCGCGTTCGGGAAGACGAACCGCGCGTCCTCACCCGGGATCCCGGCCCCGACGAGGTCGCCGTACAGCGACATCGAGCCCGCGACCTGCTCCTCGTAGGCCGCGCGCAGCTCCGGCTCGGCGTCCTGGATCGTGGCCGGGAGCATCGTCGAGGCGCCCTTGAAGGTCACGTAGCGCTGGCTCTGCTGGTCGAACGCGACACCGGCGCGATGGCGGACGAGCTGATGGCTGAGCGTCCGCGACACGCCGCTGATCCCGAAGGTGAAGACGACGTGCTCGATCGTCGACCCGTGGCCGGACTCGATCACGCCCGAGATCAGCTTCTGCATCTTCGCCGGCTCGATCCGGCCGGTCGTGGCCCGATTCGATGACGCCCTGGATCAGCTTCTGCTGCTTGTCGGTGGCGACCTCTCCGGCCACCGCCCGGCGGAAGATCTCGTCGGGTTCCAGCTCGCTGTAGCACGTCCGGCAGGCCGTATAGATGAGCGGAAC
>DASXTH010000059.1:0-14164 GCA_036505555.1 Candidatus Limnocylindrales bacterium | reverse complement strand
GCCCCAGCCAACACAGAGCCGAGCCCCCAAGCCTGAGCCCTACATCCGGCGGCGCATCCCGCCCTGCGGTCGCGGGGCCTTGCCAGCCGAGGTCCGTCGGACCATCTCGACGACCTCGTCGGGATCGTCGGTGATCTGCAGGTAGTCCATGTCCGTCGCGTCGATCGCGCGGTTCGCGAGCAGCGTGCCGCGGACCCAATCGAGGAGGCCGGCCCAGTAGCTCCGGCCGACGAGGACGATCGGGAAGTGCTCGATCTTACCGGTCTGGATGAGCGTCAACGCTTCGAACAGCTCGTCCATCGTCCCGAAACCGCCCGGCAGGATGACGAATCCGTCCGCGTACTTCACGAACATCGTTTTGCGGGCGAAGAAGTAGCGGAATTCGACACCGAGATCGCAGTACGGGTTCAGGTCCTGCTCCTTCGGCAGCTCGATGTTGCAGCCGATCGACAGCCCGCCGCCCTCGCGGCAGCCGCGGTTCGCCGCCTCCATGATCCCGGGCCCGCCGCCGGTGATGATCGCGAAGCCGTGACCGGCGAGCCGGCGGGCGATTCCGCGAGCGAGCTCGTACTCGGGTGCGCCGCGCGCGACGCGCGCCGAGCCGAAGACCGTGACCGCCGGCCCGACGGCCGCGAGGGCGTCGAAGCCCTCGACGAACTCGCTGAGGATCCGGAGAGCCCGCCATGGGTCGCTGTCGACGAACTCCGGCCGGCCGCGCGGGACGGGTCGGCGCTCGAGGAGCTTCTCGTCTTCGGTCGCGACCGGCTGGTTCATCCGCTCCGCGGCGTCACCGCGAAGGACGATCCGGCCTGACCGGCGCTCCGGCTCTGGTGGCCCTGCGTCGGGTGCTGGCGGCCCGGCGCCCTGGCCCTGATCCGCTTCGGGCGTGGGCTCGGTGTCGCCGGATCCGCCCGACGTCGTTCGACGTTCCGTCACCCGGGTAGCATCGCATTCGGAGGTGGCATGGCGCAGCGAACTCGGACGATCGGCGCGGTGCTCCTGATCGCCACCGGACTCGTCTGGATCGGTCAGGGAACGGGGCTGTTGAAGAGCAGCAGCTTCATGACCGGCGACCCGTTCTGGGCATGGCTCGGCGCGGCATGCGTGGCAGGTGGTCTCGTCGTCGGTTTCGTTGCGCTGCGTGCGCCGCGGCGCTGAAGCGAGTCAGGTGGCGCGGGCCAGGAACGCCTTCCACGCCGCCTCGTCGCGGCCCGCCACCACATCATTTCCGAACCGGACCAAGGGGAGCCGGAGGAGCGCCGGAGCGGCGAGCAGCCGCTCCACGATTTCGGGGTCGTCGAGGCGCATGTAGCCAAGGCCAGCCTCGCGGTAGGCCATCGACGTCTCGTCCAGGAGCGCGCGCGCCCCGAGCCTCTCGACGAATCGACGCAGCTCGCCGCGCGCGATGGGCTTGCGAGTCAGGTCGACCAGGTGGATCGCGATCCGGCGCTCCTTGAAGAACCGGATCGCCGCCCGCGTCCCCTGGTCGCGCTCGTGGCCGAAGATCTGGACGCTGGGCTCAGCCATCGCCGCCCGAGCCCCCGAGCTCGACGATCGTCTCCCCGCCGAAGGCCATCGGGTCCCCGATCTGGTACGTGTCCGCGATCTCGTTCCAGGCCTTGAAGCCCGGGTGGTGATCATGGACGTGATGGCCCTCACCAGACGTGAAGATCACCGCGACCAGGTACTGCGTCGCCCCCTCGACCGGCCGCGACGAGATGTCGAGCCTGTTGAGCGTCGCCCGCTCGATCAGTCCGCGTTCGCGGAGGTCCTGCCAGACCGGCAGCTCATGTTCGCGGAAGCCGGCCTCGAAGGCGTCGACGTCCTCGGTCCGGACATTCAGCACGACGGTCACGGTCTCCATCGGTGGACCCTCCTGGTGCGCGCGGTGACTTGACCCGCGCGGTGGATTCTGGGGCATCGACCACGCCCGCCGGGTACCATCGGCGCTCACAGGAGGTGCCCGGGTGACGGTCTGGTTCACGGTCAAGCTCGACGATCGGCCGGGTGCGCTCGCCCGAATGGCCACCGCCCTCGCCGATCGCGGCGTGAACATCGCGGGGATCGTCGGGATCGCCGAGGACACGAACGGCGAGCTGATGCTCGAGACCTCGAATGCCGAGGAGACGCGCGCGGCGTTCGACGCCGCCGGGATCGCCTACGAGGCGCACGACGCGGACGGCCCGACGGACCCCGGTCGGATGTCGATCGCGGACATCGTCGGCCGCTAGGCTTCGGTTCTCCGTACCGTGGCTGCTCCTGACCTCGACGACGCGCCCGCCGCGGCCGCACGGCTCGACCTCCTCGAGGGGCCGGAGGCGGTCGTCGCGATCGTCGGCCGCATCGCCGACCGGGGCGGCCGGATCCGGACCGTCGCGACAATTCGGGCCCTCGAGACCGACCCGCCCCAGTCCGAGATCGAGGTCGAGGTCGAGGGGCTGACGGCCGACGAGTTGCTCGACGCGCTCGAAGGGCTTCCCGAGATTCAGCAGATCCGCCGGACGCGGGCGCTCGCGACGATCTTCGGCAAGCGCGTGATCGTCGTTGGTGGCGGGGCGCAGGTGGCGCTCGGCGCGGTCAGCGAGGCGGACCGGCACAACCTGCGGGGCGAGAGGATATCGGTCGACACGATCCCGCTCGTCGGCGAGGCGAACATCGCCGCGGCCGTCCGCGCAGTGGCCGACCTGCCGCGGGCGCGGCTCCTCGTCCTCGCCGGCTCGATCATGGGCGGCGACATCTCGAACGCGGCCGACGAGCTGCGCGCGGTCGGCGTGCCGATCATTGCGCTGAACATGGTCGGCTCGATCACCGACCACGTGGATCTCGTCGTCAGCGACCCCGTCCAGGCGGGCACCATGGCCGTGATGGCGATCGCCGATACGGCGTCGTTCGACCTGGTTCGCCAACGCGGACGGCGCTACTGAGCGACGGCTACGCCTCGGGCTCGAACCGCAGCGACACGGAGTTGATGCAGTAGCGGAGGCCGGTGGGGGCGGGTCCGTCGTCGAAGACGTGACCCAGGTGGCCGCCGCATGCCGGGCAGAGCGCCTCGATCCGCGTCATCCACATCGATCGGTCCGTCTCGGTGGCAACCGCGTCCGGGGCGACCGGCGCGAAGAAGCTCGGCCAGCCTGTCCCCGAATCGAACTTTGCCTCGGACTCGAAGAGCTCGGTGCCACACCCGGCGCACAGGTATCGGCCGGGCCGATGCTCGTCCCAGAGATCGCCGGTGAAGGCACGCTCGGTGCCTTTCTCGCGGAGGACCCGGTATTGCTCGGGTGTCAGCGTCTCGCGAAACTCGGCGTCGGTTCGTGGTGAACGGGAAGCCTTGTCGATCGTCATACCGGAATGATGGCCGATCGTGGTGACGGCGCGATGACACAACTGCTCGCGCCGCTCCTCCGGGTCGTCGTTTCTGACAACCGAATCTGAGGCGGTCGCAAGTCCGGGCCTGAGGCCACGCGAGCGAAGCCCGAGCGTGGGAACGACATGTTTCGTGACAGCTGACGTCGGTGCGGTCGCTTGACACGAAATCGCCGGCTACAGACCTCCTGGGATTCGCTTGTCAAGAACTGGCGCGGGATCCTCAATCGTCCCAGTGCCTGCCATTCGCGAGGGCCCAGTCCCAGACGTCGATCTCCGGCGGCTGGGTGCCCAGCGTGGTGAGCGCCGTGCAGATCTGGCTTCGATGATCGGTTCCGTGGTGGACCGCCTGGGCTAGCCGGACGCCCCATGTCGCGTGACTCTTCGTGCCGTCCTCGCGGACGAGCGTGAACATCTCGTCCGGGTCTGGATCGGTCGCGAGGATCGCCTGCCATGACGCGGCGTCGGGCTCCATGGCGGCTCGCAGGCCTGCCACGTCCAGCGACGCCTCCTCGATCTGGTCGACCGTGCCGCGCGTGAGCGTGAACAGGTACCACCGGTCCGCTCCGACGAGGTGGCGAGCCGTGTCCAGGATCGAGCCGTACAGGCCGGGCACGGCCGTGGCGAGCTGCTGGTCGCTCAGTGGCGCGAGTGTATCCAGCACGACCAGCGTGGCCCAGACGTGATGGTCGAATTCGTCGGCGAGCAGGGATCGGGTCATGCGGTCACCTCCATATCGAAACTGTGCGACCCGCGACGCCGAAACAGGTCAGGTACCGTCTGCGATCGTCCGCCTACTCCGCGAGAAGGTCGATCCAGATGGTCTTCAGCTCGGTGTACTGGTCGTGGGCGTGGACGCTCTTGTCGTGGCCGCCGAACCCCGACTGGCGGAACCCGCCGAATGGCGTCGTGAGATCGCCCTCGGAATACGTGTTCACGCCGACGACACCGGCCTTCACAGCGCGCGCGACCCGATGGGCCGTCCGAACGTTCTCGGTGTAGATCGAGGCCGCCAGGCCGTAGTCGGTGTCGTTCGCGATCGCGATCGCCTCGTCCTCGCCGTCGAACTCGATGACCGAGAGAACCGGTCCGAAGATCTCCTCGCGGGCGATCTTCATCTGGTTGGTCGCGTGGTCGAAGATCGTCGGAGCGACGAAGTAGCCGCCACTATCCTCGCGGACGCGGCCGCCGCCGACGACCGTCCGCGCCCCCTCGGCACGGCCGGACGCGATATAGCCCAGCACCTTCTCCATGTGCGCCTTCGTGATGAGCGGGCCGATCCGGGTCGTATCGTCCATCGGGTCACCGACGATCCAGTCGCTCTCGACGATCGCCACCAGCCGTTCGAGCAGGCCGCCCTTCAGCCGCCGGTCGACGAGCAGACGGCTCCCGGCCGAGCAGTTCTCGCCCATGTTCCAGAAGATCGCGCTCGCGACCTTGTCGGCGATGCGATCGAGATCGCCGGCGTCGGCCAGGACGATCTGCGGGCTCTTGCCGCCGAGCTCCAGGGCGACCCGCTTCAGGTTCGTCTGCGCCGAGTGCTCGAGGACGGTCCGACCGACCTCGGTCGAGCCCGTGAACGCCACCCCGTCGATGTCGGCATGCCGCGCGATTGCCCGGCCGACCGTGTCGCCGGGTCCCGTGACGACGTTCAACACGCCGTCGGGCAGCCCGGCCTCGGCTGCGAGCTCGGCGGTCCGCAACAGCGAAAGCGAGGTCACCGACGCCGGCTTCATGACGACCGCGTTGCCGGTGGCGAGGATCGGCCCGAGCTTCCACGCGGCCATCTGGAGCGGATAGTTCCAGGGCACGATCGCGCCGACCACGCCGAGCGGCTCACGGACGACCATCGCGACGGCGCCGGGGCCGGTCGGGGCGACCTGGTCGTAGAGCTTGTCGGTTGCCTCGGCGTGCCATCGGATCGTGGCCGCGGAGTCGGGGATGTCGAGTGCGCGCGTATCGCTGATCGGCTTGCCGACGTCGAGCGTCTCGATCCGCGCCAGCTCCTCGGCGTGCGCGTCGATGAGATCGGCGAAGCGGATGAGGATCACCTTGCGGTCCGCTGGCGACGTGGCCGCCCAGCCAGGCGCTGCCGCTCGGGCGGCGGCGACCGCTCGATCGACGTCCTCAACGCCACCCTTGGCCACTTCCGCGATTGTGGCTCCGGTCGCCGGGTTCTCGACCTCGTAGGTTCGGCCGCCGAGGGCGTCGACGAAATCGCCATCGATGAAGGCCTGGGTGCGGAGCTTGGGCGGCGTCCCGCCCGCCGCCCGCTCGATCGTGTCGGTCATCGTCGTGAACTCCCTTGGCGATGCGTCCGGGCATTCTGCACCGGGACGCGGCCGCCACCGGAACCGTCGCGCCGGGCGATCCGACTCAGTCCGTCGGCTTCTCCCAGACGCCGACGAAGGTCCGGCTCTCGCTCGTGAACGGCTCGCCGTGCCATGTGGACCAGCGCTCGAAGGGACGCAGACCGGCAAGCTCGGCCATCAAGTCGAGCTCCGACGGCCAGACGTAGCGGAACGGGCCGGACGACGTCCGGACCGCATCGCCGCGGATGTCGAAGTGATGGGAGATCAGCCCCTGGTTCGCGACGTCGTACTCGTCGACGCCCCAGTGGCGCGGGCTCGCGTCGAACACGACATACCGGTCGCCCGGCGGCAGGCGGCGGAGGTCGGGCATGCCGACTTCGATGACGAACCGGCCTCCGGGCTCGAGATGACGGGCGACGTTCCGGAAACAGGCGACCTGCGCGGCCTGCGTCGTCAGGTTCTGGATCGTGTTGTAGACGAGGTAGGCCAGGCGGAACGCCCCGTCGGCACCGGCAGTCGCGCTTGCGCTCGTCATGTCGCCGATCGTGACCGCGATCCGCTCGCCACCGGACTTCGCCCGCAGGCGCGCGACCATCGCGTTCGACAGCTCGATCCCATGGACCTCTACGCCACGGGCCGCCAGCGGCAGCGCGATCCGCCCGGTGCCGATCGCAAGCTCGAGGACGCGCCCGCCTCTGGCATGGTCGATCAGGAAGTCGACGACCGGATCGATCGCGGCCGGCGCGTTCATGGGATCGTCGGGGTCGTCGTAGCCGGCCGCGACCGGCTCGTCGAACAGGCCGTCGCGGGCAGGCGGTCCCTGGTCCGTCACGACGCGACGACGGCGCTCCGGACCTCGTCCGGCAGCCAGAACCAGCGGAGCGACTCGAAGTCATCGCCGACGAGCGGCGGACCCGACGCGTCTGGTGGCGGCCCGAGCGCGGCAACCGGGTCGGCGAGAATCCGTTCCGCGTCGTCGAGGTGTGCCGCGAGCGCCTCCTCGGCGGCATGGTGGCGATGGGCTGGATACGACACGCCGTCGGGCGCGAACACGACATCGTGGAGCGACAGTGGCGGCTCCGGCGATCCGGCAGCGTGCCGCCAGAGCCCGGTGGCGGCATCGAACCGATACCACGGCAGGAGTCGCCAGCCTTCGCGGGCAACGAGGGCGACCGCCGCGACGATGTAGTCGAACACCGCGTCGCTGATGAAATAGTTGAAGTTCACCCGGACCCAGCCTGGTTTGATCCCTTCGCAGCCGCGTGAGATCTCGCGCTCGAACGCGTGCGACGTCTCGATGTCGATCCCGAGCAGCCGGTGGCCGTACGGCCCGGCGCATGAACAGCCGCCGCGGGACTGGATCCCGAGCAGGTCGTTGAGCAGGGCGACGACGTAGTTGTGGTGGAGATAGCGGCCGGCGTGCCGCACGACGAACGACACGATCGACAGCCGCGGCAGGCCCGGGTTGCCGAGGATTTCGATATCGGGCACGTCGAGCCAGGTCGCGATCGCCCGTTCGATGAAGTCCTCCTCGTGGCGGCGGATCGCCTCCACGCCGACCTGCTCCTTCAGCGCGAACACGAGCCCGGCCCGGATCGACTCGACGATCGCCGGCGTCCCTCCTTCCTCACGATGTTCCGGGTCGTCGAGATAGACGTGCTCGAGGGGGTTCACGTAGGCGACCGTGCCGCCGCCCGGTGACGTCGGCACGCGATTGCGGAAGAGCTCGCGTCGCCCGACGAGGACGCCGGGTGTCCCGGGACCGCCGATGAACTTGTGGGGGCTGACGACGATCGCATCCTTGTAGTCGAGGCCGGCCTTGCCGTCGGGCTCCGCGGTGTTGCGTGGCGTCGGCCGGCGGGGATCCATCTCGATCTCGACGTATGGCCCGGCGGCGGCGAAGTCCCAGAACGACAGCGCGCCGTGCTCGTGGAGGAGGACCGAGATCGCCCGCGTGTCGCTGAGGATCCCGGTGACGTTCGACGCCGCCGAGAACGAGCCGATCCGGAGCGGCCGGCCGGCGGTCCGATCCAGCGCCGCCCGCAACTGCTCGAGGTCGATCCGCCCGTCGCGGTCCTCGCCGATCGTGATCACTTCCGCGATCGACTCGCGCCAGGGCAGCTCGTTCGAGTGATGCTCGTATGGGCCGATGAACACGACCGGCCGCTGGTCGGCCGGGATGTGGGCACGAAGCCCGAACCGCTCGTCGAGGCCGGCGGGGATCCGCAGCTCGAGAACACCGACGAGAAGGTTCACCGCTCCGGTCATCCCGGAGCCCGTGAAGATCACCGCGTGATCGTCAGGGTTGCCGCCGACCGCGGTGCGGATGATCGCTCGCGCGTCCTCGCGGAACCGGCTCGTCTGAAGACCCGTCCCCGACGACTCCGTGTGGGTGTTGGCGTACAGCGGCAGCACCGCGTCGCGGAGGTAGTCCTCGACGAACGTCAGCGCGCGGCCCGAGGCCGTGTAGTCGGCATAGGTGACGCGGCGGATCCCGAACGGACCGGCGACCGCCTCGTCGTCACCGATGACCGACGCGCGTATCCGCTCGATCAGGGCTTCGGGATCGGTGCGCGCGGCGAACTCCTCGGTCACGGATCGCATGGTAGCCGCACGACTCGCCTCCCCTCCCCGCGAACCCAACCCGCGGCCTGGTTGACGGCCGCCCATCGCACCCGAACCTGACGCCTTCGGACGTGATTTCGCCCTACCCTGACGCCATGCGGATCGCCACCTGGAACGTCAACTCGCTGAAGGCCCGGACCGACGCGGTCGAGCGCTGGCTGACCCGGGCGCAGCCCGACATCCTCCTCATGCAGGAAACGAAGCTCGCGGACACCGAGGCGCCGGAGCTGCCCTTCCGGATGGCCGGCTACGAGCTCGTCCATCACGGTGAAGGGCGCTGGAACGGCGTGGCAATCGCGACGAAGGTCGGCGCGACCGACGTGGTGACGAACTTCGGCGACGGGCCGGTCCGCGACAGTTCGGCCGGGGCCACCGTGGCGGTCAGCGAGGATGACTTCGACCCGTTCGACGAGGCGCGGATGGTCTCGGCGATCTGCGGCGGGATCCGCGTCGTCAGCCTCTATGCGCCGAACGGCCGCGTCGTCGGCAGCCCGTTCTACACCGGCAAGCTACGGTGGTTTGGACGCGTTCGGCGCTGGCTCGACGAGGCCGCCTCGCCCGACGAGCCGCTCGTCCTCGGCGGCGACCTGAACGCGACGCCGACCGATGCCGACGTCTGGGACGCGGTCGCGGCCCACGGCGGAACGCACGTGTCCGAGCCGGAACGCGCCGCCCTGGCGACGCTTCGCGACTGGGGCCTCGTCGACGCCTACCGCGCCGCCGCCGGCGACGCACCGGGCCGGTTCTCGTGGTGGGACTACCGCGCGGGGATGTTTCATCGCAACGAGGGGATGCGGATCGACCTGCTGTACGTGACGAAGCCAGTCGCCGATCGGATCGTGTGGGCCGAGATCGACCGCGAGGCGCGCAAGGGTCCACCGGTTCCGTCGGACCACGCACCGGTCGTCGTCGATCTCGACGAACGCGGGGTCGCGTTCGAGGCAGGGTGGGAAGGAGCCCTCTCGCGGATCGCCGCCCGGACGCGGCCACGCCGGCCCGCCGCCGCGCCGAAGACGAGCTAGCCGATCACCGACGCGCTGCGGATCCAACCGACGATGCCCGTAGGTGTCCGGACCTGGAGGAAGCCGCTCTCCTGCCCGAGGATCTCGACCTCGTCGCCGCGGTCAAGGCGGAACAGCTCGCGCGACCGCAGGTCGTCCGGCGCATCCGAGACACGAACGAGCCGATAGGTGATGTTCCGCCGGACGACGTCGCGGCCGGGCCCGGCGGCGAATGTGAGCGGCGGGCGCGTCTGCATCGCGGTCAGCCGCGGCGCCGACGCCAGCGGCGCCGTCTCCACGACCGTGGCGCTGGCCGACGAGAGATCAGCGGACGCGTGGCTGCCCGGCGCGTGCTGGGCCTCTGCCGCTCCACCATCCGCCGTCCGCCCGAGCCCCCGCGCCTGCGCGGCCATCGAGAGGGCACCCGCGAGCGGCGAGGCCTGGTCGCCCTGGGGTCGGCGAAGCACCCAGGCGAACACCGCGAGACCGAGCAGCGTCGAGCTCACCCATGCTGCGATCGGCGCCAGCCCGCCCACGTTCGAGAGGTCGATCCAACCGCCCGATCCCGAGGAGTCGAGCGGGCCGGAGCCCCCGAACGAGCCGTCGTCATCAATCGTCCCCAGCCCCGGCGCGGAGCCGTCGTCGTCGTCGCGGGGCTGTGTCGGGCTCGCGCCGGACCCGCTCGACCCTGGTGCCGCGCTCTTCGACGGTTTCGGGGTGCCGTGGGTGGATCCGGAGCCGCCGGGAGTCGCCGTGGGGCCTGACGTGGGCTTCGGCGTCGCGGTCGGCTTCGGCCGGGGCGTCGGTGTCGGCGTGGGGCGCGGCGTCGGTCGCGGGGTGGGCTCCGGCGTCGGCGTCGGGCTCGGTGTCGGGCCGAGAACCACGACCTTGGAGGGCGACACGGTCGTCAGCAGTGCCGTCCGCAGGCCCGCTCCGCCGCCGCTCGAGGCCCGGAACCGATAGGTCCACGAACCCACCGGGAGCGTCGTCGATGCTTTGAAGACGACCCCGGCCTGGAAGTCGAATCCGGTCGGCGTCATCGGAAGGTTCGGCCGACCCGGGATCTCGACCCGGATCATCGATGGTGCGCAGCCCGCGTTATCGGTGTAGCGGACCGTGAAGGTGAACGTCGTCGTCGCGAAGCCGAGGGCGGGGCTGGCCTTGCCGTCGGTCAGGGTCATCTCGTGGGAGCTGCCCTTGCACCCCGCCGCGATCGCAACCGGCGTCGTGCCGATCGACACCAGGAGCAGACCGGCAGCCGCGAGCAGGACGCGTGCAACCCCGGACGCACGCGCGAACGCGTACGCAGGCTCGTTGTCGCGTCTGGTTTGGGACACGCGGTGGTTGCCTCGGATCTCCCCAGGGTTCGATGTGCTCGACCGTACGGCGCGGCGGCGCGAGCGTCCTTGAACCGATCGCGCGGGGCGGCCTAGTACCTTCGAGTCAGGTCCCGTCGTACCGATTGGGCGTACAACGTCCCAGCCGGGGCCGACCAGGGAGATCGTTTGTCCAGCTCAGCCGTCAGCCAGCCGGCCGAACCCGCCAGCGTCCGCATCCGCAGGATGCGGCTTCGCCTCGTCCTGGGTGTGCTGGTGCCGTTCGGTGGGCTGCTCGGAGCCGCCACGTTCGAGGGCTTCTGGATCGCCCCGGACGGGACGCGCCAGCTCGTCGCGATCCTCGTGCTCGCCGTGGGCGCGTTCGCCGTCCCGGCGTGTCTCGCGATGGTCGCGCGGAGCGTCCTGCGTGAGGCGGGAGCCCTCGAGCTCGAGCGCGCCGAGATGCACGAGCTGTACGGGCACGCGCGACGGGCGGCCCTGATCGACGGCTTGACCGGGCTCGGCAACCACCGTGCGTTCCAGGACGAGCTGGCACGCCAGCTCGAGGACGCCCGCCGACAGGGGACACCGCTCGCGCTGCTCCTCTTCGACGTCGACGGCCTGAAGGCCGTGAACGACGGCGAGGGGCACGTGGCGGGCGATCGCCTCCTCGCGGGCCTCGGCCAGATCGCTGCGGCGATCATGCGGCGGAGCGATCGCGCCTTCCGGATCGGCGGCGACGAGTTCGCCGTCCTCCTGCCGAGCTCCGACATCGAGGTCGGGATGGCGGTCGGCCGGCGGATCCTGGCGGCGGCCGTCGGCGGCGGCGATCCGAGTGACCCGACGAAGCCGTTCTCCGTATCGGTCGGGGTGAGCGCCTTCCCGGATCCGAGCGCCGAGACCCACGAGCTGTTCCGGCACGCCGACGCGGCCCTCTACTGGTGCAAGCGTCACGGCCGGACCGCCGTCGTTGCCTTCGACCCGAACCGACATGTCGACGCGACGGCCGGCCGCCCCGTCGCCGAGCTCGCCGCGGACGTCGCGACCGTCCTCGCGAACCGGTCGCTGCGGCCGGTCTACCAGCCGATCTTCTCGATGTCGACGGGCGCGCCGAGCGGCTACGAAGGCCTGGTCCGCCCGATCGACGGCTCACCCTTCAGCGACGCGGGATCGCTGTTCACGGCCGCCGAAGCGGCGAACCAGACGGTCGAGCTCGACCTGCTCTGCCTCGAGATCGTCGCCTCGAAGGCGGCGCTGCTGCCGCCCGATGTGTACCTCAGCGTCAACCTGTCGCCGCGGACGCTCGGCTCCGACCTGTTCCGCTCCAGCGATCTCAAGGGCATCTTCAAACGCGTTGGCTTCCCGCTCGACCGCGTCGTGCTGGAGCTCACCGAACGCGAGACCGTCGAGGACGTCGAGCAGCTCCGGCGGAACGTCGACACGTGCCGCGCCGCCGGAATGCGGATCGCCGCCGACGATGTCGGTGCCGGCAACGCCGGGCTGCGACTCCTGAGCGAGATCCACTTCGACATCGTGAAGATCGACCTGTCGCTCGTCCAGGGCGGGATCGAGCACGACCCGTCGCATGCCGTGCTGGGGGCGATCCAGAGCCTCGCCGCGCAGTGGAAGGCATCGGTCGTCGCGGAGGGCATCGAGACGGCCGAGCAGCTCACGATCGTCCGCGAGCTCGGTCTCGCCGCCGGCCAGGGCTACCTGCTGGGTCGGCCGGGCTCGGTGCCGAACGCCGAGCCGCTCGACCTCGACGGCCTGACGGCGGCCGTCCTCGACCCGTTCAACACCGCGACGGCGCTCTGGCCGCCGGTCGCGAACGACCCGGCCGCCTGACCGGCCGCCCGATCGCGCTTCACGCGGCTTCGCTCTCGAGATCGGCGAGGAGCGCGGCGATCTCCCGGGCGTTCGTCGTCCCGTAGTTCGCGTAGCAGTTGTTGAACATCAAGTGGACCTCCTTCGCCTGGGAGGCCACCTCGCGGACGCGCGGCACCCATTCCGACAGCTCGTCGGGCGAGTAGAGGTAGCGGAAGCGCTCGGCCGGCGTGATGTTCTTCGCCTCCCACGTCTCCGCGTTCCGGCCGTGGAAGCGGATGACGGCCAGGTCCGGCGACGTGACCGCAAGGTCGAGCGGGACGCTGCTCTTGAACCCCTGCGGCTCGTCGACGATGACGAACGGGATCGCGCGATCCGAGAGAAACGCGAGCGTCCGATCGCGGTTCTTCTCATTGAGCCATGAGCCGTTGCGGAACTCGACCGCGACCTTCCAGCCGTCGAGGCGCTCGACGGCGTCGCCGATGAGCGCGCGGTTCTCGCTCGATGGGAAGACCCACTTCGGGTACTGGAGGAGGATCGAGCCGAGCTGGCCCTTCTCCTCGAGCGGCACGAGCGCCGAGCGGAACATCCGCCAGACCTCGTCGTTCAGCTCGGCCGGGAAGTCCTTGGCGTAGATGCGGCTCTTCGCCTGGAGGTCCTCTGGGAGTGCCTCCCGGATCGCCTTGGGAAGGCGCCGGGTCTCGGTCCCCTGCCCGGTCATCAACGCGTGGGCCTTGATGTCGAACGTGAAATCGGGTGGAGTCCGCTCCGCCCAGAGCTGGGCCGTCCGCTCCGCGGGCAGGGCGTAATAGGTGGAGTCGACCTCGACGACCGGGAACGACGAGGCGTAGTACGCGAGCCGCTCCTCGGCGCTGTCGGCGCCGTTGGGGTAGAACACGCCCGCGGCGGTCATCGTCGGGTCGGTCCAGGAGGCGGTGCCGACGAGGATGTGCGATTTGCCGGCCTCGATGGGTTCGGAGGCAGCGGCCTCCAGCCTGCGGCCTCGTTCGCCCGCCTTGTCAGCACCCGGATCGTGATCCTGGTCGATCATCGTCATCGTTCCAGCCTACCTCCGGATCGTGCCGGAAGCGGTCAACATCGCCGAGTCGGTTCCGAGGTCCCCGTCGCGGCGCCCGATGACCCGCGACGATCACGTGTCCGCGACGCTGCCTGCGCGATCGTCTCTCCCAAACGGAACGACCGACCGCTTGATCAGTCGCCGGACGCGGCGCCGGCCCTCGAGCGTGCGTCGATCCGGGAGCGATGGACCCCGAGGTCGTGCCCGCGCGTCGCCTCGTGCGCGAGGGGCTCGTTCGCCCAGCCCTCGGAGTCCTTGTCGCCGCGGCGGCGCGACTCCTTGACCTCGCGGACCGAGGAGCGGCCGTCGTTGGCGTAGCGGTCCGCGCACATCAGGTCGAACGCGTGGACCGAGTCCTCCTGGTTCGAGTAACGACCCGCGGTATAGCCCTTCGACGCCGTTCCGCGTTGCTGGAGCTCGCAGACGTGCCAGTCCTGGCGGTTGGTGAGGTCCCAGAAGTCAACGGCATCAGAGGGGTCGAAGTCGGGCTGTGCGATCGTGTCGGGATGGAAGAACCAATCGCAGTGGACGACCGACTTCCCGGGCTCGACCGGCCAGACCTGGTGGACGAGCAGGTAATCGGGGTGGAGGCTGAGGAGGAGGTTTGGCCAGACGACGTAGTAGTAGATCCGCTCGAGGTCGTCG
>DASXTH010000058.1:0-11335 GCA_036505555.1 Candidatus Limnocylindrales bacterium | reverse complement strand
CGGTCCAACGCGCAATGACGGCCGCCGGCGCGGCGCTGGTGCTCCTCGCGACGCTCGCCCTGGTGACCCTTGGTCGCCCGGAGGACGGCCCGCTGCCGGTCCCGTCCGGTCGACCTGTCGTCCGCCTGGACGCCTCGGTGTCGCCGACGCCGACCCCGATCTCCTCCAACGGTCCGCCGCCGAGCGACGAGCTCGCCGCCCTGCCGGTCCTCGACCCGCCCGAGTCGCCGTCCGCGATCCCGGGGGAGTGCCTGACCCACTCGACGATCATCGACTACGCGTTCGAGCCGACCGTTTCCGATCTGACCCGTCAGGCGGAAGCGGTCGTCATCGCTCGAGTTGTTGCGGTTGGATCCGGGTGGTGGAACACCGCGAATGGCGCACGGCCCCGCGACCTTGACGGCCAGATCACGCCCGTCATCCGGCTGATCCGTCTCGACGTCGAGCGGTTTGTGGCCGGACAAGCAGTCCCGGAGTCGCTCGTCGTGTGGGCTCCTGGCGGCACGATCGGCTGTCAGACGTGGTTCGAGAACGACTCAGGCCCGCTGGGTCCCGGCGATCGGTTCGTGGTCTTCGTCGGGTTGGATCGGCCAGCCGCCCGCATCGGCCATCTCCGATCGGCGAACGCCTGGCTCCTGATCGATCTCGCCAACCGCGTCTGGGCGGACGGACGCGACCTGACACTAGATGCCTTCGTCGAGCTCGTCAGGAGCGACCGCTGACGATGGCTCCACGAGCAGCGACGTCAAGCTGGCGGCGCGACGGGAGTCCCGGCTTTGACACCGCTGACCCCCCGCGCTAGTCTTTCGGGCCGGTCGAACTTCAGGCGCGACACGAACGCGCAGCCTGGAGTTCTTTCCTTTATCTGAACCCCGCGGACGCGGACCTGCCCGGCCCCGTCGACCACGATCTGGGGGCGCCCGAACCCATGAACAACAAGCCGACCTACCTCTCCAAGGATGGCCTCGACAAGCTCCGCGGCGAGCTCGACGAGATGACGTCCGTCAAGCGGCCCGAGGTCGCCCAGCGGATCCACGACGCCAAGGAGCACGGCGACCTCAGCGAGAACGCGGAGTACGAGGACGCGAAGAACGAGCAGGCGTTCGTCGAGGGCCGGATCCAGACGCTCCAGGCGCTGATCAAGAACGCGACGATCATCGACGAGAACCACTCGACCGAGCACGTCCAGATCGGCTCGACGGTCAAGGTCACGAGCGACGACGGCGAAGAGTCGTTCACGATCGTGGGCTCGACCGAGGCGAAGCCGACCGAGGGCCGGATCTCGAACGAGAGCCCCGTCGGGCGCGCCCTCCTCGGCAAGAAGAAGGGCGAGAAGGTCGTCGTGAAGGTGCCGGCCGGCGACTTCACCTACAAGGTCGTCAGCATCAGCTAGGCGCGGTTCGGGCCCCGCGGCCCTCCGGCCGACGGCCCGAGGAGGAACGCGACACCGTGGATTGGGCCGACGAGCTGGCGGAGAGCGTCAGCGGACCGCAGGTCGTCAACGACTCGAAGACGCCGTCGGGGACCGTCCACGTCGGCAGCCTCCGCGGGCCTGTCATCCTCGACACGATCTGGCGCGCCCTGCGGGCGCGCGGCCTCGAGGCCCAGCTCCTGTACGGCGTCGACGATCTCGACCCGATGGACGCCCAGGCCCTGTTGACGCCTGACGCGATCGAGCGCGAGATGGGCCGCCCGCTGGCCCACGTTCCCGATCCAATGGGCGACTGCCACACGAGCTACGCCCGCCACTTCGCCGGGATCTTCATCGAGACCTTCAAGGGTCTCGGGATCGTCCCAGACCGGTATTACTGGATGTCCGAGATCTACCCCACCGGCCAGCTCGACGGCTTCATCCGGACGGCTCTCGACAAGGCCGCCACCGTCCGGGAGATCTACCGGCGTGTCGCCAATGTCCAGCACCCCGACACCTGGCACCCGCTCAGCGTGATCTGCGAGAACTGCGGCAAGGTCGGGACGACGATCGTCACGAAATGGGACGGCGAGCGGGTGTTCTACGAGTGCCGCGAACGGCTCGTCGAATGGGCGAAGGGCTGCGGCCACAGCGGCTGGGTCGCGCCCTACGGCGGCCGGGCGAAGCTGCCGTGGAACCTCGAATGGGCCGCCCAGTGGTCGCTGTTCGGCGTCACGATCGAGCCGTGCGGCAAGGATCTCTCGACCGCGGGCGGGTCCCGCGACCGCTCGAACGCGATCGCCCGCGAGGTCTTTGAGCGCGAGCCGCCGCTGAACGTGCCGTACGAGTTCATCAACATCGGCGGCAAGAAGATGTCGACCTCGAAGGGCAGGGGAGCGGCGGCCCACGAGATCGTCGAGGTGATCCCACCCGAGCAGCTCCGCTTCTTCTTCCTCCGCCCGAAGCCGAACCACGCGGTCGACTTCGATCCCGAGGGTACCGACGCCGTCCCGCGTCTCTTCGACGAGTTCGACAAGTTCGCCGCCGCGACGGCCGGCAAGGAGGTCCGCGGCGACATCGCGCCCGGCTACCGCGGCACGTTCGCGTACTCCCTGCTCGATCCGGACGCCGATGTCGATTCCGAGGCCGTCAGGTTCCGGCCGGCGTTCGCGCATCTGGCACTGCTCGCCCAGATTCCGAACGTCGACGTCCGCGCGCGCGTCGAGGCGGAGAAGGGCGGCGAGCTGGACGGGCGCGAGGAGGCCATCCTCGACGAACGCGTTCGCGCCGCTCGCGCCTGGCTGGAGACCTATGCCCCGGAGCGGGCGGTGGTCGCGGTGCGCGAGGCGCTGCCGGTCGAGGCCGCCTCGGGGCTGGAGGACGACCAGCGCGGCTATCTCGCGGCACTCGCCGACGCAGCGCTGTCGGCCGCGACCCCGCCCACCAGCGGCGAGGCCTGGCAGGACCTGATCTTTCGCGTCGGCGCCGACACGGGACTGGCTAACGGCCGGGCATTCGCGGCGCTGTACGCCGCCTTCCTCGGTCGCTCGAACGGCCCGCGGGCTGGCTGGCTCCTGGCGTCTCTCGATCCCCAGTTCGTCGTCGATCGGTTGCGCGCCGCGGCCCGACCAGAGGTCGCGGCATGAGCGTCGGCCTACAGCGACTCCGCGACGATGCCGACACGGTCCGCCGCGGCGCGATCGACAAGGGCGAGGACCCATCGATCGTCGATCGTGCCATCGAGCTCGATGGGCGTCGCCGCCAGCTCCTGGGCGAGGGCGACGCGCTCAAGGCCGAGCGGAACGCCGCGAGCAAGCAGATCGGCGAGGCGATCAAGGGCGGCGCGACGCCGGATGGCCCGGAGGTCGCCGCGCTGAAGGCCGCCTCGGTCGAGGCCGGCGCGAAGATCGAGGCGATCGACGCCGAGCTCGCCACGGTCGAGGCCGAGGTCGAGCAGCTCCTCCTCCGGATCCCGAACCCGGCCGACCCGGACGTCCCGGTCGGCGGCGAGGAGGCCAACGTCACCGTCCGGACCTGGGGCGAGATCCTGCCGGTCGAGCAGCCGATCGTCGGCGAGCTCGGGGCGGACGCGACGCTTGGTGCCGCGATGTGGCGCCGGCGACCCCACTGGGAGATCGCCACCGAGCTGGACATCATCGACAACCCGCGCGGGGCGAAGATCGCGGGCTCGGGGTTCCCGGTCTACAAGGGCGCAGGATCCGCGTTGCAGCGCTCGCTGATCAACTGGTTCCTCGACGTCCACACCCGCGAGAACGGCATGACCGAGATCTGGCCGCCGGCCGTCGTCAACACGGCGTCCGCGACCGGCACGGGGCAGATCCCCGACAAGGAAGACCAGATGTACGTCGTCACGCGCGACGAGCTGTACCTGGTCCCGACCGCCGAGGTCCCGGTCACGAACCTCCATCGCGACGAGATCCTCGAGGCCGACCAGCTCCCGATCCGCTACGCGGCCTACTCGCCGTGCTTCCGGCGCGAGGCCGGGGCCGCTGGCAAGGACACCCGCGGCATCCTCCGGGTCCACCAGTTCGACAAGGTCGAGATGGTGTTCTTCGAGAAGCCGGCCGACTCCAACGACGCCCTCGAATGGCTGACCGAGCGCGCCGAGATCCTCCTCCAGCGCCTGGGCCTCGCGTATCGCGTGCTCCTCATGGCGACGAAGGAGATGGGCTTCGTGCAGGCGAAGAAATACGACCTGGAGGTCTGGTCGCCGGGCGTCGAGAAGTGGCTCGAGGTCAGCTCCTGCTCGAACTTCCGCGACTACCAGGCGCGCCGGATGGCGATCCGCTGGCGGCCCGAGCCCGGCGCAAAGCCGGAGCTCGTCCACACGCTCAACGGGTCCGGGCTGGCGCTCGCCCGCGTCGTCGCCGCGATCCTCGAGACGTACCAGCGGCCGGACGGCTCGGTCCAGGTCCCCGAGGTGCTCCAGCCGTACCTCGGTCGCGACGCGATCGCCGCGCCCCGCTGACCGCCCAGCGGGGCGCTATCCTGCCTCCTCGGAGAGGTGGCAGAGCGGTCGATTGCGACGGTCTTGAAAACCGTTGACCGAAAGGTCCGTGGGTTCGAATCCCACCCTCTCCGCCAGAGCCAGGGAGGCGAGATGGGCGTCGTGGACCAGCCGAAGTTCGCGTCGATGGACGAGGACCCGGACGACTACCGACCCGGTAGCCAGTGGGCGCTCTCGGTCGACCCCGACGGCCGGACCGTCCTCGGCGTCATCCACGAGCGGATCGGTGTCGGCGACCGGATCCCGCGCCACTGGCACGACGTCGACGAGGTCGTTCTGTACGAGGGCGGCACGGCCCGGATCCACCTCGACGGCCTGGACCGCGACGTGGCCGCCGGGGCGGTCGTGTTCATCCCCGCGGGCGCCGTCCACGGATCGGTGAACACCGGCGCCGAGCCCGTCGAGGTCCGGGCCGTCTTCCCGACGACCCGCGTCCGGATGGACGCGCTCGAGCGGAATCCGGCGCCCGGCACCGAAACGGCGCCGCCGATGGCGACAACCTACGATTTCACCACCGGCGAAGCGATCGTCCACGGTCCCACCGGTACACCCCCGTCGCGCGCGACGGAGCGGACAGGAGGCTGACCTTGGCGGCCGAGGGCCACGATCACGACGCGCACGACCACGCCGAGCACGACCACGCCGAGCACGACCACGACCATGCCGACGAGCACCACCACCACGAGGGACCGCACGACTATCGATCGGCGATCGAGGGCTACCGGGCCGAGAAGGACGCGTTCTTCAAGGCGGCGCCTGGGAGTCCGATCCCGTTCGAGGAGCGCGACGCGTTCGTGGGTCTCCCGTACTACCCGGTCGACGAGGATCTCGTGTTCGAGGGCCTGACCCTCGCGCCGTACACGGGCAATGAGCCGTCGCGGTTCGAGATCCCGACCTCCGACGGGCGGCTCCGGCCGGCCCACCGCGCCGGCGTCTTCCGGTTCGATCTCGGCGACGAGACGCGCCAGCTCACGGCCTATGTCCTGAACGACGGGCGCCCGGAATCACTGTTCCTGCCGTTCCTCGACGTGACGAGCGGCACGGAGACGTACGGTGCCGGCCGCTATCTCGACCTTGAGCCCGACGAGGACGGGACGTACGCGATCGACTTCAACCTCGCGTACCACCCGTCATGCGTCTACGCGCCCCAGTTCTCCTGCCCGCTGACGCCCGCGGAGAACCGGCTCCCGATCCGGATCGAGGCCGGCGAGCGGCTTCCGGAGAACGACGCTGCTCAATGACGGCCCTCGGCCCAAGGGGCCGCGACCCTCAGCCGGGGTGTGGAACTCCCAGCGCCTCGCCCATCGCGGTGAGATGGGCCGGCGAGGAGCCGCAGCACGCGCCGATGATCCGGGCGCCCGCCGTCCGGAACCCGACGCCGGCATCGGCCATCGTGGCCGGGTCGGCCCGGTAGACCGCGCGGAGATCGACGAGCTCGGGCATCCCGGCATTCGACTTCGCGACGAGGATCGCCTCGGGCGCGACCGTCGCCATCTTCGCGATCACGGGGAGCAGCTCGTCCGGTCCGTTGCCACAGTTCCCGCCGATCGCATCCGCCCCAGCCTCGAGGAGCGACCGGGCCGCCTGTTCGGGCGACACGCCCATCATCGTGTAGCCGCGGGTGTCGAAGGTCATCGTGGCGATCACCGGGATCGTCGGCGACGCTCGGCGCGCGCCGCGGATCGCCGCCCCGATCTCGGACAGGTGGGACATCGTCTCGATCCAGATCAGGTCGACGCCGCCGGCGATCAACGCCGCAGCCTGCTCGGCGAACACATCGACCGCCTCGTCCTCGTCGAGCGTTCCGAGCGGCGCCATGATCTCGCCCGACGGGCCGATGTCGCCGGCCACGAGCGCCCGGCCGCCGGCCGCGTCGACCTCCGCGCGGAGGAGGATCGCGGCCGTCCGGTTCAGCTCCGCGACGCGCGTGTCGAGCCCGTGGAGCCGGAGCCGCAGGCGATTGCCGCCGAACGTGTTCGTCATGACGATCCGCGACCCGGCGTCGAGGTAGCCGCGATGGATCCGCCGCACGACCTCGGGGTGCGACACGTTCCAGGCCTCGGGCGGATCGCCAAACTGGAGCCCAGAGGCGAAGAGCATCGTGCCCATCGCGCCGTCGGCGAGGATCGGCTGGCCTTCCGCGAGGAGCGCCCGCCAGCGCGCGTTGTTCGGGGCGGGCGTCAGCTCGTGGGTGCGAGCCGGCACGACCGGCGCCCTCTCGCCAGACGTGCCCGCCGAACCGTCGGGGTCCATCACGGGCATCCCGGACCGGCGCGAGCGGCGGTGGGCGGTTCGTTCCTCGGTCATCGGCTCATCGAACGATACCGCCTGACGCCAAGGGGGCCGAAGATCGCGATGATCACGACGACCCAGACGATCGTCACGAGCAGCGGTTGGGTCGTCGCCAGGCTGCCGGAGGTGGCCGGGTTCGGGTTGCCCCAGAGCTCGCGCAGGGCCGCAGTCAGGGTCGAGGTCGGGTTCCACTCGGCGAAGACCTGGAGCCACGACGGGAGCGTCTGGAGCGGGACGAACACGTTCGAGATGAACGTGATCGGGAACAGGACCGTGAAGATCACCTGCTGGGCGACCTCGACGGTGGGCACGTTCAGACCGAGCCAGACGCCGAGCCAGGCCATGCCGTAGGCGAAGAACAGCAGGAGCAGGAACCCGGCGGCCAGCGCCGGAATGGAGTCCACCCGCCAGCCGATGACGAAGCCCGTCACCATCAGGACGACGAGGATCCCGGCGTTGTAGATCACGTCCGAGAACGTCCGCCCGGTGATCACCGCCGAGCGCGACATCGGCAGCGAGCGGAAGCGGTCGATGATCCCCTTGTTGACGTCGTCGGTCATCCCGATCGCGGTGGTCGCCGCGGCGAACACGATCGTCTGGGCGAAGATCCCCGGCATCAAGAAGTCCTTGTAATCGCCACCGCCTGGGATCGGGATCGCGCCGCCGAAGACGAAGGCGAACAGCAGCACGAACATGATCGACTGGAGGATCGCGAAGATCGCGAGCTCCGGGATCCGCGGGATCCGCTTGAGGTTCCGCCAGCCGACGAGGAGGCCGTCGGTGATCGCCGCGGACAAGCCGTCGGATGCGGAGGTCGCGGGCGACGTCGAGCGAGCGGTCATGCCGCCCTCCCGTCCGCCGGCGCCTCGGCGCCCGGATCGTCCTCGGACGCGTGGCCGGTCAGCTCGAGGAACACGTCGTCGAGCGTCGGCCGGCGGAGCGCGATGTCGTCGATGTGGATCCCGGCCTCGTCGAAGTCGCGGACGACCTGGACGAGCGTCTGGGCCCCACCATGCGCCGGCACCGTCAGCTTCCGGGTGTGCTCGTCGAGGGTCACGTCGCCGCCGCAATCCTTGGCCAGCATCTCGCGAGCTCGCTCGATCACCGTCCGGTCGCGGACGACGATCTCGATCCGCTCGCCGCCGACCTGCGACTTCAGCTCGTCGGCCGTGCCGCGGGCGATGATCCGGCCGCGGTCCACCACGGCGATCGTGTCGGCGAGCTCGTCGGCCTCTTCGAGGTACTGCGTCGTGAGCAGGAGCGTCACGCCTTCGCGGACGAGCCCGCGGATGACGTCCCACATCCCCAGGCGGCTGCGCGGGTCCAGGCCCGTCGTCGGCTCATCGAGGATCAGGAGCCGGGGCCGCCCGATCAGCGCGCTCGCCAGGTCGAGCCGGCGGCGCATCCCGCCGGAGTACGTCTTCACGACCCGATCACCAGCCTCGGTGAGGTCGAACTGGGCGAGGAGCTCGGTGGCCCGACGATGGGCCTCGGGGGACGACAGCCGGTAGAGCCGTCCGAACAGCCAGAGGTTCTCGTTGCCGGTCAGGTTCTCGTCGACCGCGGCGTACTGCCCGGAAAGCCCCAGCACGCGCCGGATCGCGTCCGGTTCGCGGACGACGTCGTGGCCGGCGATCGTGGCCCGGCCGCCGTCGGGCTTCAGCAGCGTCGCGAGGATCCGGACGGCCGTCGTCTTGCCCGCACCGTTCGGCCCGAGCAGGCCGAGGACGGTCCCCTCCGGGACCGAGAGGTCGAGGCCGTCGAGCGCGCGGACGGACGTCTTCCGGCCGCGATAGACCTTGACGAGGCCGTCGGCAGTGATCAGGTCGGGCATGGGGACCCCCGGGCGGCCGGCACAGGTGGGCATCCGGCGTGGAGGTCGGAGCATACCGAGGATCGCCGGATCCGGCCGGAACGTGCCGCCCGCGGCGGTCTCGGCGGATCGCCGCCGCTTCGAGTACGGTGCCCGCGTGCGCCCCACCTGCACCCATCTCGATCAGATCGCCGACGTCGGGCCGGGCGCGGACGTGTGCGAGACCTGCGTGACGATGGGCGGCACGTGGCAGCACCTCCGCCAGTGCCTCACCTGCGGCCGGACCGGCTGTTGCGACTCGAGCCCGAACCGGCACGCCTCGGCCCACTTCGCCGAAACCGGTCATCCGCTCATGCGCACGCTCGAGGCCGGCCAGGACTGGTCCTGGTGTTTCGTCGACAAGGAGACGCTCAACCAGATCGACGGCCGCTGGGAGGCGACCGACGGCTTCTTCGACGCCGGCCTCTGGTTCGCGCGGCAGCAGCTCGACGCCGGCGCAGCGTTGCCGTTCTCGCCCGGCGCGACGGCCGGCGACGGGTTCCCGCTCTCGCTCTGGGAGTCGACATACCGGCGGCGACATCGCGCCGGGACGCTCGATCCCGACCAGGCCGCCGAGCTCGAGGCACTCCCCGGCTGGAGCTGGTAGCTGCGGCCGCCGACCGCGGTCCGCCAACCGGGCTATCGGGGAAGGGGACGATCCGGCCATAGGGCGCCTCGCCGCTGGTCCGTAGGCTCGGGTCTCTGAGGGACGCTGTACTCGAGGTTGCCCGGCCTTGCTGCATTCGCGGGGACGTCCTCGCCGACCGCTGCTCCTGATCCTCGTCTTCGGCGCGTTCCTCGCGATCATCGGGATCACCGCCACCGCGCAAGCCGTGATGGTCTCGTTGAACGTTTCGACGAGCACGATGAACACGACGGTTGCCAGCGACGCGACGACGGTCCGGGCCGTCCTCGATGACGCCGTCCCGCTGCGGTTCCTTGATCCGGCCACGGGGCCGACCGGTGCCGAGCGCGCCGCGCTCGAGACGAAGCTCGCTGCGCTGACCGCGCCGGACGACATCCTCCGCGTGGAGCTTCGCCGGCTCGACGGGACGATCGTGGTGGCGAGCCAGCCGGGACTTGCCGGGCTGGCGATCGCGGTGGCCGGCCCGATGGCCCAGGCAACGACCGGCAGCGTCCAGGTCGGTCTCGTTGACGCGGCCGAGGCCGGGGCCGGACCGGGCGAGCTCGGTTCGCCGACGGTCCTCCGCGAGTTGCTCCCGATCAGCGCGGACGGCCAGGTCCGGGCAGTGGTGGGGATCTGGCGCGACGCAGTCCCGATCCTGGCTCGGCTGGAGGCGATCCGGCGTGACGTCGTCACGGTGACGCTCAGCGCCGGCTTGGTCACCGCGATCCTCCTCTATCTGATCTTCCGCGCCGCACAGGGTCGCCTGACCCGCCAGACAGAGGCGCTCGTCGAGGCGACGCGGCAAGACCCGCTGACCGGCGCGTTGAACCACGGGGCGCTCGTCGACCGGCTCGCGACCGACGTGGAAGCGTCCCGGACCGCCGGCACCGCACTCGGTGTCGCCCTCGTCGATGTTGACGGGTTCCGTCTGCTCAATGACAACCACGGCCACCGGGCTGGCGACGAGGCGCTCCTCGCCGTCGCGAGCGAGCTCCGCCGGCACTTGCCGCCGTCGATCGTCATGGGCCGCTACGGCCCGGACGAGTTCCTCCTCATCGCCCCGGCCGCTGCGGTCGTCGAGCTCGAGCCCGCGATCGCCCGGGTCCGGACGGCCCTCGCCGATCTGGCTCTCCAGTTCGAGGCCAGCGAGCGGCTGCCGGTGACGGTCAGTGCGGGCATCTGCACGTACCCGGAGCACGGGTCGTCGGTGACGGCGCTGCTCGCGACCGCGGTCGTCGTCCTCGAGGAGGCGCGAGCCTCCGGCGGTGACACGATCCGGGTCGCCGGCGACGCCGATGCCGCGGCGCCCGCCGTGTCCGGCTTCGACGTCCTCCAGGGCCTCGTCCGCGCCGTCGACACGAAGGACCGCTACACGAAGCGCCATTCCGAGGACGTCGCCCGCTACAGCGTCTTCCTCGCGGAGCAGATTGGCCTCGACCCGGAGCTGATCCGCTCGATTCACGTCGCCGGCCTGCTCCACGACGTCGGCAAGATCGGCATCCCCGATCCGATCCTGCGCAAGCCCGGCAAGCTGACGGCCGAGGAGTACGAGGTCGTGAAGCAGCACGTCGCGCTGGGCGACATGATCGTCCGTGACGTTCCCGACATCGACGTCGTCCGGGCCGGCATCCGCCACCATCACGAGCGCTGGGACGGCGACGGCTACCTCCACCGCCTGGCGGGCGAGACGATCCCACTGATCGCGCGGATCCTCGCCGTCGGCGACACGTTCTCGGCGATGACGACGACCCGCCCGTATCGCAAGGCACTCGATGTCCGGGAGGCGCTGACCAGGCTCGAGGACGCCGCGGGAACGCAGCTCGACGAGACCCTCGTCCGCGCCTTCGTCACGGGGATCGAGACGGTGCCGGACGCGCCGCTCCCCGGCGAGGAGGCCACCCGGACCACGCTGTGGACGCCCCGGCGCGTCGCGTGATCCGACGGCGTCTGCCGGCCGACATCGTCGCGGGGCTCGGTGCCGCGCTGGCCATCGCGCTCGGCGCGTCCGTCGTGCCCTCGCCCGCCGTTCCGTCCGCCGCGGCCGCCCTCGCCGCCATCGCGAACCCGGACACCCTGTCGACGAGCCATGACCGGATCGCGTTCGTCCCGGCGCCAGGCGTGCTG
>DASXTH010000057.1:0-1700 GCA_036505555.1 Candidatus Limnocylindrales bacterium | reverse complement strand
GACGGTGTCGAACGGCGTCCAGTCGTGGAAGCCGCCGGTCACGCCCACGATCGGCGCCTTCACCGGCAGGGACGCCGCGTCGGCGAGCCCCGTCCGGTAGAGGACGCTCGCCTTGCCCGAGCAGAGGGGACCGCCGTCGAGCGCGAAGGCGGGCGCCTCGACGGCCGCGTTCGACACGTTCGCGATGATCGCCGTCCGATCCTGCGACGCGAGCCGGAGGTAGGCGACGATCTTCGGGTCCGACGACATCAGCGGCGCGGTCGGCCCGCCGCTCAGCGACGCGTGGGCAGCCCGCAACCGGATGAGGTCGCGGTAGGTCGAGAGCAAGGAGGCCGGATCAGCCGACTCCGCGGCGACATTCCGCGTCTCCCATCCGGGCTCCGGCGGCTCCCACGGCGTCCCCGTCGTGAAGCCCGCCGCGGGCCCCTCGCCGGTCCAGGCCATCGGGGTCCGGATGTTCTCGTCGGGCTTCTCGCCGGTCAGGCCGATCTCCTCGCCGTAGTAGACGAACGGCGTGCCGCCGCCGGTCAGGAGCAGTCCGGCAGCGACCTGCAGCGCCGCGGGATCGTCGAGCCGGCTCGCGATCCGGGTCTGGTCGTGGTTCGTCAGGAACCCGGCGGTCTCGTCCGGGCCGAACTGCTGCTGATCGTCTGTCAGCGCGCCGACGAGCGCGCTCCCGTCGCCGCGGACGAGCGAATCGACGGTCCCCTGGGCCCGGTCGAAGTCGAACGCGAGGTCGACGTCTTCGGGGACGTAGCGGGCGACCGCGACCGACACATCGTAGACCTCCCCGACGAGCAGGGCGTTCGGGGCTGTCTCGTGGATCGCCGAGCGGAATGCCTGGAGCCAGGCATGGGTCTCGGGCGTGTGGACCTGCGCCGCGCCATCCTCGACGAGGTGCTTGATCGCGTCGAGCCGGAACCCATCGAGCCCGACCTCGGTCAGCCAGTAGCGGGCGACGTCGGTCATCTCAGCGGTGACCGCGGGGCTCTTCAGGTTGAGGTCGGGCAGGTCGGCACCGAAGAGCCCGTAGTAGAACCGGTTGCCGGCCGCATGCCAGACCTGCTGACCGTCGGGGCCGCCGTAGCCCGGGTTCGTCGGCGACCAGATGTACCAGTCGTCGTGGCCGGTGCCGGCCCGCGATTCCCGGAACCACGGGTTCGCCGATGACGTGTGGTTCAGGACGAGGTCGGTGATGACCGCGATCCCGCGCTTGTGGGCCTCGGCCACGAATGCCTTCAGGTCGTCGAGCGTGCCGTAGTCCACCTCGACGGCCCGCTCGTCGCTGACGTCGTAGCCGTGGTAGCTCGGCGAGGACGCGATCGGCATGAGCCAGATGCCGGTGATCCCGAGGTCGGTCGTCGTCGTCGGGTCGCCGTCGTTCAGCGCGTCGAGATGCGCGGTCAGCCCGCGCAGGTCGCCGATCCCGTCGCCGTCCGAGTCGGCGAAGCTCCGGACGAAGACCTCGTAGAAGACGCGGCCGTTCCACCACCCGGGCTGGCCCAGCGGCGCGGCGGCGGGTGCGGCCGATGGCGGCGGCGGCGGGCAGGCCGACGCGAGCGTCTCCGAGGTGGCCGGATCGGAAGACGATCCAGGTTCGGATTCGGACGTCCGCGGCGAGACGTTCGGGCCGGAGCAGGCGCCGACCAGCGCGATCAGCGCAGCCGCGGCGAGCCGCGCGCGTGGGCCTAGATGCGGCG
>DASXTH010000056.1:0-3917 GCA_036505555.1 Candidatus Limnocylindrales bacterium | reverse complement strand
CGCTCGGCTGCAAGCCGACCATCCGCGCGACCGAGGCCGAGGCTCGTCGGGTCTACCTCGAGCTGCTCGCCACGAACCGGACGCCGGAATCACGGATGGACGGCGACACGTCGGTGTGGGTCGGCACACCGGAGCAGATCGCGGAGACGATGCTCGCCTATCGTCGCGTCGGGTTCGACACGTTCATCGCAGAGCTCGCGGCACCGTACGACGCCGAGACGATGGAGTCGCTGATCACGATCGTGAAGCCGATGGTCGAGAGCGAGGCGGTCGCCGGCTAACCACCGCTCGACGGGTCGTCGAGCCAGCTGTGGGCCGGCGCGTACCCGAGCAGAGACCGCGCCCGGTCGATCGAGAGAAGCGTCTGGCGGCCGTCGAGCCGTCCGCGAACCTCGACGCTCGGATAGACCTCGGCCATCAGGTCCGCGCTCGGTCGGCGCATGCACGTGTCGGCGGCGGCAACGATGGCGACAACCGCTCCGTCGACATCCGCGTCGAGCGCGCGCTCGACTGCCTGCGCAACGTCCCGCGCGTCGACGTAACCCCACAGGTTCCACTTCCGGATCCGCGCGTCGCCCTGCCATGACTCGAACCGCACGTAATCCGTCGGCTCCATGATGTTCGAGATCCTGAGCCCGACGAACGAGGTCGTCGTCCTCCTCGCGAACTGCTCCGCGAGCGTTTCGCCGACGAGCTTCGAATCCGCGTAGGACGTCTCCGGCCGGGGCGGATGGCCCTCGTCGATCGGGGCGTAGAGCGGCGGATCGTCAAACGGCAATCCGAGAACGGTTTCACTGGAGGCCCACACAACCCGGGCGATCCCGCGCGCCGCGGCCGTGGCCATGACGTTGTACGTCGAGATCGCGTTGTTGCGGAACGTCTCGCCCGGCGGCCGAATGTCGGGAGCCGGGATCGCGGCGAGGTGTACGACCGCGTCTGTGCCGGCAAGGACCTCTGCGCACTGCCCGAGATCCGTCAGGTCGGCGAGGATGCACTCGCCATGGGGGCTGCCGTCGTGAACCGCGTCGACATTGACCACGCGGTGGCCGAGCTCCCGGAGATGGCGGACGGCCCACCTGCCCGCCTTGCCGCTGCCGCCCGTCACCACGATCTGCAACGCTCGTCTCCCAACATCGCCATGCGCCGGTGCCAGTCACGCAATCGTATGACTGCATCGAATGCTACGCTTTCACGATGGGAACGGAGGATGGCGCCCCGGAGGCGCGCGTCGAGGTCGCGCCCGATCCAGCCGCGGGATCCGAGCCGGCTCTCGAGCGCCGGCCGCGGGCCGTCCCGACGATGCGCGATATCGCACGGCTGGCGGGCGTCTCGCAGAGCACGGTGTCGCGGGTGCTCAACGACGTCCCGACCCGAGTCCCGATCGCCGCCGAGACCCGCGAGCGCGTGACCCTTGCCGCCCGCAAGATCGGCTACCGCCCGAACCCGCTCGCCCGCGGCCTCCGCGGCGCCCCGACAATGCTGCTCGGCGCTGTCGTCCGCGACATCACCGACCCGTTCTTCGCCGGCGCGATCGAAGCCCTGTCGGTCGCCGCGATGGGCCACGGCCACAACCTCGTCCTCGGCAACGCCCGCGGTCGCGCTGACGAGGCGATCGCGCTGACGGCGGTCCTCGAGACCCGCCACTGCGATGCGATCGTGCTGCTCGGCGACATGCAGGAGCAGCCGCGCCTCTTCGCCGATCTCGGCGACCTGCTCGTGCCGGTTGTCGGGCTGTGGCAGGGCTCGAGTCCCCTCGGCGTGTCGACCGTCGACGTCGACAACCAGACCGGCGTCCTGGCAGGTCTCGAGCATCTCGTCGGCCTCGGCCACGAACGGATCGCGTTCGTGAGCGGCCGCCCGCTTGGCGACATCCGGGAGCGCCACGCCGCGTTCACCGAGTTCATCGAATCGCGCTTCGGCCAGGTGCGGGACGGCTATGTCCAGCACGTCGCCAACACGCCGAGCGGAGGCGAGCAGGCGGTCGATGCCCTCATGGCCCTCCCGGCTCCGCCGACGGCGATCATGACTTCGACCGATACGCTCGCGGTCGGCGCACTCCACGCTGCGCATAGCCGCGGTCTCGTCGTCCCGCGGGACCTGTCCGTCGTCGGCTTCGACGACATCCTCCTCGCGAGTCACACGGTGCCGGCGCTCACGACGCTGCGCATGCCGACAGCCGAGATCGTCGCCGAGGGCGTCCGGC
This sequence comes from Candidatus Limnocylindrales bacterium, assembly GCA_036505555.1. Classification (GTDB taxonomy): domain Bacteria; phylum Chloroflexota; class Limnocylindria; order Limnocylindrales; family CSP1-4; genus CF-46. The sequence goes on along the minus strand of DASXTH010000056.1, from coordinate 1,714 downwards.
TCGCGATCCAGTTCGCCCGCGATCCGACCGCGCCCCGCGACCAGGGGGTCACCCTTTTCGCGCCGACGCTGATCGTTCGCCAGTCGACGGCTCCCCCGGCGGTCCTCAGCCCCGCTTGAGATCCGAGAGGATCTCGCGGGCCGCGTTCTGACCGGGCTGGCCCGTGATCCCACCGCCAGGGTGCGCCCCGGATCCCGCGAGGTAGAGGCCCTCAATCGGCAGGCGGTAGCGGGCGTGGCCGAAGAACGGTCGCCACAGGAAGAACTGGTCGAGGCCCGGTTCGCCGTGAAGCGGATGCCCGCCGCTCAGGCCGTACTCCCGCTCGAGATCGAGCGGCGTGAGGACCTCACGGTCCCGGACGAGGTCGCGGAATCCGGGTGCGAGGCCATCGAGCTGGTCGACGACGGCGTCGCCCACCGCGTCCGCCCGGCCCTCGTCGTCCCACGAGCCGTCGCGGAGCGCTCGCGGCGTGTACTGGGCGATGACGCTCATGACGTGAGTGCCGCCCGGCGCATCGGCGACGAGCGACGGATCGACGAGCGAGGGGATCGTCGCCTCGAAGACGAGGGAATCCGAGACCCGGCCGTACTTCGACGCGTCGAAGGCCCGCTCGATGGCGTCGATCCCCGGCGCGACGACGATCCGGCCGCGGAGCAGCGCCTCGTCGTTGCCGCGAGCGGCGGTGAACCGCGGGAGGCCGCCGAGGACGAGGTTGACCTTCGACACGACGCCAGGCGTCCGGTAGTTGCCGGCGCGCCAGAGCATCGACGGCCCGATCGCAACCGGATCGCAGAGTGCGGTCAGCGTCCGCTTCGGGTCGAGGCCCGACACGACCGCCCGAGCCGCGATCTCCTCCCCGGACGCGAGCGCTACGCCGGTGACGCGCCCGTCGTGCGAGGTGATTGCCACGACATCCGCCCCGGTCCGGATCTCGCCGCCGGCCGCGCGAATCGCGGCCGCGAGTGCCTCTGACACCGCCCCGGGGCCACCCTCCGCGAAGACCGTCTGGCCGGCTGCTCCCCCGTCGTTCCCCGCCGAGTCGCCGAGCAGCACCGCCGCCGTCCCTGCCGACCACGGCCCGAGCGAGCAGTACTCAACGCCTCGCCACGCGACCGCCGCCCGGACCGCGTCCGTTTCGAAGGCCTCCGCGACGAAGTCCGCGACCGCCATCGGCAGGACCCGCAGGATCGTGTGCGCGTCGCCCTTGCCGAGGCCGCGGAACGACCGCCCGAGCCGCAGCCCGGCCAGCGCGTCACTCAATCCGGGCGCCTTGATGTCCGGTGGCGTCTGGCCGGCGATCTCGCCGAGGAACCGCCCGAGCGACCGGACGAGCCGGTCGAAGCCTGGGTACCGATCGGCGTCATGCGACGACCACTCGCCCAGGCCCTCGACCGTCCGCGCCTGATCGGTCCAGAGCGTGACCGCCCGGCCGTCCGGCTGCGGGGCGAAGACGCGGACGTCCGGCGCGAGGAAACGCAGGCCATGCGAGCGGAGGTCGAGATCCTTGACGACCGACGGCCGCAGGCGTCCAACGGTGTGAGCGAGCCGCGGGACCCGCGCGCCGCCGAGGGTCGACGTCTCGGCGGCCCCGCCGACCCGCTCACGCCGCTCGAGCACGAGCGTCCGTCGCCCCGCCTTCGCGAGGTACGCGGCCGTGACCAGGGCGTTGTGGCCGCCGCCGACGACGACGGCGTCGTACTCGTTCGCCATCGGT
>DASXTH010000055.1:0-28633 GCA_036505555.1 Candidatus Limnocylindrales bacterium | reverse complement strand
CTCGATTGCGAACCCGACGAAATCGGCGGGTGGCTGTGGATCGAGCCAGTCCATCCCGAGCAGCGCCATTCCGTCGCCGCGGTGGACCTTCAGCTTGAAGGCTGCGTTCGGGTTGGTCCCCAGGACTTCGATGTCGCCCATGTCGTGCCCCTTGTGCAGACGGCCAGCATGGCGCGCGGCCGTCGTCGCGTCGTCGTGACCGCGCGACCGTTCGGGCGCCGCGGGACCGGGTCGGCCGATTACGCTTCACCGGTGAAGCTCGTCGTGACCGCGTTCGTGACCGTCGATGGGATCGTCGAGGCACCGGGCTTCGACGAGCACCGGACTGGCCGCAACGCGTGGGCACTCCGCGTCCAGCGCGACGAGGACCAGCGCTTCAACGCCGAGCACGTGATGTCGGCCGACGCCCTGCTCCTGGGCCGCCGGACGTGGCAGATCTGGGCTGCGTTCTGGCCGACCGCCGCGACCTCCGGCGCCGATCCCGAGCTCGCTGACTGGATGAACCAGATCCCGAAGTTCGTCGTCTCGAACACCCTGAAACGCGCCGACTGGAGCAACACGACGATCCTGTCGGGAGACATCGCGGCCGAGGTCCGGAAGCTCAAGGCCCAGCAGGGTGGCGACATCCTCGTCTACGGCAGCCCGGATCTGGTCGACGAGCTCCTGCGCCAGAACCTGGTCGATGAGTTCCGGCTGCTCTGGTTCCCGGTCATCCTCGGCAGCGGCAAGCGCCTGTTCCGGGATCGGATCGACACCCACCACCTTCGCCTCGTCAGCACGCGGACATTCGAGTCGGGTGTCGTGCTCCATACCTATGTCCCCGATCCGGAGGTCCCCACGAGCCGGTTCGTCGACGACTACCAGTGGACCCACGAGCAGATCCGCTCGCTGCACGCGGCCGAGGACTTCGACCGGACGCTCGCGACGGTGCTCTTCGCCGACATCGTCGATTCGACCGGCCGCGCGCACACGATGGGCGACCGGTCCTGGCGCAAGCTCCTCGATACCTACCACCAGGCCGTCCGCGAGGTGATCGAGCACTGGAACGGCCAGAACATCGAGTTCACCGGCGACGGCGTGATGGCGGTGTTCGATGCGCCGACGCGGGCACTGCGGGCCGGCTTCGAGCTCGTCGAGGCGGCGCGCGGACTCGATGTCGAGATCCGGGTGGGCCTCCACACCGGCGAGATCGAGCGACGCGAGACCGGCGTGGGCGGGATCGCGGTCCACATCGCTGCCCGCCTGCTGAGCCAGGCCGAGCCCAACCAGGTGATCGTCACGAAGACGGTCCGGGACCTCGTCACCGGCACCGACCTGACCTTTCGGCCGCTGGGCCCGGCGACGCTCCGCGGGGTGCCCGGTGAGTGGGAGATCTTCGAGGCGGAGACGTCCGAGCGCTAGGAACAGCACGGGGCGGACTGGACCGCAATTCGACGCACCGACCGGTCGTTGAGCCGGTGTCCTGTCTGCTGGACGATGTCGGCTGGAGGCGAGCATGGGCAGACCGATCCGCGACGGACAGCACGACTTCGACTTCGAGATCGGGAACTGGGCGACCCATCTTCGGCGCCTCAAGGCGCCGCTGACGGGCTCCACCGATTGGGTCGAGTACGAGGGCACCTCGGTCGTGAGGAAGATCTGGGACGGACGGGCAAACCTCGTCGAGCTCGATGTCGCCGGGCCCGCCGGCCGGATCGAGGGTCTCAGCCTCCGCCTGTACCGGCCGCAGTCGGCCCAGTGGAGCCTGATATTCGCCAGCAGTGCGAACGGCCTGCTCGCGACGCCGGCAATCGGCGCGTTCGCGGACGGCCGCGGGTCGTTCTATTCCCAGGAGGACCTCGACGGCCGCGCGATCCTGTCCCGCTTCGTGATCTCCGACATCACCGCGACGAGTTGCCGCTTCGAGCAGGCGTTCTCGGACGACTGGGGCACGACCTGGGAGCCGAACTGGATCGCGCTCGACACACGGATCGACGGGCCGTAGCTCGCTCGAGAGCGCGCTCGTCGGTCGCTCGTCGGTCGCCACGAGGCTTAGGCTCCGTCGCGATACTGTGACCGTGAAGGCCATCGTTCAGGACCGGTACGGACCACCCGAGGTCCTGCGGATCGAGGACGTCGAGCAGCCCGTTCCGGCCGACGATGAGGTGCTGATCCGGGTTCGGGCGTCGACGGTGAGCCAGACGGATGTGCACATTCGTGGTGGGCATCCGTGGCCGTGGCGGCTCGTTGCCGGGTTCCGCCGGCCGCGCTGGGGATGGCTCGGCGTCGAGTTCGCCGGCATTGTCGAGGCCGTCGGCTCGGCCGTGGAAGAGCTCCACGTCGGCGACGAGGTGTTCGGGTCGCGCTGGTTCGGCATCCACGCCGAGTTCCTCTGCATGCGGGCGACCGGCGTCGTCGCCCTCAAGCCGGCCTCGCTGAGCTTCGAGGAGGCCGCCGCGATCTACGACGGCGGGTCCCAGGCCCTCGCGACGCTCCGCAAGGCCGGGGCCGAGCCCGGGCGCCGGCTCCTCATCTACGGCGCATCAGGTTCGCTCGGAAGCGCGGCGGTCCAGATCGCCAAGCACTTCGGGGCCCACGTGACCGCGGTCTGCGGCACCGATCACGTCGAGCTGGTGTGGTCGCTCGGTGCCGACGACGTCATCGACTACCGGCGCCAGGACTTCCGGAAGAACGGGCAGACGTACGACGCGATCATCGACGCCGTCGGCAAGTACGCCTTCCGGTGGGGGCGACGGTCGATCCGGCCCGGCGGGGTCTACGTCGCGACGGACGTTGGACCGCGTCCGCTGGAGTCCTTGTTGGCCCCGCTCGCGACCCGCTGGATCGGTAGCCGGCGGATGACGTTCGCCTCCGGTCGGCGGAGCCGGGACGACGCGATGCTCCTGAAGGACCTGGTCGAGCGCGGCGCCTACCGACCCGTCATCGACCGCGTCTACTCGATGCATGAGGTGGTGGACGCGCACCGCCGCGTCGAGGCGTGGCACAAGACCGGGAATGTCGTCCTGACGATCGGTTGACGGGCGTTCTCCGGTCGGCCTCGCTTTAGAGCACATCGACCCTTCAGAACGCGGGGCGCAGCTCCCCGGACGCAAACCGGATCGCCGCGACATTGGCGCGCGGATCGAGCCAGTGCTCGCAGAACTGGAAGCGATAGGTCGTCACGAGGCGACCATCTGGCGCGACGACGAACTCGCCAGGCAGCAGCCACGGATTGTCGACGTTCGGGCGCGCCAGGGCCCGACGCTCCTCGGCCATGGTGGCACCGACCTGCGGCTGGCAGGTGAGGTACTCGTCCGGCGCGTCGAACAGGACCTCGGCCGGCCCGCCTTCGAGGAGCCCGTACGCGCGGTAGGCCGCCTCGGCCGGGTCGCACAGCAGCGCGACCGTGTCCGGCAGCTCGTTCGCGGCAGCGTAGACGAGGGTTCGGTCCCGCTCGCCTTGTCCGATCAGGACGACCGTCGCCCCCGCACCGGCGTAGTCGGCGAATTCGCGGCGCAGCCGCTCCGCGCGATCGCGCCCGCAGCTGCAGCCGAAGTGCCGCCAGAAGAGAAGCAAGGCGGGTCTGTCTGCCCACTGATGGGACAGCCGTGCGCGCTCGCCGGTGCGGGCGTCCAGCAGTTCCAGATCGGGCGCCGGATCGCCGACCTGCGGCGGCAGCTCGACCCAGCGCCGCCGCGTCGGACCAGCTCGCCAGTGATCCAGCCAGTCGCGGCTCGCGGCGTCCGTCTCCGGGGTGTCCGGCTGCTGGCGGGGGATGTCGGGCATCGTCAAGAAGTACCCTCAGTTTTCGTCTGCGTGTCGATGCTGAAACGTCGATCGGGTCCCGCCGGATTGCTCCAAGGCGTCACTGAGTCGCCAGCCGACGCAGTTCGGTCCGTGCAAGGGCAGCGGGTGCGCCACGCTCGCAATCCAGTCCGGCCGGAACGAGCGAAGATGTCCTCGTGTCTCAGACCGTCGACAGCCTGATCCTGGACCTGCTCGAGTGGATCGGCCCCGGCCAACGGCCGTACGCCGAGACCATGGAGGCCTGGCGAACGTCGTGCCCGCGGCTTCCGATCTGGGAGGACGCGACCGACCTCGGCTTCATCGAGCGCCGCAGGGAGCCAGGCAAGGTCGCGGTCGTCTCCGTGTCCATGTCCGGTGCGGAGCATCTGCGGCGGCATCGCCCGGGCGACGCTCGAGCGCGGCGCTGACGGCGCCGGGGAGCCCCGTCCCACGGACGTCCCAAGGCGCGGCGGCGCGGTCTGATGGATTCCGACCAGCCGAACGCCGTACTGACGAGACACGGGGTTTCCGTCCCGATCGGGGTGGGGTCATTCGATCCGGTCGGACGATCTGGATGCGTTCCGGGCGATCGTGCTGCCGCCGAAGACTCGCACTGACTGGTCAGGAGCTGGTCGCGAATGTCGTGTCGATCGCATGGGACCCGCCGTCAGCGATCGAGTCGTACGACTTCAGGATGACCTCGAGCACGTGGCGGGCATGCTCGGCCGTCAGGACGGGCGTCTCCTGACCGGCCAGGACCGCAATGAAGTGGCGGGCGCCGCCCTCGACCACCCCGATGTCGTCGCGGGCGAGCTCGGTGACGGACTGCCAGGGTTGGTCGATGCCGTTCGTGCTGTCGAGCAGCATCGTCGGCGCATCGAGCTCCCAGGACTTGCCTTCGAAGCTGACGACGCCGCGCTCGAGGTGGAGCTCGAGCCAGGGCTGGAGCGTGTTGGCGGTGGCGAAGCTCGCGAGGAGCTGGCCGAGCGCGCCGCTCACGAACTCCAGGTGGATCAGGACATGATCCGGCGTCGTGACCTCGATGCTGCCGCCGGCCTTCGCGCCCGCCCGGATCCGGCGCACCGGCAGCGCGATCGAGCCCATCGCCTGGACGCGCCGGGCGGGCCCCAGCACGGTCGTGATCTCGTGGAGGCGGTAGACGCCATGGTCGAAGACCGGCCCGACACCCGTCTAGTAGAACGGCGTCGGGTCGCCGGTGTACTCGTCCCAGTCCGCGGGCCCGGGATCGGCGTGATGAGCGACCACGAGCGTTGGAGCGCCGAGCCGGCCCGACGCCGTGAGGTCGCGCAGCCAGCGGATCCGGCGGCTCACCGCCGAGCCAGGGGCGACCAGGAACGGGATCGCCCGTTCCTCGGCGAGCGCGATCAGGCCATCCGCCTCCACGACGCTCGACGCGAGCGGCTTCTCGCTGTAGCAGCCGACGCCGGCCTGGAGGATCGCGAGATTGGCCGCCCCGTGGCGCGGCGCTGGGGTGAGGTTGAAGACTCCATCGAGCTCGGCTGAGCCGAGCATCTCATCGAGATCATGGAACGCAGCCGTCCCGGGCGACCAGTCCGCGACCGCGGACGCAAGCCGCGCGGCGGCGCCCTCCCGAGGGTCCGCGGCCGCGACGATCCGGACGCGCTCCGCCACCGAGCGGAGGGCCGGCAGGTAGTGCCGGTACGCGACGTCGCCGCAGCCGACGATGCCGATCCGAAGACGATCCATGCCGCGATGCTACGGGTCTCAGTCGCCCGCCGTCAGGCTCAACGTCCACGGCTGGCCGGGTCGCTGCGGTTCGGCGAGGCGCACCGGCCATCGCTCCGCGATCACGTCCGCGAGCCCGTCGGGGTCGGCGGGATCGGCGCCGGATGCGAGCAGGTGGTTCGCCGCCTGGCCGCGGACGCGCTTCGCGACGACGTCGCCGATCCGCGCCCCGTCGCCGGCCGTCCGGGCGACATGGAGAACCACCGTGCGATCACCCAGCCCCGCCGGCATCCCGAGCGCCTGGAAGCTCCCGGATCGCAGGTCCAGCACGATCCCGTCGGGTCCGGCGAGGCGGGCGAACAGGTCCGGCAGGACGGCCCGCCACATCGGCTCGAGACGATCCATCCCGGCGAGGCGGGCCCACACCCGGAGCCGATACGGCGGGATCCGGTCGGCGGGTCGGAGCGCGCCCCAAAGGGCGGAGGTGATCACGACGCTGCCCTCGGCGCGGGTCGCGGCCTCGGCATCGAGCCCCGCGAGATCCAGCCCATCGTGGAGCGGCCCGGCGTAGATCTCGGCCGCCGGCCGGGTCGGCAGCTCGCGGAGCCGCATGTTCCGGGCGACCTGGGCCGCCAGCGTCGGCCGCACGAAGAGCCGCGAGAACGCGTCCGGGCCCGCGCTCGTCGCGATCAGCGCATCGAGGATCCGGGTCCGCAGTGGCATGAGCTCCGGAAACGACAGCTCGCCAAGCGCGAGCGCACGACCGTCGCGGGGCGGCGGCCGCTTCGTCTCCGACGGCGGAACGAGGATCAGCACGACACGAGCGGCATCGACTCCATGATGGGCGATGCGTTGCGCAGGCAAAGGCCACCCATGACAGCGCCCTTCCTCGGAACCCGGCATCGCGGCGCGGTGTAGGTCCGTCATGAAGCTCGCTTCCCGGGCGGCGTGGGCCGCACTGACGATCTCCCTCGTCGGATGCGGGCAGGCCCCGCCTATCGGGCCGTCGGGCCCGTCGGTGGCGTCAGGCTCCCCGGTGGCTGCGGCCTCGCCCACGCCGTCCACCAGCCCGCGGCCGATTCCGTCCCGGGTCGCCCACACGGGCAGCAGTCCGGTCGCGACCGGTCAACCGATCCGGATCAGCGACCTGAAGGGCCGGATCGTGTTCGACGACTTCGAGGACGTGTACGCGATGGACGTCGACGGGTCGAAGGTCGTGAAGGTCGCGGCCAACTCCGCCGGGCCGGAGTTCGATGGCGCCTGGTCACCCGACGGGAAGTGGATCGTCTATCGCGACTCCACGCACGGGACGAATAACAACGACGAGATCTTCGTCGCCCGCGCCGACGGCTCGGAGCGGCGGAACATCACGAACAATCCGGCGAACGACTGGGGGCCCGATTGGTCGCCTGACGGTCAGACCATCGCCTTCAACTCGGACCGGGCCGGCGGCCCGCCACACGGCTACCTGATGAAGCCGGATGGTTCGAACGTCAAGGAGATCGATGTCGCCGGCTGGGTCGAGTACCCGTCGTTCTCGCCGGACGGCAAGAAGATCGTGTTCATGGCCGCGGAGGGATCGAACTACGAGATCGACATCGCGGACCTGTCGACGGGCGCCGTCGAGCAGCTGACCGACAGCCCCGGCCACGACAGCTGGCCGGCATGGTCACCCGATGGCTCGACGATCGCGTTCTCGACGGTTCGCGATGACTGCGGGTTCGCCCCGCCCGACGAGGAGTGCTGGCGCAGCGGCGACATCGGCGAGTCCTTCGACATCTGGCTGATGAACGCCGACGGCTCGAACGAGCGCCGGGTCTCGCCGGAGTTCGGTCAGTTCGTCGCCTGGTCGCCCGACAGCACGAAGCTCCTGATCTCGGGATACGGCCTGTACGTCGTCCGGCTCGACGGGACGGGCCGGCTGGAGCTCCGCGCCGACGGCATCGCCCGCGCCCTCGGAGGCATTCCGGACTGGCGCTGAGACTCCATTGCTCCTACCCCCGTTTCGCCAGTGACGCGAGCCAGGCGTCGCGGTCGAGTGGGCTCGGGCTCGATCGTTCGCGACGTGGCGGGTTGTCGCCACCGACCGGCTGGTAGCCACCGAACCGCTGCTCGAGGACGCCCTCCCCCATCGAAAGGCCCGGCAGCCGATTCTGGAGGCCTCGCACTCGGCCGACCGGCATGACCCCACCGATCGTCGAGATGCCATTGGCGGAGAACTGACCGGTGACCCGCCCACCGAGCTGGCCGAGGGCGGCGACGACGCCCGGCGCCGTCTCCGCCGGCACCTCGAGCGTGAGCTCCGACAGGGGCTCGCAGACCCATGTGCCTGCCCGGTCGAGCGCGGTCAGCAGCACGAGCTGGGTGAGCCGGCGGAAGTCCGCGGCGGAGGTGGCGGGCGACGCGTAGCCGCAGTCGGTGATCGTGACCCGGCAGTCCGTCACGTGCCAGCCGGCCAGTCCCTCCGTCAGCGCCTCGCGGACGTTCGCCTCCATCTGGGTCGCGAACACCTCGGGCGTCTTGAACAGGTAGAGCGGGATGAGCCGCGCCTCGACCTGATGGCGGTACTCGATCCCCGAGCCAGGCGGCGCAGGCTCGATCCGGAGCCCGAGGGTCGCCCGGAACGGGTTCGTGCTCATGGGCGAGCTTCGCCCCGTGATGTTCGTCTTCGTCAAGGCATGGATCACCTCCTCGGCCTCGCCGGCGCGCGCCGGTCGCTCGATGCAGACCGTCGTCGTCTCGTGGAAGTCGGCGGCGATGCCGTAGTCCCGCTCGAGCGTCGCGCCGATGACTTCCTTCTGGACCTCGCCGTAGAGCGAGACCGAGATCTCGTGGCGGTCGTCATCCTGGCGGACGTCGATCAGCGGATCCTGCTCGGCGAGCTGCGCCAGGGCCGCGCGGAGCGACCCTTGCTCGCCGGGCTTGCGGGCGACGACGACGGCCTCGAGCGTCGGGCGCGGGAACCGGGCCGTCAGCGCCTCGCCGGGCGGCGCCTCGCCGATCGCGTCGCCGACGCGGACCGGGCCGAGCCCCCTGATCGTCGCCATCTCGCCCGCAGCGACGGTGTCGCGCCGCGGGGCGCCCGCGGGAGCGAACACGCGGATCGCGGTCGCCTTCGCCTCCTCGCCAGCGCCCACTTGGACGCGCTGCCGCGGCCGCAGCGTGCCAGCGAACATCCGCGCGTAGGCAACGCGCTCGCCCGACGCGGTCCGCTCGATCTTGAAGACACGGCCCGAGACCGGGGCATCGGGATCGCCGTCGGCGCCAACGAGGAGCTCGTCGACACCGGCGAGCAGCTCGTCGATCCCGGTCCCGAGCGCCGCCGCGCCGAAGTACACCGGATGAACGGCGCCCCGGCGGGTCTGCGCGGCGAGCTGCTCCCGCAGCCGCCCGTACGGCAGCGATGCCTCATCGCGAACGAACGCGCGGAGGATCGCCTCGTCGTGCTCGGCGAGGTCTTCCGCGAGCGCTGCCCGATGCGCCGCGTCATTCGCGTTCAGGGCGACGACCGCAGCGGTCGGTCGCCCGACGTCCACGACCCGCTCCATCGGGATCATCCCGGGCGACAGTCGCCGGGCCATGACCTCGACGACGCGCTGGTCGTCCGCGCCGGCGCGGTCGATCTTGTTGACGAAGATCAGCGTCGGGACACCCAGGCGCCGGAGCGCCCGGAAGAGGAGGGGTGTCTGGGGCTGGACCCCTTCGACCGCCGAGACGACGAGGACGGCGCCATCGAGCACGCCGAGGACGCGCTCGACCTCCGCGATGAAGTCGGGATGGCCCGGGGTGTCGACCAGGTTGACCGCGAGGTCGCCGATGAGGAACGAAGCGACCGCGGACCGGATCGTGATGCCGCGTTCGCGCTCGAGCTCGAGCGAGTCGGTCTGGGTCGTGCCGGCGTCGACGCTGCCGACGTGATCGATCGCGCCGGCCGTGAAGAGCAGTCGCTCGCTGAGGGTGGTCTTACCGGCGTCGACGTGGGCGAGGATTCCGAGATTGAACGTGCGCATGGGACCTCATGTCGTGCAAGGAGGTGCGGACCTTCTGGCTGGACATGGGTGCTCCCATCTCGCTCCTTTCTCAGCTTCGGGCGCGGACTGCGCTCCGCAAGGGTCGCATGCGTGGTCAAGCGTCGGTCAGAAGTCGCGCCGGCCCGCCATGGACTCGACGACACCCGGCCGGATCCGCTCGTAGATCGCGACGCGGTGACCGCCGGGCGAACGGAAGGTCGTGCACGGTCCGGGCGGCAGCTCGATCGTTCGCTCGGCGACACAGCCGCGGGTCTCGAGCGCAGCCGCTGCCGCGGCAAGGTCGTCGACCCGGTGGATGAAGACCGGGTGGTCGTCGGGCAGATGGTCCGTCAGGAGGAGGGCGGGTCCGTCCTGTCCGAGTCGCAGCATCGCGACCCGCGTCCCGCCGTCATCGATCGCGAAGACGAGCTCGGCGCCGAGGCCGTCGGTGAACCAGCGGGTATCGGCGGCGACGTCCGCGCTCGGGGCGTAGACGTAGTCCAGCGGGCCGAGGCGCGGGTCGGTCAAGCCGATGGCGAGGTCGTCGCGTGCTTCTGGAGCGCCGCGATCATCACGAGGGCCTGCTGGTGGTCCTTCTCGTTCGGGTGGTCGTGATCGGCAGCGACCCCGCAGTACACGTCATGGATCGCCTGGCTCATCGTCTCTTCGTCGGCCAGCGCGACCCCGCGCTCACGCATCCATCGGGCCGTCTCGCTATCGGCGGAGAGGTGCATCGCTTCGAGCAGGGCCTCTGGTGTCGACATCGTTCGCTCTCCTCAGACCGCGTGTTGGGCCCCTAGCCTACGCCCCTGCCGGCGGTCCGTCGGCGGATCCGTGGGCCCAGTCGAGGACGCGCAGCGCCACGAGCGTGATCCAGCGGCTCGGCTGGCCCTCGCCGTCGTCCATCTCGAAATGCATGTCGCCTTCGTATCGCTTCTGGAGGGGCCAGCGCCCGCCAGCATCCCGATTGCGCTCGACCACCTCGATCGCTTCGGCCATGCGGGAATCCGGCTGGATCCCGGCGGATCGCAGATAGTCCAGCCCACGGAGGACGTCGTAGTGCCACCACGTCGGGAAGGAGAACTCGAGCCAGTTCGGGTCGATGATTTCGCCGGTCGACTTCCGCCGCAGCAGCCGCCGCTCGAGCATGTACGCCTCGCCGCGCCGACGCGCCTCCGCGACCGTCTCCGATCCACCGACCGCTTCCTCGTGCGCGAGCAAGCCCTCGAGGACGTTGATCGTCGTCCCGAACGACGAGACCGTCGCGCCGTTCTCGACCTCGCAGTTCCAGCCGCCATCCTCGAGCTGGTCGCCGAGGAGCCGCTCCACGAGCGGCGTCATGTCGATGCCGAAATAGGATCCGGTCGAGACGACGTTGCCGTTGATGCACGGCTCGACCTCGCCCTCGAAGTAGCCCTTGTCGGCCCAGGGCGGGTTCCACCAGGCGCCATCACCCCACGTGACGTGGTCGCGGACGCGACCGACGCCCGTCTTGGCCGCGTCGCTCTCGGGATCGACGCCGAGCCGCCGGAGGAGCTCCAGGACATGGAACGTGTCGGTCCGGTCCTGCGAGAACGCGCTGCCGGACCACAGGCCGTCCGGCGTCTGGAGCTCAAGCAGCCGGGCGCCCCAACCCTCGGTCGCGACGCGGGCCCGCTCTGCGGCGACGACCGCAGCCGGCTCGTGCGTCAGGTCGCGCATCACCTGCCAACGGATCGCGGGATCGGAGTCGAGCAGCCAGTCGATGACCGACATCAGCATCCTCCTGTGCGACGACGTGCCGGGCGTGTCGACCGTCATGATCGTGCCTGAAACCTGACATCTGCGGTCATGCTCCTCGCCGGGATGATGACTTCATCGGTAACCGATGAGTTACAGTCTCGGCGCCCGTCCAACGGGCAAGACACCAGATCGGTGCCGGCACGGGAGTCCCACGATGGGCAGTTCGATGGTTCGCTACAAGGTCCGCCCCGATCGCGCCGACGAGAACGTCGCGCTGGTCCGGGCGGTCTACGCGCAGCTCACCCGGGAACGGCCCGAGGGGCTCCACTACGCGACGTTCCGCCTCCCGGACGGCGTCAGCTTCATGCACGTCGTGATCGAGACCGACCAGCCCGGCCGGATCCTCGGCCAGATCGAGGCATTCAAGGCGTTCTCGAACGACATCGAGAGCCGCTGCGACGAGCCGCCGGTCGCCACCGAGATCACGCTCGTCGGGTCGTACGCCGTCGCGGACTGAGACGCCGGACTACGAGGCGGCCTCGAACGCCGAGGCAAAGTCTTCGGACGGACCCTCGTGCCCGGCCGATTCCTCGGCCGTGTGGGATCGGGCGAACGCGAGGTGGGCCGCTTCGTGGCGGACCACCCCGCGCAGCTCGTCGATGCTCGTCCAGTTCGCGAAGACCCAGATCACGTTCGGCTCGTCGGTCGTGAAGGCGCCCTTGAACCCGTAGCGGAGCCCGTACGTCGGCGGCGGGACGACCGTGTCGACGAACGCGATCTCCGCCACCGGCACGGCGAGCTCGCGGCAGGCCTCGGCCAACGCGGTCAGAGCCGCGTCGACGTACAGCGGGGGCGGCGACGCGATCCGCACCTGATCGGACTGCACGTGGACGCCGAGCCGGGCGAACCAATCGAAATGGGGAAACTCATCCCGGCCGATCCTGAACGTCCCGTCGGCCGAGTCGACCTTGATCGTGGCGATCCCGACACGCGGCTGCATGCTCGCAGTGTGCGCGCGACGCGGGCCATCGGGGCTGATGGACCCAGGGGTTCAGTGGTCGGTTGCGTCCTGGGCCGGGCTGGCGGCGCGCCTCGACCTCGATCGCGTGGGGCTGGCGGTCGCTGCCGGCTTCGTTGCCGTCGTCTTCTTGGTCGCGCCCGCCTTGGACCGGCGCTGGTTCCTGGCGGGCTTGGCCGGTTCGACCGTGTCAGCCTGGATGACGGCAGCTGTGGCCTCGATCGTCGGGCGCGGTGAGCCGGCGGGCTCGGTCGCGGCGGCGGGTGCCGGCGCCGGTGCCGGTGCGGGTGCCGGCCGCCGATTCAGCCACGCCGGCGCAAGCTCGGCCGGGTCGTAGAGCAGCTGTCGGAAGATCGCCGCGGGTCGAAGGATCGGGGGCGGTCCGAGGTCGGCGAGATCGAGGGCGATCGCCGCATGGGCAACGACGGGAGCGTTCGACGGGGTCTCGGATCCCCGTCGCGAGAGCAGGCGCTGCAGTCCTCCGAACCCTCTGGCCATGCCCAGGAGCCTAGCCGTCCTGGACCCGCCCGTCTGTGGCAAACAACGATGGCTCGGGCTGGTACGTTCGTCAGCCGCAGCGCCAGTGGCTCCCCCGCCCGGCCCCGGCTACGAGCCCTCCGGGATCGTCGTGTAGAACGCCGTCGTGTTCGCGACTGCAGAGGCCGCGGCCGCGGGGTCGGCTCCGGCCGCCTCGTTGGCCGCTCCCCAGGCGACGCTGCTCCGGGTGAAGAACGCGCGACCTTCTTCCGAGAGCTGCCAGGCTGTCGAGTCGCCGACGGACTCTCCCTGGAGGTGGAGCGTCAGGCCGAGCAGGCCCCCTTCCCAGCCGACGCCCACGGCGCCCGGGCCGAACTGGTCCCACATCTCGTCGGGGACGATCGCGGTGTGCTCCAGGACGAGGTCCGTGGTCCCCTCCCCAGCCGCCGTCAGCCGCACCTCGACTTCCGACGGCGGACCCGCCGGAGGGCCGAACTCCCAAGTCGCCCGGAGCCGCTGCGGACGCTCGCAGCTGACGATCGTGCCGCCGGCGTTGCCTTCGAACTGGTAGCGGCCACCGATCCGGTAGTCGCCGCTGATCGGCAGGAACCAGCGACCGATCCGCTCCGGGTTCGTCAGTGCGTCCCAGACGTCGTCGATCGCTGCGTCGTAGGTTCGGGTGAGACGGACCGTGCGTCCAGCCTGGCCGGCGAGCCGGCCGGGCGCGACCTCTCGCTGGACGGATTCGATCTCCTTGACGATGTCGATCATCGATGGTGGTCCTCCTGTGGGCTGTCAGCGGTGGCCGCGGCCACGCGCCGGTCGCGCCTGCCGCGGGCGAGCTCGGTTGCGAGCGAGTCGAGGCGCTGTTCCCAGAAGCGCCGGAAGCGGTCGAGCCACATGTCGACCTCCTGCAGCGGCACGGAATCGACGGCGTACAGGCGTCGGGCGCCCTCTGGCCGGACGGTCGCGAAGCCACTCTCCCGCAGGACCTTCAGGTGCTGCGAGACGGCCGGCTGCGTGATGCCGAACTCGACCTGGACGGTGTCGGTGATCGCTCCCGAGCTCAGCTCGCCGTCGGCGAGGAGCTCCAGGATCCGCCGCCGGACCGGGTCGCCAAGGACGTCGAATGCGTGCACGGTCGCATTCTAGAAGCGTGGCCTTATATCAGTCAAGCCTGATATTCACGATCTTCGCGGCGGGGCGTTGCGGGGATGCCCACCGTGCGGGCATTCCGCGATTGCGCCGCTCATCCGGCAAGCCAGTCAACCGCGGCCTCGACCTGGATCTCGGCCGTATTGAGCACGGGCAGCCCGGCGCAGGTGGGCTCCGCCAGGATCAGCGCCAGTTCCGTGCCGCCAAGGATCACGGCGTCGATCCCGTCGCGATCGCGCATGGCAGCAACCACGGACGTCAGCGTGTCCCGACTCTCGTCCCGGATGATGCCCGCGACGAGCTCTCCGAAGTAGATCCCGTGGACGGTCGCCCGTTCCTCTGCCGTGGGTCGGACGATCTCGAGCCCGGCCGGCTCGAAGAATCGTGGGTACAGGTCGGACTCGACGACGAACCGCGTGCCGAGCAGACCGAGCCGGTGATGACCGGCGCGCAGGGCCGCGTCGCGAGCCGTTTCGACGATGTGGACCAGCGGAATGCGCGGGGACGGATCGATCAGGTCGAACGCGAGGTGCGACGCGTTCGATGCGAGGAACGCGCGCTGACAGCCGGCCGCCACCAGGGCCACCACCGCGGCGCCCAGATCACGTCCTAGCGCCGCGTAGTCGCCCGCGTCCAGGTTCCGGAAGATCCGGCCGGCCTCGACGCTGTTGATCATGACTCGCGGGTAGCTACCGTCGGGCCGAACCCGGCGCCACGTCGCGATGAGGGACCGGTAGTAATCGATCGTCGACTCCGGACCGGTCCCGCCGACGACGCCGAGAACGCGCGGTTCGCCTGTCATCCCGATCCGGGACCTCTGCTTCGCTGGTCAGACGACGTGGGCCTCCAGATTCAGCTCTGGGCCGGCTCGATGTTGTGGTTCCGCCGGAAGACGTTGTCCGGATCCCACCTCCGCTTGAGATCGGCGAGGCGGGCGAGCTTCGCATCGCCGTAGATGACGCGTGTCTCCTCCGGGCCGACGTCGGAGTTCTCGTTGGCGTAGCGACCCTCGATCGCGTCCGGCTCGACGATCGCCATCACCCGGCGGACCCATGCGCGGCGCGCTTCGTCCTCGGTGGCATCGTCCCACCCGCTATCTGCGCTCAGGTCGAACCGGGCCGTCCGCCCGGCGAACGCGGTCGCGTCCTCGTCCAGCCGGGAGATCGCGCCGCCCTGGGCCGTGATCGAGAACGAGCTGCCGACGGGCGCCGAGGCCGTGATTTCGACGACCTCGTCGAGTGCCTCGGGCCGGACATCGTTTGCGTACAGGCCCTTGATGAATGAGCGCCGACCCCAGCCCAGGGCGAGGTCGTGCGCCGTCTGGACCTCGAGGTAGGGCTGGCTCTCCGAGGTCGCCGAGAGCGCCTTGGGGCCGCGCCGGAGCCCCGCCGTGTCTCGCTCGACGGCGGCGGCATCGCCGCTGTGGTTGAAGGCGATCATCACGATCGGATCACCGACACCGTCGGCGCCGTCCGTAGGCTCGGCCCGGTCGATCGCATAGATCACCGAGACGGTCTCGGGCGCATTCGCCGCGTACTCGCGGAAGGCGTTCCAGACCTCCTGCGCCTGGGACACCGGATAGGTCATCACCCCGCGGTTGAGGTTCGGCCCGAACGGATGCAGGCCGAACTCGAACGCCGTCACGACCCCGAAGTTCCAGCCGGCGCCGCGGATCCCCCAGAAGAGCTCGGGCTCCTCGGTCTCGCTGGCGCGGACGAGCCGCCCGTCGGCCGTGACGAGCTCGACCGCCCGCAGGTTGTCGATCGTCAGCCCGAAGTTCCGCTGGAGCCGGCCGATCCCTCCGCCGAGGGTCAGCCCGGCAACCCCGGTGTGACCGATCACGCCGACCGGGCAGACGAGGCCGTGGGCCTGCGCCGCGACGTCGAGCTCGCCGAGGAGCGCGCCGCCATTTGCGCGGGCCGTTCGCGTCGCCGGATCGACGGTCACCCCGCGCATCCGTGACAGGTCGAGGACAAGGCCGTCGTCGCAGCTGGAGTGGCCTGACCCGCTGTGGCCGCCCGCTCGGATCGCCAGCTCGAGGTCATGGTGGCGGGCGAACCGGATCGCGGTCGCCACTTCGGCAGTCGTCGTCGGCCGGACGACGACGGCCGGCCGCATGTCGTGGATCGCGTTCCACAGGCGGCGCGCCTCGTCGTACGTGTCATCTGCCGGCGTGACGATGTCGCCACCGAACCCGGCCCGGAGCTGCTCGAGCTGGCTCGGGCTGAGTCCCCGCTGCGCTTCGACCATGCGTTCGCCTCCCTACCGTGCGCCCTGCAGCTTCCGCCAGCCGCCGGCTCGATTGTGATCGATGATCTCGCGGAGCATCGCCAGGAGCGCCGGCCCGTTGATCGTCTCGCCCTGATGGATCGCGATCTGGCGCCCGGTCAGGTTGTCATGGCCGGCCGTGATGATCCCCGCAGGGTCGGATACGAGCGGGTCGTAGAGGAAGACGTTCACGTGGTCGCGGGCGGCGAGGAGCGCGGCGACGTTGCCCTGCAGCACGAAGTACGGCTGGACGGTCCGCTTGATCGTCTCTTCGACCTCCGGATCGGCGTCGTGGATGAGGTCGCGGACCTCCCGGCAGATCGCCTGCTGCCAGGCCGGCAGCGCGTCGATGTAGGCGTCGACCCGTTGGTCCTTCTCGTACGCCGTGGCGGTCATCGGTCACCTCCGGAGTGCTGTCGCCCATAGTGACCGACGGTCCGTCGGGAACTCATCGCGGGCGCGTCGCCAGGTCGTCCCCTGGCGGCGGAGCACCACCACTCTGGGGTCGATTCCTGACCGCTGCTGACAGGTACCTGCCCGATCGTTCACGCTGACACGACGCGCTCCGCCCTATAGCTGGAGGCTTCCATGGCCGAGGTCCTGCTCTTCCACCACGCCCAGGGTCTGACCCCCGGCATCGTCGCATTCGCCGACGAGCTGAGGGCCGCCGGACACACCGTTCATACGCCGGACCTGTTCGACGGTCGAACGTTCGGGTCGATCGACGAGGGCATGGCCTACGTGCAGGGGCAGGGCTTCAACGAGCTCCGAGCTCGCGGCGTCCGCACGGCCGACGACCTGCCCAACGAGCTCGTCTACGCCGGCTTCTCGTTCGGCGAGACGATCGCGCAGCAGCTCGCCCAGACCCGACCCGGGGCGCGCGGGGCGCTCCTGTTCTACTCGGCCATCCCGATCAGCGGAGATTGGGCGTTCGGGCCGTGGCCGGACGGTGTGCCGGTCCAGATCCACGGCGCGGACAACGACCCCTACTTCGTGGGCGAGGGCGATATCGAGGCCGCCCGCGAGATCGTTGCGAACGTCGACGACGCAGAGCTCTTCCTGTACCCGGGCGACCAGCACTACTTCGCTGACAGCTCGCTCGCCTCCTACGACCCGGATGCCACGGCGTTGCTGATGGAACGTGTCCTGGCGTTCCTCGCCCGCGTCTGACGAGCACCGGGCGCGGCGAGAGCGTCGCGGGGGCTTGACATGCGGAATCTACGATCAGGACATGAGTCGCGAACCGCTGCCGACCGGCCCTGATCCGGAGGCGATCACCCGCAAGATTCTCGAGACGTGGCCCGAGACCGACATGATCGAGGCCCTCGGCGCGTCCTTCTTCTCCCTCGACCCCGAGAAGCACTGGCCGAACTTCGCCACGATCGTCACCACCGACGAGCACGACATGGGCGCACCCTCGAACCTCGCCCGACCCGGTGTCTTCCGGTTGAACATCGGCGTCGGGAGGGCCACGTTCGAGCGGCTCGTCGGCTCGATGGCCGACACCGACTACGCCGCGCTCGATGTCATCCTGCCGCACCCGGTCTACGCGAAGCAGCGCTGGATCTCGATCCTCAACCCGAGCGACGCGACGTTCCGGGACGTCGTCATGCCCCTCCTCACCGAGGCCCACGATCGTCTCGCCGCGGCGCGGGCCCGCCACGCGATGGCCGGCGGCGACGAGGCAGACGTCGAGGCCGAGACCGAAGCCTGAGCCCGCGCCTTCAGGCGGCGAGGAGTTCCTCGATCACCGCCCGGGTCAGCGGCCGGTCGAGGAACTCCCGGACCCAGCCCTCGTTGTCCGCTCGTTCGGCGTCCGTCGCCGACGCGAGCCAGCGGCGGCAGCCCTCCTCCACGATGTGGGCGAGCTGCGCGATCGGCATCGCGAAGTCCTGCGGGCGCTCGACCCGACCCGGGCCGCCCGCGTCGGCGTAGGCGGCACGGATGACGGGCGCCCGGCGAGGATCGGCCGTCGTGTACTCGACAAGAACCTGGGCGAGCTCCTGGGATGGATCGGCGAGCCCGGCGTTGTCGAAATCAACGACGAAGAGGCCACCCAGCGGCGTCCGCCGGAGGTTGTCGGCCCACAGGTCGCGGTGACACGTCCGCAGGGAGCGCGGCGGCCCGCCGAGGAACGCTTCCAGGGCGACGAGGTCGGCGACGATCCCATCAAGCTCGTCGGCGAACGGGGCGTGGCGCTCTCGCAACTCCGCGACGATCGTGGCCCAGCGGCCGCGGCCGACCGGTGCGGCGTACCACGGATCGGTGCCGATCGTGCCCGTGAACTCCACGCGATGGAGCGCGGCGACGAGCCGGCCGAGGCCGACCGGATCGAGGCCGACGTCGGGCGCCGCCAGGTCGACCCACGCGTGCACCCGCGCTCGGACACCGTCGCCCAGGTCCGCGATGACCGCGCCGTCGCGCGCCCGGCGGATCGCCGGGGTCGGGACCCCAGCCGCGAGGGCCGCCTCCTGGAAGGCGGCGCCATCGAGGATCTCGGCGAGCTCGGCACGTGACGCGCCGCGGACCTGCTTGACCGCCCAGCTGCCGGCGTCGGTGTCCAGCCGCCAGATCGAGCCGAGCCGGCCGCTCGCGACCGGGCCATCGGAGAGGGTCCCGGACGAGCCCAGGCCGAAGGCCGCGAGCAGATCCGGGACGTGGCCGTCGGAGAGGCCGATCACGATCCCTGCGGGAGGATGACGACCTTGCCCCGCGCGTTGCCGTCCTCGACCCAGTGGAGGGCCTCGACGATCCGATCCAAGGGGAATGTGCGATCGATCATCGGCCGGACCTTCCCGTCCGCGATCAGCTCCGTCAGCCGGTTCACGTCCGCAGGAAGGAACGGCTTCCACCAGAGCATCAACCCCATCCGCTTTCCGACGGCCCGCCCGATCAGGGGCGCGGCGATCAGCTTGAGCAGCGCCGCGTCGTCGCCGCCCAGCGACACGTACGTCCCGCCCGGTCGGAGCGCCCGACGGACGGCCAGCGCGGAGTGGTGCGAATCGGTGTCGAGGATCCAGTCGTAACGCTCCCCGGTCCGGGTGTAGTCGGTGGTCGTGTAGTCGATCACGTGATCCGCGCCCAGCGACCGGACGAAATCGAGCTTCTCCGTCCGAGCGACGCCTGTGACTTCGCAGCCCATCGCCCTGGCGATCTGGACCGCAAACGGCCCGACGTTGCCGGACGCGCCGCCGATCAGGACCCGCGCGCCGGCCGATGGCGTGACGCCACTGCGAAGCCGGAGACCCTGGAGGGCCAGCACCCCGGAGTGTGGGAGCGTCGCCGCCTCCTCGAAGGACATCCCGTCCGGGATCGGCTGGAACGCCTTCTCGCGGGCCGCGACGTACTCGGCGAACGCGCCGCTGCCGTGGGCGAAGAGGTCGGCAAAGACGCGGTCACCGGGTCGGAAACCGCTGACCTCGGGTCCGACCTCGGCCACGACGCCCGCGACGTCGATGCCGCAGCGCCGATTGCGGGGACGGCGCAGACCCATGAACGCCCGAGCGAACTGCGGACGCGGCTGGATCGCGTCGAGATCGGCACGGTTCACGGACGCGGCGCGGACCTCGACGAGGATCCGGTCCGCCGCCGCGACCGGTCGTTCGACGTCGACGACCCGGACCTCGTCGGGCGAACCGTAGCGATCGCAAACGGCGGCTCTCACGACCACATCATGCCTGCCGCCGAGGACAGTCTCCAGCCGGGCGCGTGACGCAGTCCGACCCCTTTCGTAGACTGGGCCGATGTCGATCCGCCTGTTCTATGACCGCTGGCCCCAGTACAACCGACGCCTCACCGAGGTCATCGGGGCCATGACCGACGAGCAGCTCGCGATCCGCCCGGACCCGGCCCGCTGGCCGATCTGGGCGACCGTCGGCCACACGGCCGGCACGCGGACGTACTGGCTGTGCGGGATCCTCGGCGAGCCCGGCGCCGAGGCGACGCCCTTCCCGGATCCGCTGGCGACCGAGGGCTGGGAGGACGACCTCGACCACCCGCGGAGCGCGACGGAGCTCGTCACAGCGCTCGATACGACGTTCGCGATCATCGACGGTCTCCTCGATCGATGGACGCCGGAGATGCTCGGTGAGGACGTCGTCCGCGTCTACGGGGAAAGCCGCCAGGTTCACTCGCGGAGCTCGATCCTGCAGCGGATGATCACCCACGAGGCGTACCACTGCGGCGAGCTGTCGCAGACGCTCGGCATCCTGGATCTGCCCCAGATCGACCTCTGGCGTTCCGACGGACGGTGACCGCGGCCAGGACCGCGACTGCGCGGGAGCTGAATCGCGCGACCCTCGGCCGCCAGCTGCTGTTGCGGCGGAAGAAACTTCCGATCGTCGACGCGGTCCATCGCGTCGTCGCCCTCCAGGCCCAGGAACCCGCGTCGCCCTACATCGCGCTCTGGAACCGGATCGCCGGGTTCGACCCGGTCGATCTCGATGCCGCGTTCGCCGACGGCTCGATCGTCAAGGCGACCTCGCTGCGGATCACGCTCCACGGCGTCGACGCGGCCGACTACCCGGCCTTCCACGAGGCGATGCAGCCCAGCCTGCGGGCAGCGCGGCTCGCGGACCCGCGCTTCGGCGTCGCCGGACTGTCGATCGCGGATGCCGATGCACTCGTCGCCGAGATCCTCACCTTCGCGAAGCGTCCACGGACGAATGCCGAGGTCGAGGCATGGCTCGACGGGCGGCTCGGCGTTCTGCCCCGGCCCGGGATCTGGTGGGCGGTCCGGACGTACGCGCCGTTCGTCCACGCCCCGACCGGTGGTCCGTGGTCGTTCGGGCCGCGGCCGTCCTACATCGCCGCGCCGGATCAGCGCCGGTCGGGCGATCAGCACGCCGCGCTCCAGGTGCTCATCCGCCGCTACCTCGAGGGATTCGGTCCGGCCTCCGTCCAGGACATCGCCCAATTCGCCTTCGTCCGGCGTTCGCGGATCCGGACGGCCGTCGAGGCGCTTGGCGATGCGCTGACGGTCGTGCGCGGGCCCGACGGCACGGACCTCCTCGACGTGCCCGACGGCCTGATGCCGGGGGCGGAGTCCCCTGCCCCGCCGCGGCTCCTCGGGATGTGGGACAACACCCTCCTGGCATATGCCGATCGCAGCCGGATGATCCCGCCCAACGTTCGGGCCCGGGTGACCCGCCAGAATGGCGACGTCCTGCCGACGCTCCTCCTCGACGGCCAGGTCGCCGGCGTCTGGCGACCGGTCGAGGATGGGATCGAGGCGACGGCGTTCCGCCGGCTCGATCAAGACGAGTGGGCCGGGCTCGAGACGGAGGCGCGCGCCCTCCGGCAGTTCCTCGCCGGGCGCGACCCGAAGGTCTACGGCCGGTACGGCCACTGGTGGACGAAGGGCATCGAGAGCGTCTCGGTCCGGACCCTCGCGCGGGCGTAAGCGACCTCAGAGTCGAGCGGTGAGCATCTCTGTCGCGGCAGGTGCCAGCCGACGTGCCGCGCGATTGGCCGCCACGGTCACGCGGCGCCGGCGGCGCCGATGTGCGAGAACTCCCGCCACAGTAGGGCAACGAGCAGGCCCGACCCGACGAACGCGAACCAGAACGGCGCGGTGATCCCGAACGCGCTCGCGAGCGCCCCGCCGATCGGCGTCCCGACGACGATCCCGCCGGTGATCGCGACCCGATAGATCCCGCCGACGCGTCCGAGGACCTCGTTGGGGACCGACCGCTGCCGAACGACGGTTGAGGTCGTGCCCCAGACGAACGCATGGGCGCCGAAGATGACGAGCATGACGAGCGCGACGGCGGGTGAGGTCGTCAGGGCGAGGACGAGATGCGTCGTGGTCTCGATGAGCAACCCGACGCGCATGATGTCGGCCAGCGAGAAGTGCCGCTCGAGCCAGCCGTACCCGGTCACGCCGGCCAGCCCGCCGATCGCAACCGCCGTGGTCAGGAGCCCGAACCCGATCTCGTTCATCCCCAGCCGATCGCCGGCGTACAGGACGAGGACCGACCAGGCCGCCCCGTAGGTCACGTTGAAGGTCACGATCGTCAACGCCAGCGTCCGCATCGGGGGATGGTTCAGGAGCCAGCGGAAGCCCTCGACGAGGTCGGCGCGCACCGAGGATGCCTCCGTCGAACGCTCGACCGGGGTGGTTGCGATCCGCGAGATGAGGAGCGCCCCGAGCGCGTACGCCGCGGCATCGGTCGCGAACGGGAGGGCCATCCCCGCGACGAACAGGAACGCCCCGACCGGCGGCAGGACCAGCTGGTTGAGCAGCACGAACGGGATCTGCATCCGGGCGTTCGCGGTCCCGAGGTCCTGGCGCGCGACGATGTTGGGCAGGATCGTGCTGCTCGCCGAGTCGGCGAAGGTCTCCGCCGTCCCGAGCAGGAAGAGGGCCGCGAGCACCGCCGCGATGTTGACGCTGCCGCTCACGATCGTGGCCACGAGCACGGCGAGGACGGTCGCCCGGCAGACATTCGCCAGGATGACCATGCGCTTCCGGTCGACCCGGTCGGCGATCAGCCCGCCGATGATCCCGAACAGGAACACGGGGAGGTACTCGAAGAGGAGCGCAAGCGAGACGAGGAACGGTTCCCGGGTCTGCGAGGCGACGAGCAACGGGCCGGCGGCGATCACGACGCCGTCGCCGAGATTGTTGACGACCGTGGATGCGAACAGCCAGCGGAAGTTCGTTCCGAGCCGCGCCGGCATGATGAGATCGACGATGCGAGTCAGCAGGCGCACCGGGCGGAGGATAGTCGACGGCATGGCTGGTCGTGAGGCCGGCGGATCGCGCCTCAGGACGGCTCGAAGCGGAGACTTGCGTCCGGATCGGGCTCGGCGGTCGGCCCTCGGCCGAGGGCGGGGAGGAACAGCCCGATCGCGCCCGGCACGGCGACGAGGAGCGCGATCGCGGCGAGGGCCGGGGTCAGCGCGCCGCCGGCGAGCAGCCACCCGGCGACGATCGAGCCGATCGGACGCGTCGATTGCATGAGCGTCCGGAGCAGGGCGAACACGCGGCCGCGCATCGGCGTCGGGATGAGCCGCATCCGGATCGTCTGGGCCCACGGCGTCAGGGACGACTCCGTGACGCCGGACGCGGCGAGGACCAGGCCAAGGACGATCAGCGGCGGCCGAAGCAACCAGAGCGACAGGATCAGACCGCTCACGAGGGCCGCGGCCGCGATCGAGCGTCCCAGCGGCCAGCGCCAGCCGATCGCGCCGACGAGGATCAAGCCGCCGAGCTCACCCGCCGTCAGGGCACTCAGGAGCAGCCCGAACGTCTCGGAGCCCCCATCGAGCACGTCGCGGACGTACAGCGGCAGGACGACGAGCGCGATCCCGCTGCTCAGGTTCAGGCACATGTACATCACGGTGGTCGCGACGATCGCAGGCGCGCCGAGGATGAACCGGAGCGCCGGCCCGATCCCGCCACCGACGGGCGCAGACACGGCGACGCCCGGCTGGGCAAGCTCGTCCGCTGCGTCCGCGGCGTCCGCGGCGTCCACCGGGGAGATGGAAGTCGCCGTCGGGGCGCCCTCCCGGCGCATCGCCAGCAGGCACACGACGAAGATCCCGTATGTCAACGCATCGATCGCGAGCACGACCGGCGCGCTGAAGATCGCGATGACGACGCCCGCGGCGGCCGGCCCGACGAGGCCGGCGATCCCGTACGTGATCGACTCCATCGCGTTCGCCGTCGTGAGCTTGTCGGCCGGGACGAGGCGCGTGATCAAGCTCGGGATCCCCGCGACGCTCGTCATGAACAGCAGCCCGTAGATCGCGGCCACGACGTACAGCTGGGCGGTCGTCAGGACGCCGAGCGCGGCAGCGATCGGGACGCTCGCGATCGCGACGCCGCGGATGACGTTGTCGGCGGCGATCACCCGGCGGGGATCGAACCGATCGAGGATCACGCCCGCGGCGATCCCGCCGACGATCACCGGAGCGGTGTATGTGGCGGCCAACCATCCGACGTCGGCCGGAGTCCCGCCGCGCTCGATCAACAGCCAGATGAGGGCCACGAGCGACATCCCGTCGCCGAGTGCGGAGACGGTCGCCCCGCCCCACAGAAGGGCGAACTCGCGGTCGCGTAGGAGGTCGCGATACCGGTTCACCCGGCCATTGTCGGGCGGGGTAGACGTCAGATCGCGTCAGGTACTCCAGCCGCGACCGGCCAGACCGCGGGCCGACCCGATGCCGCTTCAGCCGGCCGTGACCAGCACCGTGTTCCCGTCGGGATCGTCGACCATGCACATGTAGGCGTCGAAGCTCGTTCGCCATGGAGCGCGGCGACCGCGGTACCCGGCGCCGGTGAGCTCCGCGAACTTCGCGTCGACGGCAGGGTCGCCGTCCACGAAGAACTCGAGGAGGATCCGCGCCCCGCCGCTCGGTGGCTGGCGATCGGGGTCGTTCCGGACGAATTGCGTCGTCAGGACCAGCTGGTGCTCGTCGCCCAGGGACACCTGGACGTCCGTTCGCCGCTCGGCGTCCGCCGGGAACTCGACGCCGAGCCGGCGATAGAACGCGAGCGACCGCGGCAGGTCGTCGATCAGCAGCACGACCATCGTGAAGCGCGGAGCGGTCATGGCTCTCCTCCCCTGTCGGTGACGATCATCGCGGTCGACGTCGATTTCCGCCCATCCGGGGCGCCGATGCGACAATGCGGACGAAGTCCACCACGTCCCGGACTGCCCAGCCGGAGGCATCCCGTTGACCGACGCCCTGATCTCCGATACCGCCGTCGTCGAGCTGCGCGCACAGCCAACGATCGCCGTCAGGATCCAGCAGCCGCTGGCCGAGCTCGACCTGGCGGCCGCGTTCGATCGATCCCTGCCCCGGGTCGCCGGCCGGATCGGGGAGCTCGGTGTGGCGGTCAGCGGCCCGCCGTTCGGGCGCTACCATCGCTACGGCCCGGACGTCGTCGACGTCGAGATCGGCTTCCCCGTCGCAACGACGCCCGAGACGCTGCCCGCGCTCGCCGGGCTCGCTCCCGGCGAGGTCGGGGCGTCGGCCCTGCCGGAGGGACCGGCCGCGCGAACGATCCTTCGCGGCCCGTACAGCAACCTCTCCGCCGCGTACGACGCGCTCCATGCCTGGATCCACGATCAGCCCGGGATCGACGACGCGGCTGGTCCCTGGGAGTCCTACCTCGACGACCCGCGCACCGTCGCCGACGCGGCGGACATCCGCACCGAGATCGTCTGGCCGGTCCGGCGAACCGCATGACCCGCCGCGGCCTGATCCTGTTCGCCCTGATGTCCGTCATCTGGGGCATTCCGTACCTGTTCATCCGGATCGCCGTCGCGGAGATCACCCCGGCGACGCTCGTCCTCGTCCGGACGTCGCTCGCCGCGGTGATCCTGCTGCCGATCGCGATCGCCCGGGTCGACCTGCGGGCCGTCTTCGGCCGATGGCCGTGGCTCGTCGCCTTTGCCACCATCGAGATCGCGATCCCATGGATCGCGCTCGGCTCCGCGGAACAGCACCTCTCGAGCTCGCTGACCGGTCTGCTCATCGCGGGGACGCCGCTCGTCGGGACGGTCCTGGCGCTCGCCACCGGCGGCGTGGATCGGCCCAGCCCGGCGAGCCTTCTCGGCCTCGCGATCGGTCTCGGTGGCGTGGCGGCGATCGTCGGCTCGGACTACGCGGCGTCCGATACGACCGCGCTGCTTCAGATCGGAGTCGTCGTCGTGTGCTACGCCGTCGGGCCGGCGATCCTGGCGCGCCGCCTCGGCGGCCTGCCCTCGGTCGGGATCATGGCCTTGTCGCTCGCGCTCGTCGCGCTCGTCTACGTCCCGATCGCCGCGGTCCAGCTCCCGGCGACGATCCCGTCCGCGAACGTCGTCGCCGCCGTCGTGATCCTCGCGGTCGTCTGCACCGCGGCCGCGTTCCTCGTCTTCGCGGCCCTCATCGACGAGATCGGTCCAGTCCGCGCGACGGTGATCACGTACGTGAACCCGGCGGTGGCTGCGGTGCTCGGCGTCCTCGTCCTGCACGAGGACTTCACGCTGCCGATGGCGGTCGGCTTCGGGCTCGTCATCGTCGGCTCGGCCCTGGCGACCCGGCGCTCCGAGGCGTCGAGCGCACCGGCCGGCGCCGCGCCGGAGGCGGCGCTCCCGGTGGCAACCGACTGACGCCGGACAATCGGCCGCCCGATCAGCTGGCGAGGTCTGCCAGGAACCGTCGGGCGCTCGCGATGTCGGCGAGGACGTCGCCCGGCTCGTCCTGCTCGGCGACGTACCACTCGACACCGGCCGCGCGCCCGGCGGCGACGATGTCGCCGAACGCGAGGATCCCCGCCCCGGCCGGCGCGTCGTGGGTCTCGCTTCCCGGCGCCCGGTCCTTCATGTGCAACAGCCGGACTCGGTCCGCCGCCGCGTGGATCTCCGTCGCCGGGTCGCGCCCGCCGATCGATGCCCAGTAGACGTCGAGCTCGATCGCGACCGCGGCGGGGAGCTCCGCGAGCAGGACGTCCCAGATCGGCGCGCCGTCAACCATGTCGAACTCGAAGGCGTGGTTGTGGTAGCCAAGCCCGATCCCGCGATCGGCGAGGACCCGGGCGGGCTCTGCCAGGTCTGCCGCGAACCGCCTGACGTCGTCGATCGTCCGCCGGTCCTCCTCCGGCATCCACGGCACGATCGCCCGTTCACACCCAAGAGCGGCGAGTCGATCGCCGACGGCCGCCGGGTCGGTTCGGAGCGACTCGATGCTCTCGTGGGAGGCGATCGGCGCGAGGCCGGCGTCGGCGAGCAGGCGCCTGAGCTCAGCGGGCTCGATCGGCGGCAGACCGGCGAGCTCGACCGCGCGGTAGCCCGCGGCGGCGACGGCCGCGAGCGTTCCCGGCAGGTCGCTGGCAGCGAGTCGCCGAACCGTGTACAGCTGGAGGGCGATCTGGTCGGTTCGCATCGCCGGACGATACGCGAGCGGCGCCGGCATCGCTCGTTGAGGTGGCGGATCGCATAGGCTCCGCGGGTGGATGTGTTCGGGATCGGGATCGTCGGGACCGGCAACATCGCCGGCGCCTACGCTCGCGACATCGCGACGCATCCCGACCTCCGTCTCGTCGCCGCGACGGACATCGATCCGGCCCGAGCCGCGGCCTTCGCCCGCGAGCACGACTGCCGAGCGCACGCGACGCTGAACGAGCTGCTCGCGGATCCGGACGTCCAGATCGTCGTCAACCTGACGGTCCATCACGCGCACGCCGCCGTGACCGCCGAGGCCCTCCGTGCCGGCCGCCACGTGTACAGCGAGAAGCCGCTTGCCCTACGCACGACGGAGGCCCGCGAGCTGATCGCGCTCGCGACCGACAACCACGTCAGGCTCGGCTGCTCCCCGGCGACGTTCCTTGGTGAGGCACAGCAGACGGCCGCGGCGTGGGTCCGCGGCGGCCGGCTCGGGACCGTCCGTGCGATCGAAGCCAACGTCAGCTGGGGCCGCATCGAGACCTGGCATCCGGCGCCCGAGCCGTTCTTCGATGTCGGCGTCCTCGTCGACGTCGCGGTCTACCCGCTGACCCTCGTCACGACGATGCTCGGCCCCGCCCGATCGGTCCGAGCGTGGGGATGGGACCTCCAACCGGATCGGACGACGGTCGATGGACGTCCCTTCCGGATCGGGAGCCCGGACCTCATCGTCGCTGCCGTGGAGCTCGTCGCCGGGGCCGTCCTGCGACTCTCCGCGAGCTTCTACGTCGGGTTGCCGGCGCGCGGGCGCGGCGGCCTCGAGTTCCACGGCGATGGCGCGTCGCTCGCGATCAGCAGCTTCCAGGAGTTCGATGCGACGGTCGAGGTCGGGCCGTACGGCGGCGAGTTCGCGCCGATCGAGCTCGTCCGGCCGCCGTACCCGGGCACCGCCTGGGCGCGCGGCCTTGCCGATATGGCCCACGCCATCGCGGAGGACCGGCCACACCGGGCTTCCGGCGAGCAAGCGAGCCACATCGTCGACATCCTCGAGGCGGCGCGGGCCTCGATGGCGGCCGACGGGCGCCCGATGCCGGTGGAATCGACGATCGAGATCCCTCCGCTCATGCCCTGGGCCGTACTCCCGCCCGGCGCATGATCAGCGGCCCGGCGCCCGTACGGCCCCCGCTCGTGCCGCGCCCCTAGACCCAGACCGAGACCACCGTCGCGACGACGAGGGCGGCCAGCATCAGGCTCGTCGCCCGCCGCCGTCGATCGTCGGTCAGCAGCCGCCCCAGCACCCCGCCTGCGCCGGCCCACAGCGTCGCGGTCGGGACGATCACCGCCATCATCGTGGCGGCCACGGCGAGGCTCCCGGCCGCCACCGACAGGTCGGCCGGCCGGAACGTCGTGACCGCACCGAGGGCGAAGATCCACGCTTTCGGATTGATCAGCTGGAGGGCTGCGGCCTGACCCAGGCCGAGGGGATGCGCCACGTCCCCGCGGGCCAGCCCGTGCGCGCCGGCGATCTGGTACGCGAGGAACAGGAGGTACAGCGATCCGGCGACCCGCATCCCGAAGGCGAGCTCAGGCACGCCCGCGATCAGCGCACCGAGGCCCGCCGCGACGGCGAGCGC
>DASXTH010000054.1:0-1856 GCA_036505555.1 Candidatus Limnocylindrales bacterium | reverse complement strand
TCGTGATCACCACCGATGCCTGTCGAGCGTTCCTCGCCGGCGCCTGGCCCGCTGGGCTCGACGACGAAATCCGCGCCCGGATGACGGAGGTGGAGTCGGCCGTCGGGCGCCGCTTCGGCGACCCTGGGGACCCGCTCCTCGTGAGCGTTCGGTCGGGCGCCCCGGTCTCGATGCCGGGGATGATGGACACGATCCTGAACCTCGGCCTGAACAGCGCGACGACGTCCGGGCTGGCCGCGGCCACCGGCGACGCCGCCTTCGCCGACGAATGCCGGAACCGGTTCTTCGCGATGTTCCACGACGTCGTCGGCGTGTCCGCGCCCAATGACCCGTGGGACCAGCTCCGGCTCGCGATCGAGGCCGTCTTCCGGTCCTGGAACAGCGATCGCGCGCGGGCGTACCGCGAACGAGAGCGGATCGCGGACGACCTCGGCACGGCCGTCACGGTCCAGTCGATGGTGTTCGGCAACCGCCGGCCTGATTCCGCGACGGGCGTGCTCTTTACCCGCAATCCCGCGACCGGCGAGGCGGGGCTCTACGGGGACGTGCTGTTCCGCGCGCAGGGCGAGGATGTTGTGGCCGGGACGCATGCGACGGAGCCGATCTCCGCGCTCGACGAGCGCCTGCCCGAGGCTGCCGCGGCGCTTCGCGAGGCCGCCGACCGGCTCGAGCGCCACTATCGCGACCTGTGCGACATCGAGTTCACGATCGAGCAGCGGCGGCTCTGGCTGCTGCAGGTCCGGATCGGCAAGCGCAGTCCGCAGGCCGCCCTACGGATGGCTGTCGAGATGGCCGAGGACGAGTCGTTTCCGCTCGACCGCCGCGAGGCAGTGGAGCGCGTCGCCAGACTCCTCGCCGATCCACCACGGCAGACGACCGGCCGAAGCAGATATCTCGTTCCATTGACGACCGGTCTCGGGGCGTCGCCCGGGCTGGCGAGCGGGGTGATCGCGACGAGTCCCGAGGCGGCCGCGACCGCCGCCGACACCGGGGCCTCGGTGATTCTGGTCCGCGCCGAGACCTCCCCCGACGACGTCCACGGGATGGCGCGCGCGGCCGGAATCCTCACGGCCCGCGGCGGGCTCGCCAGCCACGCCGCGGTGGTGGCACGTGGGTGGGGGATCCCAGCGGTCGTGGGGGCGAGCGGCGTCGCCGTCGGTGACCGCGTCGTCCGGATCGGCGAGCAGGAGTTTCGCGCGGGCGAGGTGATCTCAATCGACGGCTCGACCGGCGAGGTGTTCGCCGGCGATGTGCCGGCCCGGACCGAGCTCGTGTCCGAGGCTCGGGTCCTGCTCGGGTGGGCCCGCGAGCTCGAGATCGAGATTGGGTCCGCCGACGAACCCGACATGCCGGAGGCTTCGGCGCCCGAGACGACCGAGATGACGCGGCGGCCCACCCTCGACGACACGATCCGTCGTCTGTCGACCAAGGGCTTCGCGACGACGGCGACCCTCGCCGACGCGCTCCTGTCGACCGCGAACGACGTCCAGCCGCTGGTCGACCAGCTGGTCATGGACGGCTTGGCCGCGACCGTCGCCGGCGCGTACCGCCTCACCGACGCCGGAAAGGTGCGGGCGGCGTTGCTCCTGATCGCCGATCAGGACGACTGGGGAACCGACGAGGCAGAGGCCGCCCTGGACGCGTTCGTCGCGCTCGACCGCCGGATGAAGGACGCCGTGACGGCCTGGCAGCTCCGCCCCGCCGAGGGGGAGCCCGTCGTCAACGATCACACCGATGCGGCCTACGACGTGGACGTCCTCGGTCGCCTCACGGGGATCGGCGAGGACGCCGATCGCTGGCTCGAGCCGCTGGCGGGCGCGAGCGTGCGACTGGCGCCCTATCGCGCCCGACTCACT
>DASXTH010000053.1:0-19260 GCA_036505555.1 Candidatus Limnocylindrales bacterium | reverse complement strand
ATGGCCGCGGAACGAATCGTCGGGATCTTCGCATCGCGTGGCACCACCGCTCGGGCTGCCCGAGTCGGGCTGGTCATCGTGGCCTACGTGTCGGTCGTCGCGGCCGCCGCACTCTTGCCACTGCTGTTCACGCGGAACCCGTTCGGGAAGCCGACGCCGGAGCTCCAGGCATACCGGCTCGCGCTGTGGTTGGTCTGGCTCGCGGTCCTCGTCGAGTCGATGCGCAACCAGGCCGCAAGTCGTCTCTGGAAGCTGATTCTCGCCTACACCCTCGGCGCGCAGATCTGGGCCTTCGGGTACCTGCCGAACTCGATCGTCTGGAGTTGGGCCAACCTGCTCAGCACGATCTACCTCGCGATCTTCATCCATCTCGTGCTCGCATTTCCGTCGGGCCGTCTCGAGGCGCGGGCAGATCGCCTCGTCGTCGGGTTCTACTACGCGATCATCGGCGGCTTCAGCGTCCTCGTCGCCGTGGTCAGCCAGCTTCCGGTCGAGGCGAGTTGCACCCCGAGCTGCTACCAGAACGTCCTGGCGATCTGGCCGAACGCCGAGGCGACGGCATTCCTCGTTGTCGCCGACGTCGTCATTCCCGTGCTCGCCTCACCCCTCATCATCGTTCGGCTCTGGCGCCACTGGCGCGCCGGGAGCTGGATCGACCGACAGGCGCTCCTGCCCCTCCTCATCGCCGTACCGCTCGTCGTCGCGGCCGCCGCCCTCGACTTCCTCGGGGAGCGGTTCGAGATCCGACCCCTCACGGGCTTCTTCGCGTCATCACTGCAACCGCTCCCGCAATTCGTCGTGCCAATCGCGTTTCTCCTCGGCATGCTCCGACTGCGGCTCAACCGCGGGCGCATCGCCGATCTGGTGCTGGAGCTGGGCCGAGGGCTCCCCGTCGGTGGTCTTCGCGAGGTGCTCGCGAGGACGCTCGGCGACCCGACGCTCGAGGTCGCGTTCGCGGCGCCGTCCGGGAACGGTTACGTCGACCTTGACGGACGGGAGATCGCCCTGCCCGCAGATCCGTCGGCCCGGGCCGTCACGAGGCTCGCCAGGGACGGCGAGCTTCTCGCGGTTCTCATCCACGACCCCCGGATCGATGACCAGGACGCCGGCCTCGTGCAGGCCGCGGGGACCGCCGCCCGACTGGCGCTCGAGAACGAGCGACTCACCGCGTTGGTCCGAGCCCAGCTCGAGGAGGTCCGGGCGTCGAGATCGCGGCTCGTTGACGCCAGCGATGCCGAGCGGCGAAGGATCGAGCGCGATCTGCACGACGGCGCACAGCAGCGGCTGCTCGCCCTGGCGATGCGACTGCAGGTCGCGAAGGAGACCGCGGCCGGATCCACCGCCCTGCTCGAAGAGGCAACCACCGAGCTGCAGGCCGCAATTCGGGAGGTCCGTGACATCGCGCGCGGCCTCCATCCGCCGATCCTGACCGAATCCGGCCTCGGCGCCGCCGTCGAGGCTCTGGCGGAACGGGCCCCGCTCCCGGTCTCGGTGACCGTGCCGGCCACGCGCTATCGCGACGCGCTCGAGACGGCGGCGTATTTCATGGTTGCCGAGGCACTCACGAACGTGGCTCGACATGCCAACGCACAGCGAGCGGACGTCGTTGCGATGGATACCGACGGGAGTCTTGTCGTGACGGTCCGCGACGATGGCCGTGGCGGCGCGGATGTCACGGCCGGCTCCGGCCTGAGTGGACTGGGCGATCGCATCGCCGCGATCGGCGGCACGTTGAGCATCACGAGCCCTGCCGGTGAGGGAACGACGGTGACCGCCGTGATGCCGATCCGGTGAGCCCGGAGGCCGCATCGATCCGGATCGCGCTGGCGGACGACGCGGTCCTGCTCCGCGAAGCGCTGGCCGGCGCGCTGGCCGCCCTCGGCTTCGTCGTGATCGGCCAGGCAGCGGACGTCCCGGACTTGATCGAGCTCGTCGACCGTGAACGTCCCGACGTGGTCATCGTCGACGTCCGCATGCCACCGACGCACACGACCGAGGGGCTGGAGGCGGCGCGACTGATCAGGAAGGCCCACCCGGGGATCGCCATCCTCGTGCTCTCGCAGTACGTCGAGACGCGGTACGCCGTGGACCTCCTGCGCGATGACGCGTCGGGCATCGGATACGTCCTCAAGGAGCGAGTCGCGAGACTCTCGGATCTGGCCGAAGCCGTCCGTCGTGTCGCCGCCGGGGGTTCGGTCATCGATCCGGAAGTCGTCGGTCGGCTCCTCGGACGGCAGCGCCGCCGCTCGCCGCTCGACGAGCTCACCCCGCGAGAGCGCGAGATCCTCGGGTTCATGGCGGAGGGCCGCTCGAACCAGGCGATTGCAGATCGCCTGTCGCTCGAGCTCAAGACGATCGAGGGCCATGTCGGAGCGATCTTCGCGAAGCTGTCGCTGGAGCCGACCGCCCATGATCACCGGCGGGTCCTCGCCGTGCTCGCCTTTCTGAAGGATCACGACTGACGCAAGCAGGCCGC
This sequence comes from Candidatus Limnocylindrales bacterium, assembly GCA_036505555.1. Taxonomy (GTDB): domain Bacteria; phylum Chloroflexota; class Limnocylindria; order Limnocylindrales; family CSP1-4; genus CF-46. The sequence goes on along the minus strand of DASXTH010000053.1, from coordinate 16,784 downwards.
CGTTCAGTGGTCCGTGTCCACCCTCGATTCCCGGTTGCTGCCGGCGGGGCTTGCCCGGGGGCCACATCCGCGCGCCGCTGTCACGCTCGCCGAAACGCGTGAAATGGGAGGCCCCGGTGCCAAAGCGATGGGGGATGGCGGAACGCCGCTCGAAGGCAATCCTGATCGTCGCGCTGACGTTCGCGCTCGCGTCGGCACAGCCTGGAGCGGGCCCAGCCGCTGCGGCGTCGCGCGGCGGCGGCGAGGGATGGGATCCCCACCGCGGGATGCTGATCAGCGGCGCAACCGTCGTGACGATGGATGACGGTCATGCTGTGCTGCCGCACGGGCGGGTCCTGATCCGCGACGGGGTCATCGTGGCGGTCTGGTCGGGCGTCGAGCCGCCACCGGGGGTCGTCGTCGGCGGAGCCAGCCGGGTTGAGGCGACCCCCAGCGATCTCCTGTTCCCGGGCCTGATCAACCTGCACGACCACCCGCGGGAGGACATCCTCGAGGCGTGGCTGCCTCCGGCGTCCGACGCACGGCCCGATCTCGGGAAGACGGGCCGGGACCCCTACGCGAACCGCTATCAATGGAACGGCGCGACCGGGATTCGTCCGACCCTCGAGTATCGTCGCCTCGTCGACAACCCGGCTGGGATCCTGTCCGAGCCCGTCGGCCTGGGTCTGGGCGGCGAGGTCGTCAAGTACGCCGAGGTCGCGGCTCTCCTCGCTGGCGAGACCGCGATCCAGGGGGCTCCGCGCAATCCCGAGAGCGATCACGTCCTTGCGCGCAACGTCGACAACGATGCCTTCAATACCCGGATCGCGGCCCCGCTCGTGCGGCCGATCACGACCTTCCCCGGCCCCGCGCTCGAGCGGCTCCGCTCGGCGATGGTTGGGGGGCGAGTCGACGCGTGGATGGTCCATCTGGCCGAGGGCGTGCGCGACGCCGCGCGACGCCCCAAGGATGGGGTCTCGTCCCGCGCCGAGTTCGACATCCTTCGCGCGGACGGCCTGTTGACCGACATGACCGTCGTGATTCACGGCACGGCGCTGGAGCGGACGGACTTTGCGGCGATGCGAGCGGCCGGCACGAACCGCAACCGTGGCGGCGATGGGCGCGGCGCAAAGCTCGTCTGGTCCCCGCTCTCGAACCTGCTCCTCTATGGGACGACGACGCATGTGTACGACGCCCTCGCCGAGGACGTCCTGGTGTCGCTCGGGACGGACTGGACGCCAAGTGGATCCCGGTCCCTGCTCCGCGAGTTGAAGGTGGCCGACGCTTCGCTGCGCGATCCACGTCTGCTGGGCCACGAGCGCGAGTCGGTCCCGCTGTTCGCGATCGCCGGCAAGACCGAGGCGGACCGCCGCGATTCGGAAGCCGCGCTCGATCAGGCCCTCGTCGACATGGTCACGCGCAACCCTGCCCGAACGCTGCGATGGAATGACCGGGTCGGATCCATCGAAGCGGGGCGGGTCGCCGATCTCGTGATGGTCCGCCGCCCGACGGCCGCCCCGCCCGTAGGCATCCCGCTGACCGTGTATCGGAGCCTGATCCAGTCCACAGAGGCGGAGGTGGAGCTGGTGCTCGTTGGGGGCGACCCACTCGTCGGCGATGTCGACCGGATGGCGTTGCTCAAGCCCGGCGACTTCGAGGTTCTCACGAGCGCGACCGACGGCTTCACGAAGGCTGTCGATGTGACGACGTCCCTGCCCGTTCCCGAGGGCGACGAGACCCTCGCCGAGCTCACGGACGAGCTCCGGCTGGGTCTCGCGGCCCTGGGCGGCGACGAGCCGCCCGCCGGCGGCGGACCCGGCCCGGCCGACAACACGTACGACTACCTCCAGGCCCGGGTATCCGGCGGCGCGGCGGCGTTCCTGACTCGCAGTGCGTTCCGGGCGGCGCTGGCCGATTCGGTGGGCACGCTGCCCAACGGCTCGCTCAACCTCGAGCGAATCGATCTGGTCCCGCTGCTCGCGGCCGACGACGACTTCCTCGAGCACCTCCTCCACGCCGACGTCGATCCGGTGACCGGGCTCCTGGCCGATCCAACGCCGCCGTATGCGTTGTATCCCGCGGTGCTCAACCACGTCGGCCCCGCGGGCAACCCGCTCGAGAACCTGCCATGACGGAACCGTTGGCCGCTCGCAAGTACGCGGGCGCCATCTCGGCACTCCGGCACGCCATCCTGGAGACACCGGGCATCACCCTGCCCGCGACACGGCGCATGGCAGAGGCAGGGATCCCGACCGGGACGCTGGCTGACCCGTGGCTCGACCTCGTCCGGAACGCTTCACCGCGTCTGACCGACGGTCACGTCGACGAACTCCGCGCTGCCGGCATCGTGGACGACGAGATTCTCGAGCTCACCCTCGCAGCGTCGTTCGGCGAGGCTGCGCGCAGGTTGCGGCGCGGGCTCGATGCCGTCGCCGACACGTCGGATGCGGTGGACAGCCAGATCGAGGAACGCTGACGTGCGCCTGGGCGTGCTCGACCGGGGCCATCGCCTGCGGGCGAGGTTGGCGATCCGCGTCGTTCCCAGGGTCATGGGGACGGCACTCGACGATGTGGCCCTCACGAGCCTCTATCGACCGGGCCTGTTCGGGCGGCCGTGGTTGGCGCTCGTTCGACAGGTGATGCTGGGTCCCTCGGGCTGGACCCGCGGTGAGCGAGAGCTCCTCGCCGCGTTCGTCTCGTATCGGAACCGCTGTCGCTACTGCGTGGGCATCCACACCGGGACGGCGACCATCCTGCTCGGGCGGCCGATCACGTCCGGCCTGTTTGATCGGTGGCGATCGCCGGACAGCGGGTTGACGCCGCGGATCCTGACCGCCTTCGCGCTCCTCGAGGGGATCGGCCAGGATCCCGCGCACATCCCGGAGACGGCCGTCGAGCGAGCGATGGCCGAGGGGTTGAGCGAAGACGACATCGTCGACGTGCTCGCCGTGAGCTTCCTGTTCGACCTCATCAACCGTCTCGCGGATGCGTTCGGCTACTCGTTCGGCGATGAGCAAGGCCGCCTGGCCGAGGCCGCCGCGCTGGTCCGGATCGCCTACAAGGTGCCCGCGGTCCTTCTGCGCTGACGGCAAGGGCCATGACCGGCGCTGGCGTCCTTCCTCAGATCAGGCGGATTGGGTGGGCCGGACGATCTGCTGGACCGCCCACGCGTTGCCGTCGGGATCCTGGAAGAACGTGAAGCGGCCCCACGGGAAGTCCTGTACCGGCGAGGCGGCAACACCGCGGCTGACGAGCTCGGCATGCGCCGCGTCCGCATCGCTGACGACGAGCTGGAGGCCGCCGACCGAGCCGGGCGCCTTGTCGGACAGCCCGGTTCCGATCGCGATCGAGCACGCCGAGCCGATCGGGGTGAGCTGGACGAACCGGAGCGTGTCGCTGACCGTGTGGTCGTAGTCGAGATGGAACCCGACCTGGTTCGCGTAGAAGTCGCGGGCGCGGTCGACGTCGGACACCGGGACGTTGATCAGCTCGAGCTTCCAGTCCACGGGGCACCTCCTGGGGGAGTCGCCGGGCGTTCGAGGGCTTGCGCCGGCGACGATTTGTGACAGAATGCTGTCATGACTACGATACCAAGTCGACAGCATCCTGTCAACGCCAGCGACGCCTCGGACGGGCGACGGACCCCCGCCGGTGACGCCTTCAGCGGCCTCGTCGCCCGCGTGTTCCGGCTCAATGGGCTCCTCGCCGCGGCCGGCGACGCGCTCAGCCGACCATCCGGCCAGACGAGCGCCCGTTGGCAGGTCCTGGCGATGCTCGAGAACGGTCCGGCCACCGTCGCCGAGACGGCGCGTGTCCTCGGCCTCGCCCGGCAGAGCGTCCAGCGCGTCGCGGACCTGCTGGAGGCGGATTCGCTCATCCAATTCGTCGACAACCCTCGCCATCGCCGGGCGAGGCTCGCGGAGCTCACGGGGGAGGGCAGGACCGTGCTCGCAGCCATCCAGGCGGCCCAGCGGCCGTGGGCGAACCGTGTGGGTGGCGCGGTCGGCGAGCGAGAGCTCCGCGGTGCGACGCAGACGCTCGAGCGCCTGATCGATGCGCTTGAGCAGCCACCGGGGCGCTGACGCACCGACATCCCTGCCGCGAGCAGGCGATCGGCGGCACGACTCGCTTGTGCCCGGGTCGTGGCGGGTGCATCCTTGCCGCGACCGGTAGCGCAGGAGGCTGATGTGAGCCGAGCCCGTTTCGCCGCCCCTCGATCCGCCAGGCCCGTCGCCCTGACTGCAGCGATCGCGCTGTTGTTGCTCGCATCCGCCCCGGCGATCGCGAGCGGCTCCACGTCGCTGGACGCAGCGGTGCGCGTGCTCGAGCGAACCATTCCGTTCGCTGGCACGGCATGGGGCATCGATGCCCGGAGCAACCAGGTCCTCGTCAGCGTCGACAGCACCGTCCGGGGCGCCCGCCTTGCGACCGTGAAGGCCGCGGTTCAGGCTCTCGGCAGCTCCGCGAGATTGCAGTCGGTCGCTGGAACCTTCCATGTCGACATCAGCGGTGGTGATGCGATCTTCGGCTCGCGCTATCGCTGCTCGCTCGGCTTCAACGTCATCAGCGGCTCGACCCACTACTTCCTGACGGCGGGTCACTGTGGCAAGGCCGAGAAGCAGTGGTGGACGTCGGCCAACCACAGCACGTTCCTGGGCACGACGACCAGTGCGTCCTTCCCGGGATCGGATTACGCGCTCGTCAAGTACACGGCTTCGTACACGAACTACCCGGGAACGGTGGCCGGCAACCATGACGTCACCATCGCCGCGAACGCGTTCGTCGGCGAGAACGTGACCCGCACCGGCAGCACGACCGGGACGCATACCGGGACCGTCCAGGCCCTCAACGTCACCGTCCGCTATCAAGGTGGGGGCGTCGTACGCGGTCTCATCCAGACCAATGTCTGCGCCGAGCCTGGCGACAGCGGCGGCCCGCTGTACGACGGGACGAAGGCGCTTGGTCTCACGTCGGGCGGGAGCGGCGACTGCAGGTCCGGCGGGACGACGTTCTTCCAGCCGGTCATCCCGGCGCTCCAGGTGTACGGCGTCGCGATCTACTGAGCTCGCATCACCGGGCACGACCCCAGCCCGGAACGACCTGAACGCCTCCACGTCTCGGCTGGCCCGAGCGGCTGCGGATTCATGACGTTCGCCGACACCTTTGGGTGCGACGATCGGGCCGACGAGGGAGGACTGCAACGGCATGTCCGATCGGATCACGCCGAAGCAATTCAACGAATCCGACGGAGTCGAGGATTGGCGCGTCCTCGGCGAGGGCGCGACGGCGTACTTCGAGACGGGGTCGATCGCCGCGGGCGCCCGATTCGTCGAGGAGATCGGCGGGTTGGCTGGCATCGACGATCACCGGCCCGTGATCGACGTCCGGACCGACGGGGTGACGATCCAGCTCCTGACGAAGGAGCCGGACTGGTACGGCATGACGTCGACCGACGTCGAACTCGCCCGCGGGATCTCGGCCGCCGCGCGTGGGCTCGGAATGGCGGCCGATCCGTCCTCGGTCCAGACCCTCCTCGTGATCCCCGGGGCGCCCGACATCACTGCGATCACGCCGTTCTGGCGCGCCGTCCTCGGCTACGTGCCGCGCCCCGACAGCCCCGTGGAGGACCTCGTCGACCCCCACCTGCGCGGCACGAATCTCTGGTTCGAAACGATGCAGGAGCCGCGGGCCGACGGCGGTGGCGCGATCCACGTTGCAGTCTGGGTTCCGCCGGAACAGGCCGAGGCCCGGGTCGCGGCGGCGCTGGCGGCCGGCGGCCGCCTGGTCCGCGACGACTTCGCCCCGAGCTGGTGGACGCTCGCGGACGCCGCCGGCAACGAGGCCGACATCGCGACGACGACGGGTCGCGACTGACGCCGGGGCGGCGCACTCGATACCCTTGCCGCCCATGCCAGCCGAATTCATCTACTCGACCTACAAGCTCGCCCGGCACTACCCGCCTGACCGGGCGGTTCTCGAAGACATCTCGCTCTCGTTCTACCCCGGCGCGAAGATCGGTGTCATCGGCCCGAACGGAGCCGGGAAGTCGAGCCTCCTCCGGATCATGGCCGGGCTCGACGACGGCTTCACCGGCGAGGCCCGGCTCACGCCAGGCTTCAGCGTCGGGTACTTGAGCCAGGAGCCGCAGCTCGACCCGGCGAAGGACGTCAAGGGCAACGTCCTTGACGGCGTCCGCCCCGTCCAGGACCTGATCGACCAGTACAACGCCGTGATGGCGAAGTGGTCGGACCCCGAGGCCGACTACGACTCGATCGGCGTCGAGCAGGCTGCCCTCGAGGACAAGATCAACGCCGCGGACGCCTGGAACCTGGATCGCAATGTCGACATCGCGATGGACGCGCTGCGCTGCCCACCCGACGACGCGGATGTCACGACGCTGTCCGGTGGCGAGAAGCGCCGGGTCGCCCTCGCTCGCCTCCTCCTCCAGCACCCCGACCTGCTCCTCCTCGACGAGCCCACGAACCACCTCGACGCCGAGTCGGTCGAGTGGCTCGAGCGGTTCCTCCAGGAATATACGGGCACGGTCGTCGCGATCACCCACGACCGCTACTTCCTCGACAACGTCGCGCAGTGGATCCTCGAGCTCGACCGCGGCCGCGGAATCCCGTTCTCGGGCAACTACTCGAGCTGGCTGGAGCAGAAGCTCGAGCGCCTCGGGCGCGAGCAGAAGCAGGTCGATGCCCGCCAGCGGACCCTCGCCCGCGAGCTCGAGTGGGTCCGGATGGGCGCGAAGGCGCGCCAGGCGAAGGGCAAGGCCCGTCTGTCGGCCTACGAGAGGCTCCTCGCCGAGGCCAACGACGCCAGGGACCAGGCCCGCGAGCTCGAAATCGCCATTCCGCCCGGGCCGCGCCTGGGCGATCAGGTGATCGACGTCAAGGGCCTGCGCAAGGGCTATGGCGACCGGCTGTTGATCGAGGACCTGTCATTCTCGTTGCCGCGCGCCGGGATCGTCGGGATCATCGGCCCCAACGGCGCCGGCAAGACCACGCTCTTCCGGATGCTCGTCGGCCAGGAGCCGGGGGACGACGGCGCGGTCACGATCGGCGACACGGTCCAGCTGAGCTACGTCGACCAGGGCCGCGACGATCTGGTCGCCGACAAGACGGTGTTCCAGGAGATCACCCAGGGCGTCGAGACGGTCACCGTCGGCAGGCGCGAGGTTCCGGCGCGCGCCTACGTGTCGAGCTTCAACTTCCGCGGCACCGACCAGCAGAAGCTCGTTGGGCAGCTGTCGGGCGGCGAGCGGAACCGGGTCCATCTCGCGAAGCTGCTCCAATCAGGCGGCAACGTCCTCCTCCTCGACGAGCCGACGAACGATCTCGACGTCGACACCCTTCGTGCCCTCGAGGCCGGCCTGGAGTCGTTTCCGGGCTGCGTCGTCGTGATCAGCCACGACCGCTGGTTCCTTGACCGGATCGCAACCCACGTCCTGGCGTTCGAGGGCGACAGCCAGGTCAGGTTCTTCGAGGGCAACGTCAGCGACTACGAGGCGTTCCGCCACAAGGAGCTGGGCACCGCCGCCGACCAGCCGCACCGGATCCGCTACAAGCGCCTCGCGAGCGCCTGAGTTTGCGCGTCCCGGGCGACGCTCAGCGCGCTCGGCCGCCCGCTCGGGCTCCAATCTGATCGATCCCGCACCAGCAAGCTGGCGGCCCCGTCGTGTTTCGGCCGCCCAACGTTGACGCCACGGGCCGAACGGCGCCGCCATGCGGTTCACCTTCTGAACGCCGTGCCGACGCGCGAAATTCAGGACGCGGCGGGCGCCTGCGCGAGGAGGTAGACGAGCGGCTCCAGCCGGCGGAAGCGGAACGCGATCGGCCCCCGGTCGACGATCTCGAGGCCGACGTATTCGAACAGCATCCCGACGCGATCGAGGTCGAACGGAGCGCCACCCCCCGCCGCGACGGACGCGTGGCCATGGCTGTGGACCGTCTTCTCGCCGGGGATCGGCTGGCCCAGGTCGACCGCGAGCAGCCGGCCACCGGGCGCGAGGACCCGCCGAACCTGGCCGATCATCCCGTGGAGCGCGTCGGACGGCAGCTGGTGGAGGACGAGCGAGATCAGGACGACGTCGAACGCGTCGTCCGGAAACGGCAGGTGCTCGCCTGCCGCGTGGACGAACTCGACGGGCAGCTTCGACCGGCGTCCCTTCGCCCGCGCCCGCTCGACCATCTCGATCCCGGGCTCGACGCCCACGACCCGCCCCGTCGGTCCGGCCGCCCGGGCCGCAGCGAGGGTCAGCGTCCCCGTTCCGCAGCCCACGTCCAGGACCCGCTCGCCCGGCCGGATCCGGGCGAGGCGGACCTCCTCGTCCCGGAATTGGCCCTCGCGACCCCTCGACGCGAGCCACGCCCGGAAGTCGTACCAGCGCGGGGTCCGGATCACGAGCCCGGTCGTCTCGGCGGCGTCGTGGGCGTCCGGTGTCGTCACGATGTGACCTCCGCGGTGGGCTGGAGCCCCGACAGGAGAGCCGAGGCGATGGAATCGAGCCGACGATCGCGGTCCTCGGGTGCCCGATGGCCGAGGACGTCGAGCAGGCCCTGGAGGAGCACGGCGCCGACGATCAGGTCGGTCGCTCCTTCGAGGTCGACGACGCCCACCCGACCCGCGTCGCGCTCGCCCTCCAGGAAGCGGCGCACGGGACCGGTGAAGTGCTCGCCGCCGAGTGGGGTGCGGTGGATCTCGACGAGGAACCGCTCGAGGAGTGCCGGATCACCGACGAGGTTCGCGAGCATCGGGAGAAGGGCGACCTGGACCGCGTGGGCGCGACGGACGACGGTCCGCAGGCCGTCGACGACGTCTGCGACACCTGGCTGGACTGCGTCGGCGTTGTACGCGGCGGTGATCCGATCGAATCGCCGGACGAGCGCGGCCAGGAGGAGCTCGTGCTTGTCGGCGAAGTGGTTGTAGAGGACGCCGTCGGAGAGCCCGGCCGAGCGCGCGATGTCGCGGCTCGTGATGGCGACGGGCCGTCGCTCGGTGAGGAGGGTCTCGGCCGCGTCGAGCAGGCGAGCGCGGACCTCGTCGGACGCGGGTCTGGCCCGCTCGGGCCGTGAACGCATGTTCATGAGCACGCGTTCATGATGCCGCGACGAAGGCTGGAGGTCAAGCGCCAGCCCGAGACGGGACCTGGGCGCTGCGAGTCAGGCGACCGGTCGGGTCAGGCGGCGGACGGCAGCGGTCCCGCGCCGCGGTCCCGTCATCCAGCTCCGGAAGCGCCGAATGGCTGCGTCTAAACGACAATTCGCTCGATGACGGCGTCGAGCTGGGGCGAGTGTTCGCGTTTGTGGCCGTACATCTGGTACACCGCGAGATCGTCCAGGGCGTATTCGGGGCCGTACCAGGGGATCGTGCCGATCTCACGCCACCGCTCGGCCGGCACCCGGGCCGCCAGGGCCATCACGGCTCGATGCGCGTCACGCAGCTCCGCGACGACCGTGTCGACCGGCCAATCGCGACGGATCGCGGCCTGGTGGTCATTGAATCGTGCCGGCGAGATCGACCGAAGGTTCGTCGCCGGCTCGTCGCCGACGAACAGGGCGAGGACCTCCGCGAACCGCACCTCGAAGGCCCCCAGATGGCCAACCAGGTCCTTCGCCGACCACACGCCCAGGGCGATCGCCTCCCAGCCCGCGGGCGTCAGGCGGTCGATCAGCCGGTCGACGTCGCGTTGGCCATACATCAGGATGTCGAGCGCGTTCACCGCGCTAGCCTACGCGACACGATGCCGTTTCCTCGCGCGATCGCGCTGTTCAACAAGCGGGTCACGAACCCGATCCTCGGGCCGATCGTCCGCTGGATGCCGGGCTTCGGCACGATCGTCCACCGCGGCCGCCGCAGCGGCCGCACGTACCGGACGCCGATCATGGCCTTCCGCAGCGCCGACCGACAGACGCTGACGTTCGCCCTGACCTACGGCCGCGCGACCGATTGGATGAAGAACGTCCTCGCGGCGGGACACGCCTCGTTCGAGTCGCCGTGGTCCGGCACGCTGCCACTCAGCCGCCCGCGGTTCGTCCACGACCCACGACGGAGCGCCGTCCCCTGGCCGATCCGCCAGGCGCTTCGGGTGATGCGGGTCGACGACTTCCTCGTGACCGCGATCGACTCAGGCGCCGACGGGAACGCGCTGGCCCTCGACCCAGTCGCGGACGACACGGTCGAGCACGGGAAGCGGCATCAGCCCTGACCCGAGGACCGTGTCGTGGAAGCCCTGGATCGAGAACCGATCCCCGAGGGCCTCCTCGGCATCGCGCCGCATCCGCTGGATCTCGAGGCGGCCGATCATGTAGGCGAGGGCCTGCCCAGGGGTGACCGCGTAGCGATCGATCTCCGCCACGACCTGGCTCAACCGCATCGGCGAGTTGTCGGTCATGTAGTCGACCGCCCGCTGGCGGCTCCAGCCGAGGGCGTGCATGCCGGTGTCGACGACCAGGCGACAGGCCCGCATCGAGTCGGCCTCGAGCATCCCCATCCGGTCGAGCGGCGATGAGTACAGACCCATCTCGTCGGCCAATCGTTCGCTGTACAGGCCCCAGCCCTCCCCGTACGCGGCGATGAAGGCGCGCTTGCGGAACTCCGGCACCGACTCGAGCTCGGTCGAGATCGCGAGCTGGAGGTGGTGGCCGGGGATCCCCTCGTGGAACGAGGTGGCCTCGATCTGGTAGCGGCCCCAGCCGGTCGGGTCCGCCGTGTTCATGAAGAACACGCCGGGCCGGCTGCCGTCCTTCGCCGGCGGGAAGTAGAACGCGATCGCGCCGGACTGCGTCTCCTCGACGTCGCAGGCGGCCTTCGGCAGGATCCCGAACCAGTCGCGCGTCGCGGCGGTCGCCTTGGCGAGGGCCGCCTTCGAGGCCGCAACGATGTCGGGTCCGTTCGTGAGGTGGAGCGCCGGGTCCTCGCGGAGGCGGCGGAAGATCTCCGGCACGTCGCTCGTCCGGAGGACCTCCTCGCCGAGGACCCGATACTCGCCGGCGAGCTTCTCGATCTGGGCGAGGCCGATCGCGTGGATCTCGTCGGCGGTCATCTTCAGGGTCGTGTGATAGCGGATCATCCGGCCGTAGGCGTCGTCGCCGTCGGCGAGCCAGGTCAGCCCGACGTGCGCGTCGTCGCGGGCGACTGGGCGGACCTTGTCGCGAAGCGTTGCCTGGTAGTGCGCCACGGCCGGCCGAACATCGGCCTCGATGACGGCCTGGAGGCGGGCGCGCCAGGCGTCCGGATCGGCGACGCCCGTCGGCTCGGCCGTGTGGAGGAGGGGGTCTTCTGCGATCGGCGTCGCGAGCCAGCGATCGATCTGGGCGACGGTGTCGTCGACCGCGAACGCGGCCGGGGTCCGGTTGCGCGCGACACCGTCCTGGACCCGGTCGCTCAGGTCGCGGAAGTTCCGGGCGATCCGGCGGGTCTTCGCGATCATCGCCTCGGCGACATCGGCGTTCGGGATCGGCAGCTTCGGGATGTAGACGGGCAGGCCTGCAACGGGACCGAAGATCGGATCGACGTCGAACTCGGCGAAGCGGGCATCGAGGATGTCGGCATTGCGCCGACCGTCGAACACGAGCATCTCGCGGGTGATCCGGTCCTGCGCGGACAGGTCGTCGCCAGGGATCGCCTCCGCCCGGTCGGCGAATGCGCGGCGGCGCCGGATCTCCTCGTCCTCGCCCGCCCGGCTGGCGTCGTCGTACAGATCGGCGTGCTCGTAGTTGCCCATGAGGTGGCCCCAGGTGGGCCAGACCGTCAGGAGGTAGTCGAAGTACTCCTGGGCAAGGTCATTGACGTCTTCGGCCACGATGCGACCTCCGCTGTGAGCGTCTCGCTCGGCATGTTGCGGGGATCGTACGCGGCGCGGCCCGTTGCGGGTGCCCGCGCGGGTCGCCACACTGCGAGGATGCAGACCATGACCGTCCATCCCCTCGTCGAACAGCTCCGCTGGATGCGCGCGGAGTTCCAGCGCGGCCTCTCCGGCGTGACCGAGGAAGACGCTCTTCGTCGGATCGAGCCGATGAACTCGATCGGCTGGATCGCGGCCCACATGGCATGGCAGGAACAGCGCCAGTGGCTGACGCGCGGGCAGGGCACGACGCCCTACCCGGAGCTGGACGATCTGGCCCCGAACGGCGGTCCGGCGACCACGCCGTCCCTGACGCTCGTCCAGGACCTCTGGGCGGGTGTGGCTGCGGCGGCGAACCCGTGGCTGGATGAGCTGACGCCGAGCGATCTCGAGGGCGATCTGCCGGGCGTCGGTCCGCAGCGAACCGTCGGATCCGCGCTCCTGCGGGTCACCTACCACGGCTGGTTCCACCTCGGCGAGATCCTGGCGATCCGCCAGGTCCTCGGCCAGACCGGTCTGCCCGAGTTCGCCGGCAACATCGACGGTGAGGCCCCGTACCGGGCCCCCTGACCCGCCGGGCGTGGCCCGGGCGATCGGCGATCCCGGGGCTATCCTTCCGCCGTGCCGCGAACCCGCATCCCCGATGAGATCCTGACGCTCGCCCATGAGCGCGCCGCGGCGCGGGCCGCGAAGGATTGGGCCGCGGCGGATCGGATCCGGGCGGAGATCGAAGCGGCTGGCTGGAAGGTCGTCGACCGCGGGACCGACTTCGCGCTGGAGCCGGCCCATCCGCCGACCGTCGCCGAGGGCGACGTCGTCCGGTATGGCGCGTCGGCGGCCGTGCCCTCGCGGCTCGGCGAGCCTCCGACCGGTTCGGCGACCGTCGTCCTGGTCGCCACGGACTGGCCGGCCGACGTCGACCGCGCGATCGGCGCGCTCCGGACGCATGCCCCGGCCGGGACCTCGGTCGTGGTCGTCGCGGACCGCCCCTCGGCCGAGCAGGAGGCCGCGCTGCCGGCCGGCGACGACCACGTCGAGGTCGTCCGGACGACCGAGCGGCTCGGGACCGGGGCGGCGTGGAACATCGGGATCCGCCGGGCGACCGGCGCGGTGGTCGTCCTCCTCGACGCGTCGGTCGAGCCAACGGGGGACATCGTCGCGCCGCTCGTCGGCGCGCTCGCCGACCCGACCGTCGGCGTCGCCGGCGGGTTCGGGATCGTCAGCGCCGATCTCCGCCACTTCGAGGACGCCGCGCCGGGCGACGTCACCGCGATCGAGGCCTACGTGCTGGCGTTCCGCCGGGACGATGCCGTCTCACGCGGGCCGATCGACGAGCACTTCCGCTTCTACCGCAACCTCGACATCTGGTGGAGCCTCGTCCTTCGCGACCAAGGGGAGGGGACCGCGCCGCGCCGGGCCGTCGCCCTGCCGCTCCCCGTGACCCGCCACGAGCATCGCGGCTGGACCTCCGTCGGCGAGGCAGAGCGCGATCGGCTGAGCAAGCGGAACTTCTACCGGATCATCGATCGCTTCGGGTGGCGTCGCGATCTCGCGACCGACACCGGACCAGCAGAGTGACGCGTGGCTCAGGCCGCGGCGGATTCCCCGGCCGGCGGCGAGGCGTCGAGGACGCCGAGCCGCTGGAGGACCTCGATCGCGGCGAGGAGTCCGCGGCAGAAGCTCGCCTGGTCCTCGTCGGACATCCGGACCCAGCGGATGGCGAACTCGCGCTCGGTGGCTTCGAGAGCGGCGAACTCGTCGTCGGTCATGCGGTGGACCCTCGGTGATCCCGGTGCAGTCACGGCCGGGGCAGGCGGCGCCATGATGCCAGACTGCGACGCGGATTGACATGCCCTTGTAATGGACCTGCACGCCCCGCCAGCGGGAGGAGGCTGGCGGAGGCAACGCCTCGGATGGTCCAATCGTTGGCGTGAGGTGGGGCGTGCGTGCCCGGTGAGCGGCGAGAGCAAAGGAGGTAGCGATGCTCGATCCGCAGACCCGGCAGCAGCTCCAGACCAAGTTCCAGCAGGTCAAGCCGCAGCTGAAGCAGCGCTTCAGCGGTGTCACCGACCAGGACCTCGATCCGTGGCGGTCCGACCCGGACAAGCTGATCGCGACGATCAGCCAGAAGACGGGCCAGCCGACCTCGCGCGTCGAGGAGCAGATCCGCACACTCGTCGGATCCGCCTGATCCGGCCCGCCGGCACTCTAGACAAGGCCGGCACCGACCACTGACCCCTCGAGAGCGGGCGACAAACGCCCGCTCGCGGCCACCGCGGCTGGGTTCGTTCGACCTGTCTCACCCATGAACGCCGACGCCCCTCCGGGGCGTCGGCTTTTTCGGATCTTCGATCAGCGGGTCGGGCGCACTGTTGTACCGTCCGCCGCGTCGACGACCTCCCAGCCGAGACCCAGCAACTCCGTTCGGATCTCATCCGCGCGCCCGAAGTCGCGAACATCGCGGGCGGCGGCGCGCTGATCAACGAGCGTCTGGATGGCCTCGGGGATGGCTCTGTCGCGCGGTTCGCCGGGTCCGCCTCGGTCGAGATCCAGGCCGAGGACGAAGTCGGCGTCGAGGATGAGCCAGCGTTGCTCGTCGGCCGGGAGGTCGGCCCGGAGCGTCTCGCGAACCGTCGCGAGCGCGGTTGGCAGGTCGAGGTCGTTGTCGAGCGCCGCAACGAATCGCTCGTGGAGGGCGCGGCCCGCCGCCGACAGCGGCGCCTGCGGCGCATGAGCCCGGTCCTCGACCGGCCCCGACGAGCCGTCACCGTTGCCCGTCGTGGCCTCGACGGTGCCGAGCGGGCGGGGCGAGGCGACCCCGGCACGGAGCGGCGGGGGAGCGGCCCATGGACCGTCCGCGGGCGACGGTCCCAGGGCCTCGAGCCCAGCGCGCAACGAGGCGAACCCCGCGGCCGCCGCAGCGAGCGACGAATCCGTGTACTCGAGCTTGTGCCGGTAGCGCGACGTGAGGCACAGGTAGCGGAACGCGAGCGGGTCGATCCCGCGTGCGGCCACGTCGGCGATCCGCTCGATGTTGCCGGCCGACTTCGCCATCTTCCGGCCGCCGACCTGGAGGAACTCGCCATGGACCCAGACCCGTGCCGGCGGTCCGCCGACCACCGGCGCAGACTGGGCGATCTCGTCCTCGTGATGGGGGAAGACGTTGTCGATCCCGCCGGTGTGGACGTCGAACCGCGGGCCGAGATGGCGGAGGGCCATCGCAGAGCACTCGAGATGCCAGCCCGGGAAGCCGTCACCCCAGTGCGGTGTCGGCCACTTCAGCATCCGGCCCTCGCCGGCCGCCTTCCACAGTGCGAAGTCGGCGGGGTCGCGTTTGTCCTCATCGACCTCCCCGCGGTGGCCTGCCCGAAGTGCGTCGAGCGTGTTCCCCGACAGCGCTCCGTACGACGGGAACGAGGCGACCGAGTAATAGACGTTGCCGGCCTCGCTCACGTAGGCGTGTCCCGCGTCGACGAGGTCCTGGGCAAGCGCGAGCATCTCCGGGATGTGCTCGGTTGCCCGCGGGAAGACGTGGGCCGGCAGGAGGTTGAGCAGGGCCGCGTCGGCATGGAACGCGGCCTCGTAGGCATCCGCGATCTCGGCGGCGGTCTTGTGCTCCAGTCCGGCCGCGACGAGCATCCGGTCCTCGCCCCGATCGAAGCGCTCGTCGCGGAGGTGGCCGACGTCGGTGATGTTCTGGACCTGGAGCACCGGGACGCCGTGGTACAGCACGACGCGACGGATCAGATCGGCCAGGAGGAAGGTCCGGAGGTTGCCGACGTGGGCGTAGCGGTAGACGGTGGGCCCGCACGCGTACATCCGGAGACGCTCGCCGTCGGCGGGCTCGACGGCATCGAGCGACCGGGTCAGGGTGTTCCGGAGCCGCAGCGTCATGCCGAATTCGTCGTGTTCACCGAGGTTCTCCCAGCTGCGCTCCGGCCTCGGGCGATTCTCGCGCGAATCGCCCTAACGTTTCCGACGGGCCATCGTTATCGGGACAGAGGCCTCGCGGCAATGCATCGTTCCCCCGGCGGTGTGACTTGCGAGGCCTCGCTTCCTGTCCGGACGGAACGGGGCGAAGCCGGCGCCGCGCGCGGAGCCGCGGTCGGGCACGGCTGCCGGTCATCCGCCGACCCACCCCTATACTCCCGCCATGCGCCGCTGGGTCTGCATCGTCGCCCTCCTGGCCGGCTTCGCCGGTGACGACTACGCGCGGGGGATCCGCCTCCGCGAACCCGTCGCCGTCGAGCGATTGATCGAGCCGCGCAGGCGCGGGACGCGCGGGCTCGTCCCGACGGGGGCGTGGTGGTCGCGACCCACCGGTTGACCCATCGACGAGGCGGGCCGGCCCGGCTCGGGGGCCAGGGATTCGCCATTGCGGCCTTCGTCGTCGCCGCGGTGCTCGTCGGATCGACACCCGTCGGCAGCCCTGCGGCGGCCCGGGCCGCCGACGACACCGTCCGGATCCTGCTCGGCCCCGCCGGAGATCTCGACCCCGCGTCCCAGGGCGACATCGGCAGCGCCGCGGTCACCGCGCAGCTCTTCGAGACCCTGACCGCGATCGACGCCCAGCTCCAGACCCGACCCGCGCTCGCCGAGTCGTGGGAGTTCCGCGATGAGGGCGCGACCGTCGTCTTCCACCTCCGGCCGGGGATCTCCTTCAGCGATGGCTCGCCGATCACGGCGGACGATGTCGTGCGGAGCTGGCTCCGGATCATCGACCCGGCCCGGCCGTCGCCGCTCGTCAGCCTGATCGGCGACGTGCAAGGCGCCCTCGAGTACGTGCGTGGTGCGGCGGGCAAGGAGGCCGTGGGGCTCACGGTGGAGGACGGGGCGGTCGTCGCCCATCTCACGCGTCCGGGGACCGACTTTCCGACGATCGTGTCTGGCCCGACGTTTGCGATCGTGCCACCCGCGCTGAACCGCGGCCCGGCGGCGCTCGGGCCTGGCAACGGGT
>DASXTH010000052.1:0-1819 GCA_036505555.1 Candidatus Limnocylindrales bacterium | reverse complement strand
GCCCAGGCCTCGATCGGTTCCGGTCGCGGGTCTCTCATGCCGGATCGACCCCGAGCTTGGCCCGGCCCCGGCTCGCCGCCGCCCGGACCGCACCTGGCGAGACTCCGAGGGCGGCCGCGATCTCCTCGGTCGTCCACCCTTCCACGGCCGCGAGGAGAACGGACGCCCGCTCGGCCGCCGTCAGCACCGCGAGTCGCCCGCGGAGGTCGACGAACGCCTCGATCGTTGCCGTGTCGAGACCCGCCGGGACCGACGGCGCCGGCCGGAGCCGCAGCTCACGCGCCAGCCGCCGGAACCGGTCCAAGGCGATCCGCCGCGTCGCCACGAGGAGCCAGCCGATCGGCGGCGCGCTCCAGTCGATCGCGCCCCGCGAGCGCCAGAGTCGGAGGAACGCCTCCTGGGCGACGTCGTCCGCGTCGGCCAGGTCGTTCGTCAGCGCCAGCGCGAATCGATAGACGGGCATCCACAACTCCTCGGCGGCCCGCTGGAACGCCTCGTCCAGTGACGGGTCGGGGGTTGTCATCTGCCTCGTATACGTCCGTACGGTGGCGAACGCACGGTGGACGACCGGGCGAACCGTCCGGTCACATCCGGAAGATGCCGAAGCGCGTGTCGGGGATGGGTGCGTGGAGGGCGGCCTCGATCCCGAGCGACAGAACGCGCCGGGTGTCGAGCGGATCGATCACGCCGTCGTCCCAAAGACGGGCCGTCGCGAAGTACGGCGAGCCTTCGCGCTCATACGTCTCGAGGATCGGCGCCTCGAAGGCATCGCGCGCGGCGTCATCGGCGAACGGCCCGCCGACCGTCGAGAGGACGCGCGCCGCCTGCGTCCCGCCCATGACCGAGATCCGGCTGTTCGGCCACGTCCACAGGAACCGCGGCTGGTAGGCCCGGCCGGCCATCGCGTAGTTGCCGGCCCCGAAACTTCCGCCGATCAACACGGTGAACTTCGGCACCTCGGCGCAGGCGACGGCGGTGACCATCTTCGCGCCGTCCTTGGCGATGCCGCCGGCCTCGTACTCGCGGCCGACCATGAACCCCGTGATGTTCTGGAGGAAGACGAGGGGGATCTTCCGCTGGGCGCAGAGCTCCACGAAGTGGGCGCCCTTCAGCGCCGACGCGCTGAACAGGATCCCGTCGCTCGCGACGATCCCGACCGGCCAGCCGTCGATGTTCGCGAATCCGGTCACGAGCGTCTCGCCGTAGCGCGGCTTGAAGTCGTGGAACCGCGAGCCGTCGACGAGGCGCGAAATGATTTCGCGAACCTCGACGGGGCGGCGCGGATCGGCCGAGACGGCGGCGTAGAGGTCGGCGGAGGACGGCGACCCGCACGGGTCGACCGCCGGCGGCTCGGGCGCGCCCCGGTCCCAGGGTGGCATCGGCGGCTTCCGATGGAGGTTCGCGACGATCGAGCGGCCGAGCGCGATCGCGTGCTCATCGTCGAGTGCCAGGTGGTCGGCGACGCCGGAGACGGTCGTGTGGACCTCGCCGCCGCCGAGGTCCTCGGCGCTGACCTCCTCGCCGGTCGCGGCCTTCACGAGCGGCGGCCCACCCAAGAAGATCGTGCCGGTGCCCTTGACGATCACGGTCTCGTCGCTCATCGCCGGGACGTAGGCGCCGCCGGCGGTCGACGACCCCATGACGAGCGCGACCTGCGGAATCCGCGCTGCCGACATCCGGGCCTGGTTGTAGAAGATCCGCCCGAAGTGGTCGCGGTCGGGGAAGACGTCAGCCTGGAGGGGCAGGAACGCTCCACCGCTATCGACGAGGTAGACGCAGGGCAGCCCGTTCTCGAGCGCGATCTCCTGCGCCCGGAGGT
>DASXTH010000051.1:0-1877 GCA_036505555.1 Candidatus Limnocylindrales bacterium | reverse complement strand
GGCCAGGCCGGCGCGATCACCGTTCTCGCCGCATCCGAGCGGGGCGGCCTGGTCCACGCGCCGGACACGTACCTCGAGAAGCTCTGCGTCGGGCCGGTCGCCGCCGGCAAGGTCGACATCCGGGAGACACCGACCGAGAACCTTCGGCGGATCGCGTCCGCGCTCGGCCGGACGGTGCCGGATATCACCGTCGTGATCCTCGAGCGCCCGCGGCACGACGATCTCATCGCCGAGGTCCGGGCCGCCGGTGCTCGGATCAAGCTGATCAGCGACGGCGACCTTTCGGCGGCGATCTCGACCGCGGTGTCGGGCACCGGCGTCCACGCCGTGATGGGGATCGGCGGGGCGCCGGAGGGCGTGATCACCGCGGCCGCGCTCCGCTGCCTCGGCGGGGAGATCCAGGCGCGGTTCCGCTACCGCAGCGACGAGGAGCGGGCGCGCGGGGCCCGGATGGGCCACGGCGACGAGGATCGCGTCTACCACACCGAGGATCTCGCGCCAGGCGAGAACCTCGTCTTCGCTGCGACCGGGGTGACGACCGGTGACCTGCTCCAGGGCGTCCGGTTCTTCGGGGGCGGGGCTCGGACGCACTCGCTCGTGATGGCCTACCAGGCGAAGCAGGTCCGGTTCGTCGACACCGTCCACATGTTCGATCGCGATCGGCCGCCGTCGGTCCGGCTGTAAGGTCACCGGCCGCGCATGTCGACCACGCGAACGATCGTCGCGATGGGCGGCGGCGGCTTCCAGATGGAGCCGGACAACCCGCTGCTCGACGATCACGTGCTCGCGCTCGCCCGCGAGGCATCCGGTCGAGAGCGCCCAAGGATCTGCCTGATCCCGACCGCGACGAGGGACGACCCGGGCCTGATCGCGGACTTCGAGCGGCTGTTCGCGCCGCGGAGCGAGACACGGATCCTGTGCCTCTTCGACCGTGAGGAGGACGATCTCGAGACGGTGATCCGGAGCCAGGACGCGGTCTACGTCACGGGCGGGAACACGGCGAACCTGCTCGCCTTGTGGCGCCTCCACGGGCTGGACGCGGTCCTGCGGAAAGCATGGGAGCGCGGCGTCGTGATGGCCGGGATGTCCGCCGGGGCGATCTGCTGGTTCGAGGCGTGCACGACCGACTCCTTCGGTCCGACGCTGCGACCGCTCGGCGGCGGCCTCGGGATCCTCCGCGGTAGCCTGTCACCGCATTACCACGGTGAAGCGCAGCGCCGGCCGCTCTTCCTGGGCCTCGTCGCGGACGGAACGCTGCCGCCGGGGTATGCCGTCGACGACGGCGCGGCGCTCGTCTTCCGCGACCTGGATCTCGTTGAGGTCGTGACGTCCGATCCGGCCGCCGGCGCCTGGCGCGTCGAGTCGGACGGCCGGGGAGGCGCAACCGAGACCGCCCTCGCGACGCGGTGCCTCGGCGAGTCGATCAGCCCGGCGCCTCGTCAGAGCTGATCGGTCGCCACTCCGAGCGGTCGCCGTCCCAGGTCGCGATCGGGCGCGCGGCGTCCGACCCCTCCTGGAGCAGCCGCCGCGCGGCGGCGGTCGCCACCGTCTCGCCCCAACCCGGCGGCGTGAGCCCCGCGGCGATGTCGGCAAGGGGAGCGAGGACGAACAGGCGGTGCGCGGCCTCCGGGTGAGGCACGACGAGCAGGCGATCGGCCTTGCCGCGGTCGAGCGACACGCCCTCCGGCGGGCGATCGAGCTCGAGCCGGCCTCGGCCGAACAGCAGGAGGTCGAGGTCGAGCTCGCGCGGGCCCCAGCGGGCGCGCTCCTGGCGCCCGAATGCCCGCTCGAGCTGCTTCAGGGCGACGAGCAGCGCGGTCGCGCCGGTGGCCGGGTCCGGACCGGCCGGGACGTCGAGGGCGACGACCGCGTTGCGG
>DASXTH010000050.1:0-2801 GCA_036505555.1 Candidatus Limnocylindrales bacterium | reverse complement strand
CATCGCCTGGCTCCGGCGGGTCGTGTCCGGCCAGTGCGAGTTGCCGCAATCCATCACCACGTCGCCCGGCTTCAGCAGGGGGATGAGCTGCTCGAGGACGGCGTCGACCGGCGGTCCGGCCCGGACCATGATCATGATCCGGCGCGGGATCTCGAGCGCTTTGACGAACTCCTCGATCGAGAACGCCGCGGTGATCGGCTTCCCCCTGGCCGCGCTGGCCATGTACGCCTCGGTGACCGCCGCGGTTCGGTTGTAGACCGCGATCGGGAAGCCCTTGTTCGCGATGTTCAGGGCGAGGTTCTCGCCCATGACCGCTAGCCCGATCAGGCCGATGGTGGCCTTAGCCATGGCACCACTCCACGAGGACGAGTGAACCAATCATACGGGAGCGCGAGCCGGCTAGGTCCCTCGCCTGAGCCACGGCGGCGTCGCCGAACGGCCCGGCGGCGTCGCCGAACGGCCCGGCGGCGCCTCTTCGTCGCGACGGCGCGGCGGGCGACCGGGCGGTCCTTCTTCGCCCGGGCGGCCGGCGGCGCGGCGCGGCCGCTCGCCGGCCTCCTCGCGCTCCCAGGAGGGCGGCGGGCGGCGGGCCGGACGCGGCGCCTCGTCCGGGCGCTCTTCGCGCCGGCGTGCTCCGGGGCCGCCCCGTGCGCTTCCGGCGCGGCCGTCGTCGCCGGCCGCCTCGCCGGACTGGGCGGCCTCGATCCGGACCCGGCTGCCCTTGATCCGGGTGTTCGAGAGCACGCGGATGATCTCATCGCGTCGCTCGGCCGGCACCTCGACGAAGGTGTACTCGTCGAAGATGTCGATCGCGCCGATCTCGCGGCCGGCGATGCCCGCCTCGTTCGCGATCGCGCCGACGACGTCGCCCGGCCGTATACCGTCGCGGCGACCGGCCTCGATGTAGACCCGGGCCATGCCCGTCTCGGGCTTGGCGCCGTCGTCGATCGCGGTCGGCCCGACCAGCGAGCGCGGCTGCGTCGCGGTCGCGGCCAACCTGGCGAAGCCGGCCGCGATCTCGCCCGGGTCGAACTCCTCCTCGAGCTGCGAGACCATCTCGAGGTAGCCGTCGAGCTCACCGCCCTGTATCGTCTCGCGTAGCTCGTCCTTCAGGATCTCCATACGGCGGGTCCGTATATCGGCCGCGGTCGGCAGCCGCATCGGCTTGAGCCGCTTGCCGACCATCCGCTCGATGATCCGGAGCGCGCGCTGCTCCCGCGGCGTCACGAACGAGATCGCCACACCGGCGCGCCCGGCCCGGCCGGTCCGCCCGATCCGGTGGACGTACCACTCCAGGTCGTCGGGCAGGTCGTAGTTGACGACGTGCGAGACGTTCTCGATGTCGAGGCCGCGCGCCGCGACGTCGGTCGCGACAAGGATCTCGGCGTGTCCCTCGCGGAAGCGCTTCATGACCCGGTCGCGCTGGACCTGGCTCAGGTCGCCGTGGAGCGTCTCGGCCGGGTAGCCGCGCCCGAGCAGGCTCTCGCCGAGCTCGTCGACGTCGCGCTTGGTCCGGGCGAAGATCATGACCGATTCGGGATCCTGGTGGTCGAGGATGCGACCGAGCGCCTCGAGCTTCATGCCGCGGCCGACCTCGACGTACAGCTGCTCGATCTGCGGGACCGTGACCTTGCCCGGCTCGGAAGAGATCTGGATCCGCTCCGGGTCGCGCAGGTACTTCTTGGCCAGGGCCGCGATCCGGGGAGGCATCGTCGCCGAGAAGAGCGCGGTGTGCCGCTCGCTCGGGACCTCCTCGAGAATCCACTCGATATCCTCGATGAAGCCCATGTCCAGCATCTCGTCGGCCTCGTCGAGGACAAGGAAGCGCACGCCCGACAGGTCGAGCGTACCGCGCCGCATGTGGTCCATCAC
Organism: Candidatus Limnocylindrales bacterium; assembly: GCA_036505555.1. Taxonomy (GTDB): domain Bacteria; phylum Chloroflexota; class Limnocylindria; order Limnocylindrales; family CSP1-4; genus CF-46. The sequence goes on along the minus strand of DASXTH010000050.1, from coordinate 929 downwards.
CCGCCCGGGCGTGCCGACCACGATCTGGACGCCGGTGCGCAGCGCGCGCAGCTGGCGGTCGATCGGCTGCCCGCCGTAGATCGGCAGCACCGAGACGCCCTTGTGGCGACCCAGGCGGTGGGTCGCCTCGGCGACCTGCACGGCAAGCTCGCGGGTCGGGGCCAGGACCAGCGCCTGGACCTTCGGCTTGCCGCGGTCGTCGACCAGGCCAGGGTCGAGACGCTCGATGATCGGGATCGCGAAGGCGGCGGTCTTGCCGGTGCCGGTCTGGGCCTGACCGATCACGTCGTGGCCCTGGAGGAGCAGACCGATCGTCGCCTCCTGGATCGGGGTCGGGGCCTCGTACCCCAGCTCCTCGACCGCCTTGAGCACCTCCGGCGAGAGCCCGAGCTCGGCGAACGAGACGGGATGCGGCTCTTGGGCATTCTCCTGATCTGTCATGACAGGGAGATCGTAGCGCTTCGTCGGCCGCGTTTGGCCCGATCTGTTCCGATCTGTTCCCAGGCGCGATGCCAGCCCGTATGATTCCGGGTAGATTCCCGGGCACGGATACTGCTGCAGGAGCGGGCCATGACCGAACACGCTTCCGAGGGCTCGCCTTACTACCGGGCGCCGGCCGGCGCCTGGCCCGACATCGACGGACGGATCTGGGAGGAGCTGGTGCGGCTGCAGGGGACGCTCGCGGCCGCGCTCGACACCGCCAACGGCCAGCGTCCGAGCCCGCTCGACGTCGCGCTCAAGCTGAACGAGATCGCGCAGGGCATCTTCGACCAGCTCGCGCCCGACGAGCGCGACCTGCGCCAGGTGATCACGACCCTGCGCACCGCCCACGCGGTCGCCTGGGACATGTACGACGCCGTCCAGGCGACCCGGACGACCGTCGAGCAGCACATGAGCGACCTGCGCCAGAACATACAGTCGTTCGAGCA
>DASXTH010000049.1:0-4360 GCA_036505555.1 Candidatus Limnocylindrales bacterium | reverse complement strand
GCCCAGGCGAAGCAGATCCTCGCCGCGGGCCGCCACGTTGTGTGCGAGAAGCCGTTGGCGATGACGGCCGAGGAGTCGGCGGACCTCGTCCGCCTCGCCGCCGCGAGCGGCCTCGTCAACGCAGTCAACTTCAACATCCGCTTCTATCCCCTTCACCAGCACGTCCGCGACGCCGTCGCCGCGGGCGAGCTGGGCGATGTCCGGTTCGTCACCGGGCGCTACTTCCAGGACTGGCTGCTGCTCGAAACGGACTGGAACTGGCGTCTCGAGCCGGACAAGGGCGGATCGCTCCGGGCGGTCGGCGACATCGGGTCGCACTGGCTGGACCTCCTGACGTTCCTCACCGGCCAGTCGATCGTCGCCGTCATGGCCGACCTCGCTACGTTCGTGACGCTCCGCCAACAGCCGCAGGGTCCGGTCGAGACGTTCTCGACGGAACGCAGCGCCGACACGGTCGGGCGCCAGATGGCGACAGAGGACGTCGCCTCGATCCTGCTTCGGTTCGCGAATGGCGCCCGCGGTGCCGTGTCGGTGTCGCAGATCAGCGCCGGCCGCAAGAACTCGCTCCAGTGGGAGATCGACGGCTCGGCGTCCGCGGCGGCCTGGGACTCCGAGACACCCGACCACCTCTGGATCGGCCATCGCGATCGCGCGAACGAGATCCTGTTGCGGAACCCGGCCCTGATGGGCGACGCGGGCCGTGTCGCCGCTGCGTTGCCTGCCGGTCACGTCGAGGGCTTCGGCGATACGTTCGGGGCGCTGTTCCGGGCCGTCTACGCCGACGTCGCCGCGGGTCGCCCTGCCGATCGCCCGCCGTACGCCACGTTCGCCGACGGCCACGACGAGATGCTCGTCGGCGACGCGATCGCCGAAAGCGCCCGATCCGGTGGATGGACGGCCGTCCCTCGCGCCGGCGCCCGACAGGAGGTCACCGCTCGATGAGGCTCGGCCTGCTCACCGCCCCGTTCCCGGAGACGCCGCTCGACGACGTCGTCGCGTGGACCGCCGCGAACGACTTCGAGAGCATCGAGATCGCCTGCTGGCCGCGCTCGTCCGGCCCGACCCGTCGGTATGCGGGAACGTCGCATATCGACGTCGCCAACCTGTCCGCTGACGAGGGGCGAGACCTCGCCGCGCGGATCCGCGCGACCGGGCTGACGATCTCCGGTCTCGGCTACTACCCGAACCCGCTCCATCCAGATCCGGCCCACCGCGACATGGTCATCGGCCACCTCAAGCATGTGATCACCGCCGCCGAGAAGATGGACGTGCCGCTCGTGAACACGTTCATGGGCGCCGACAAGGACAAGACCCAGGACGAGAACTGGGAGGACGCGCTCCGGATCTGGCCCGACATCGTGTCGTTCGCGAACAATCACGGCCGGAATATCACGATCGAGAACTGCCCGATGCTCTTCAGCAACGACGAGTGGCCGGGCGGCAACAACCTCGCGACGACGCCCCGGATCTGGCGCCGGATCCTCGAGCACTGGGGGGGCTCGATCGGGCTCAACTTCGACCCGTCGCACCTCGTCCTCCAGATGATCGACATCCCGCGGTTCATCCGGGAGTTCGGGCCGCACATCCTCCACGTCCAGGCGAAGGACCTCTGGATCGACCGCGACGCCCTCTACGAGCGCGGCATCTTCTCGATGGGGATGGGCTGGCAGGTGCCGCGGCTGCCGGGGCTGGGCGACGTCGAGTGGGACAACCTCTTCGGCGCGCTCCGGCGAACCGGATACGACGGCGACGTGATCATCGAGCACGAGGACCGCGACTTCGAGAGGACCGACGACCTCGTCAAGCGCGGGTTCCTGCTCGCACGCGACGTCCTTCGGCCGTACATCAAGTGAGCGCGATGCCGTTCACGGTCGAGAACCTCACGGAGCGTCAGATCGCCAAGACGATCGACCACTCGCTGCTCCGCCCTGAGCTGGACGACGCGTTCATCGAGGCAGGCTGCCGGCTTGCACTCGAGTACGACGTGGCGTCCGTCTGCGTCCGCCCCGTCGACGTCCGGCGGGCGGCGACGATCCTCCACGGCCGCGACGTCAAGGTGGGGACCGTCGTCGGGTTCCCGCACGGCAGCACCCTCACCGCGACCAAGGTCTTCGAGGTTCACCTCGCGCTCGACGACGGCGCGAGCGAGCTCGACATGGTGATCGACATCGGCGCGCTGAAGTCGGGCCGGGACCACGCGGTCCGGTCGGACATCGCGGCGGTCGTCGAGGCCGCCCACGCCGGTGGCGGGATCGTCAAGGTGATCTTCGAGAATGCGTACCTCACGCCCGACGAGATCGTCCGCGCCTGCCACCTGACCGAGGCCGCCGGCGCCGAGTTCGTGAAGACCTCGACCGGCTTCGCCGCGACCGGGGCGACGCACGAGGATCTCGCCCTGATGCGCCGAAGCGTGTCCGACCACATCCAGGTCAAGGCGGCCGGCGGCGTCCGCACGCTCGACGCCCTGATCGACGTGATGAACCTGGGCGTGACCCGGATCGGGGCGACGGCGACGAAAGCGATCATCGACGACTTCCGCGCCAGGCGAGCCGGCACGGCGAGCGCCGCGGGCGCGGGAGCCGAGGCCCCGATCGGCGCCGCCGCAGCTGAGGGCGGGTACTGAATGGCGCACGTCCCATGAGCCCGGCCTCGGCGGTCCCAGGGTTGAGGTGGATGACGGCGGCTTCGGCCCTCCTCGACGAACTGGCCCGGACGCAGGCCGGCGCGATCGAGACGGCCTGCCAATGGTGCGCCGACGCCATCGCCGCCGACGGCCTCGTCCACCTCTTTGGCACGGGGCACTCGCGGATCCCGGTCGAGGAGATGTTCCCGCGCTACGGCTCCTACCCGGGCTTCAACCCGATCGTCGAGCTGTCGATGACGTTCCACACCCAGGTCGTCGGGGCGAACGGCCAGCGCCAGGCAATGTTCATCGAGCGGACGCCAGGCCTTGCCGAGGTGATCCTGTCGAACTTCACATTCGGGGCGCGCGACGTGATGATGGTGTTCTCGGCCGGTGGCACGACCGCCGTGCCGGTGGAGATCGCCCGCGGGTCGCGGCGGCGCGGCCTCCGGGTGATCGCGGTGACCTCGGTCCGCCAGTCGATGTCGTCGACGATCGATCCGGCCGTCGGCAGCCGCCTCCTCGACGAGGCCGACCTCGTAATCGACCTGTGCACGCCGCCTGCCGATGCGATGATCGACGTTCCGGGACTGGATACCCCGGTCGGACCCGGCTCGACCGTCACCGCAGTCGCCATCGTCAACTCCATCAAGGTCCGGATCGCCGAGCTGCTCACGCAGCGCGGGGCGATGCCGCCAGTTCTCACCCGGGCATCGGTCGTAGGCGCCGATCGCTCACACGACCTGTTCGAGGAGGCCTACCGAGAGCACGCGCGGCGGATCGCTCGCGCCATCACGAGGGAGGAGTGATCGCGCCGGGCGTCACGCGCAGGAGGTGAGGCAGATCAATCCACGGATCGCTCCCCCATCCAGAGGGGACATCAGTTCGGCGACGCGACCAGATCGGCGCGTCGATCGCAGGACGGAGGAGAACGCATGAGACAGGCATCCATTCGAGCGCGACTGCTCGTCGGCCTTGCGGCCATCGCCGTCGTCGGGGCCGCCTGCAGCTCGCCGGGCGCGTCGGGCGCGGCGGCCGCGAAGGCCCCGTACTCGATCGGGTACTCCAACGGCGGCGGCGTCGGCAACGGCTTCCGCGAGGAGCAGGTCTGCACCGCCAAGGCCGAGGGCACCGCCCTGGGCAAGGACAAGATCTCCGGGATCACCGTCATCCATCGCAACACCGACGCCGCCGGGCAGCTGTCGGACCTGCGCACGCTGATCTCGCAGAACGTCAACGCCATCGTGTTCAACCCGAACGATCCTGACGCCCTCAACCCGGCGCTTGCCGAGGCGAAGGCCAAGGGAATCGTGACGGTCTCGGTCGACGCCTACGTCACCGATCCGAGCACCTGGAACCTCTACAACAACCAGGTCAAGTACGCCTACCTTGGCGCCTCGTGGCTGTTCAAGCAGCTCGGCGGCAAGGGCACCGTCTGGTACACCCGCGGCCTCGCCGGCCATCCGGCCGACTCCGACCGCGACATCGGCTTCCAGCAGGCACTGAAGGAAAACCCGGGCATCACCGTCGCGAACCCGGGCGGCACGTTCACGGGCTGGGATCCGGCGACGGCAACCCAGATCACGAACGACTTCATCGCGAGCGGCGGCTATGACAAGGTGCAGGGCATCTGGGCGTCCGGCATGGGCTCGCAGATCGTCGACGCACTCAAGTCCGCCAACAAGAAGTTCGTGCCGATCGCCGACGCGGACATCGGCGCAATGGTCAACAAGCTGC
>DASXTH010000048.1:0-2794 GCA_036505555.1 Candidatus Limnocylindrales bacterium | reverse complement strand
GTCTGTCCGTGCCGATCGTCCCATCGGCTGCCAGCGCCCGAACCACGACGGATGTTCCCCGGCCCTTGAATGAGCGGATCGGGTTGACCGTCTCGACCTTGACGATCACCGGCACGCCGAGACGAGCGGAGAGGCCCTCGTGGACGTACTGCGGTCCGCCGAGGAAGACCGGGTCGATCGCATCGACCGCAGCCCGGATCGCATCGGGCTGGAGCTCGGGGATGATCCGCATCGCGTCGAGATCGTAGCCCGCCGAGACCGTCCTGATCCGACCGGGACGGCCGCGCGTATCGATGTTGGGTTGTGTGCTTGTTACAACTCGTTGCGATAACCTGCACGCGCACTGCCCTCGCTCGAGGATCGCCCGCTCGATGTCTCCGGCTTCCGAACGAACCCTCGTCCGGCGCGACCGTGCCCTTGCGGCCGTCATCGGCGTCGCCGCGCTGGTGATGGGCTGCGGACCGACGGCATCCGGGCCGAGCGGATCCAGCTCGGGTGCCGCGGCGGGGAGCTCCCTCGGCTGGCAGGACACGCTGACGGGCGGGCCGGACAAGCTCGACGTCGCGACGACCGTGGCGCCGATCAGCTCCATCGCCCGGAACATCGGCGGCGATCGCATCCGGCTCCGCGGGATCATCCCCGACGCGACGAACTCGCATACGTTCGAGCCGGCGCCCTCGGACGCACAGACCCTCGCGAAGGCGGATCTGATCGTCGTGAACGGACTCCATCTCGAGCAGCCGACGCTCGACCTGGCCGAGGCCTCGAAGTCGGCGACCGCCCAGGTCCGGCAGCTCGGCGACGACACGATCACGCCGCGCGACTGGCTGTTCGACGTCAGCTTTCCGGAGTCGGCCGGTGACCCGAACCCGCATCTCTGGATGGACGTCCCGTACGCGCTCCGCTATGCCGAGCTGCTGCGCGACTGGTTCGGCGCGGCCAACCCGCGCAACAAGGCTGCCTACGACGCGAACTTCGCCGCGTACAAGGTCCCGCTCGATCGGCTCGACGCGATGATCCGGAAGGCTGTCGCGACCGTCCCGTCGGCGAACCGCAAGCTCCTCACGTACCACGACTCGTGGGCGTACTGGGCCCGCGACTATGGGTTCACGGTCGTCGGTGCGATCCAGGCCTCCGACTTCTCGGATCCGAGCCCGCAGGAGGTCGCCCGCCTGATCGAGCAGATCCGGGCGGAGCATGTGCCGGCGGTCTTCGGCTCGGAGGTCTTCCCGAGCCCCGTGCTCGAGCAGATCGCCCGCGAGTCCGGCGCCACGTTCGTCGACAAGCTCCGCGACGACGAGCCACCCAGTCCGCCGCAGAGCGGCGACCACACATACCTCGGCATGATGAAGAACGACATGCAGGTGATGATCGGTGCGCTCGGCGGCGACGCCACGATCTTCGATCCCCTCGTCGTGACCGATGCGTGGCAGCCGTGAGCGCGGCTCGGGCGGCCGAGACAGGGACCGCTGACGCCCTGGTCCGGTTCGCCGGCGTCTCCTGCGGCTACGACGGCCAGCCGGTCCTCCGCGATGTGGATCTCGCGATCGATCGCGGGGCATTCGTCGGGATCGTTGGGCCGTCGGGAGCCGGCAAGACGACGCTGCTGCGGGCGATCGTCGGGGCGGTCCCGCGGGTGACGGGCCGGGTCAGCGTCGGCGGCCGGCCGGCGGGCCACGGCACGACATCGGGGGTCGGCTGGGTGCCCCAGCTCGAGACCGTCGACTGGAACTTCCCCGCGACGGTCCGCGAGGTCGTCCTCATGGGCCGCTGGGCCGAGCACCGATGGCGGGCCTGGGCGAACGCCGACGACCGGCGCCGCGTCGACGGGCTCCTCGAGCGCCTCGGGATCGGCGGACTCGCGCGCCGCCACATCCGCGAACTCTCGGGCGGCCAGCAGCAGCGCGTGTTCCTCGCCCGGGCGATGATCGGCGACCCCGACCTGCTCCTCCTCGACGAACCGACGTCGGGCGTCGACTTGAAGACGCGCGACGACATCCTGCACCTGCTCGCCGCGCTCAACGCGGACGGGATCACGATCGTCCTGACGACGCACGAACTGAACACCGTGGCCGCGCACCTGCCCTGGGTGGTCTGCGTCAACGGCCGGGTGATCGCCGAAGGCGATCCGGACGAGATCTTCACATCGGCGATCCTCGGCCGGACCTACGGCGCCGACCTCCGAATCGTCCGTCAGGACGGCCTCGTGCTCGTCGCCGACGCGGCGCCGCACCGCCTGCGCGACGCGCTGCGCCATCGCCACGGCGACGTCGAGCACGCTCATCACGAGCACGAGGCCCACGACCACGCGGGGTCCGGTGGCCATGCCGATGCCGATCACGAGCACCTGCCATGAGCTTCATCGGCGACCCACTCGCATTCGAGTTCTTCCGACAGGGCCTGATCGCATCCGGGCTCGTCGGCGCCCTGTGCGGGATGCTCGGCGTCTACATCGTCCTGCGCCGGATGAGCTACATCGGCCACGGCCTGTCGCACTCAGTGTTCGGCGGCGCGGTGGTCGGCTATGTCCTGGCCCTGAACTTCTACCTCGCGGCCGGGCTGTGGGGGTTCCTGTCGGCCCTCGCGATCAACGCCACGGCGCGCCGCCGGCGGATCGGGGCCGACGCGGCCATCGGCATCATCACCACGGCCAGCTTCGCGCTCGGGGTGGCGCTCATCAGCAAGACCAGGAGCTTCACCACCAACTTCGAGGCGGCGCTGTTCGGCAACATCCTGGGTGTGACGCCGGCCGACCTCGCGGTGGTCGCCATCGTCACCGTGGCGGTAGCGATCT
>DASXTH010000047.1:0-15436 GCA_036505555.1 Candidatus Limnocylindrales bacterium | reverse complement strand
GGAGAAGCACAACCCGACCGCGTCGACGCGGATCAGGAGCTGGTCGGGACGCGGCCGCGGGACGTCGACCCACTCCGGCCGACCGTCGCGCCCGATGTGGTCGATGCCGGCGCCGTAGACGTTCCAGGCAAGCGCCCGGTCGGGCGCTGGCTCGGGTGGGGCGGCCGCTCCGCCCGGGGCTGGCCCGCGGTCGGCCGCGCTCATGCCTTCGGCCTCGGCCGGTCCGCCGCCTTCAGGACCTTGCCGGTCGCGTCGAGGATCCCGACCTTCGTCCCGATCGTCTTCGGGCTCGCCGAGAAGAGGTCGGCGCCGTTGATCGCGATCCAGCGATAGCCGGGCAGCGGCTTCAGCTTGGCGAGCGCCCCGTCAATGTCACTCGCGGCGGCGGCGATCGCGATCAGGCCCTGGCTCGCGACGAGGTCGGCCCCACCATCCGGATCCGGGGTCGCGTTCAGCTTCTCGGTGAGAGCGGCGGCGATGGCGGCGCGGTCGAGTCGGCTCACAGGTCGCTCCCACTGGTGACGATCCCAAGGACGGCGTCGAGGGCGGCCTCGGCGTCCGGCCCGTCGACCGTGATCGTGAGCTCGTCGCCGACGGCCGCGCCGAGCCCCAGGGTCGAGGTGATGCTGCGAGCATCCGCCCGGCGGCCGTTGATCTCGAGGGTCACATCCGCGTCGAGCGGCTGGAGGCGGGCCACGACCTGCGCGGCCGGGCGGGCATGGAGGCCGGAGGGATTCGTGATCCGGGCGGTGCGCCGGACGGTGCCTGGCCGCGGCTCATTCGCCTCCAGGCCGTCGTCCGCGACATCCTCGTCCGGAACCTCCGCGGTCAGGGCGGCATGGATCTCCGCGGGGTCCGTCGACCGGCAGAGACGATCGCATAGCTCCGCATCGTCGAGGATCGCGGCCAGCCGGGACATGATCCCGAGGTGCTCATCGGAGGTCGCCGCGAGCCCGATGACGAGCCGCGCGGGCTCGTCTCCCCATGGGACCCCGGCTGGGTACTGCAAGACCGCGAGACCGGTTCGGAGGATCGCATCCTGGACGTGATCGGTCCCATGCGGCAAGGCGATTCCGTTGCCGAGATAGGTCGAGATGATGGCTTCGCGGGCGTGCATCGCCCGCACGTAGGCTTCGGTCACGAGGCCGGTCTCCACGAGGAGCGCCCCGACCTGGTCGATCGCTTCAGCCTGGTTGGCCGCGACCGCTCCGACGCGGACGCTCCCGGCGGCGAGAACCTCCGTGGTCATGCGCCCGGCGCCTCGTCGGTGATCGCCTCACCGGCCTGGAGCCGGCGGACGAGGAGGTCGGAGGCGGGGTTGTTGAGGAAGTTCTTGAACGCGAGGACGACGGCTCCGGGTGCCGCCGCCCGGGCGCGAGCCGCGAGTCCCTCATGGGCCAGGACGACGTCGGCGTCGCCCGGGATCTGGTTGACCGGGGAATGGATGACCTTGACGGGGAGCCCGGCGTCCTTGACGCGCTTCTTCAGCTGGTTGGCGCCGATCAGGCTCGAGCCCATGCCCGCTTCACACGCGAAGACCACGAGCTTGACGTCTGCGGCCTGTTTGACTGCCATGTCCGGACACCCCTGATGATGATCGGCTGGCGATGGTGCCGCCCGGCATCGGAGATGCCGGGCGGCGCTGCGGTACGCGGTTGCGGACGTGCGCTCTCGGTTCAGGCCGGAATGCCGGCCGGGAGAGTCGACGCCGGGGTTTCCATTGCGAGCTCATCCTCGGATTGCTTGACGGGGTAGACCCTGAGGATGAACGAACCGACCAGGAACGCCGCGACGGCGCCGGTGGCAACCCCGAGGAAGACCCCGAAGTGCTGGCCCGGAGGCGTGACGGCGAGATAGGCAAAGATGCTGCCGGGCGAGGGCGGCCCCGAGAGGCCGGCCTTCGTGGCGACGAAGACGAAGTCTGCCGAGATGCCGCCGGCCCACATGGCGACGAGCATGACCGGGTGCGACAGGACGTACGGGAAGTAGATCTCGTGGATCCCGCCGAAGAAGTGGATGATGATCGCGCCCGGCGCGGACTGCTTGGCCATCCCCTTGCCCACGAACCAGTAGGACAGCAACAGGCCGAGGCCCGGTCCCGGGTTCGATTCGAGCATGAAGTGGATGGCGCGGCCGTTCTGGGCGACCTCCGCCGCTCCGAGCGGAACGAGCACACCGTGGTTGATCGCGTTGTTCAGGAAGAGGATCTTGCCCAGCTCGATCGGGAAGTCGGCAAAGGGAAGAAGCCCGGCCTTGATGATCCCGTCGACGAAGTTGCCGAGCGTGGTCGAACCCCAGTCGAGGATGGGGCCGACGGCGAGGATCCCGATGACCGCCAGGATCACCCCGATGATGCCGATCGAGAAGTTGTTCACGAGCATCTCGAAGCCGGACGGAATCCGCTCCTCGAAGGCTTCGTCGAACTTCTTGATCAGAAAACCACCAATCGGGCCGGCGATCATCGCCCCGAGGAACATCGGGACGCCCGCCCCGACGACGACGCCCATCGTCGCGATCACGCCGAGGACGCCGCCGCGATGGCCGTAGATCAGCTTGCCGCCCGTGTAGCCGATCAGCAGCGGGATCATGTAGGTGATCCCGGGCCCTACGAACGCCGCGATCTGCTTGTTCGGCGTCCAGCCGGTCGGGATCACGAACGAGGTGATCAGCCCCCACGCGAGGATGGCCCCGATGTTGGGCAGGACCATGGCGGCGAGAAAGCCGCCGTACCGCTGGATCCGTTCCTGCACGTTCTCCTCCTCCACTCCCATGCGGATAGGAGGGGATCATCAAATCGCAACCGGACGGCAACAAGTGCCAATGTGTCCGCTACCGAGTTGTGACAATCGTGACGCGGGCGCTCGCGAGTCGCCCGGTCGAGCCCGACTCCCGGGAGCGCCGCAGGATCAGGTCAACGAGCCGAGAAGGCGGCCCAGGCGGCGGACGTCGGCCTCGCGCAGAAGCGGGCTGACCACGATCGACGCCGTCGGCTCGGGCAGGTCATCGAGCGGGATCGTGCTGACGACGAGGTCGGGCTCGTCGCCGGGCTCGGTCTCGAAGCCCGTCTTCGAGACGACCCGGATCACCTCGATCTGGGGGAACTCCGCGACGAGACGCGAGACGAGGATCCAGGCCGTGGCCATGCCGGCCGGACACACGACCGTCACCCGGATCTTCGGCCGGAGGCGATGCCGCTCGAGCGAGCCCGCGAGGTACATCGTCAGCAGCCCGACTTCCTCGATCGGCATCTCGGCATCGGCGACGGGGCCGACCTCCTCGAGGATTTCGGCGGCGGCCTGATAGACGTCCGGGTAGCGCTTGCGGACCTCCTGCTGGAGCGGGTTGCTGACGGGGAGCCCGAACCGCAACCGGACGTGGAGCCGGCGGACGTGCTCGGACAGGCTCGTCCGGAGCTGCTCGTCGGTCGCCAGGGATGGGTGGATTCGTTCGGCTGCGGCGGCGATGAGCCGGTCGATGTACCGGACGTCGACGGCCTCGGGCTGGGCGGCAACGTCGACGAGCTGGGCCAGGCCGAGCAGCGACTCGGTGATTGCAGCCACGTCCGTCGGCCCGAGGGGCACACCGATCGCTCCCTCCACCGCTGTCCCGATCCGCGCGGCGCTCGCCGACGCCGGGTGGTCGAGCAGCGAGCGGAGCCGGCCGCTCCCGAGCCGGACCGCACGTCCGCCGCGGATCCGGAGAGCGGCGATGGCGAGCGACAGGGCGGCGGTCATGACCGTTGGATCGGCCGCGTCGAGATCCCGGAGCTCGTCTTCGAGGATCGAGCGGAAGATCGGCAGGTCGAGCTGGGCGAGGAACGTGTCGAGATCCGCGGCGATCGCCTCGCGGCCGGCCCAGCGGCCGTCCGATGCGCCGCCAGTGGCGGCGGGCGCCGCGGATGGCGTGGCCGTCGAGGCCGCACGCTGGATGGCGCGATCGGGGGCGATCTCCAGGACCAACGCGAGCAGGCCGCCGCGCACGTCGACTTCGCTCCCGACGACGGCGATCCCGCGACCGGGCATCCGGCGGAGGTGGAGCCGATGCAGCTCCAGCCATGCCTCGGCCTCGCGCATGTCGCGTCGGATCGTCGGCCGCGAGACGCCAAGCTGATCTTCGAGCGTTTCGGAACGGATCGGGTCCGGGGCCGCGTGGAGGAGAGCGAGGAGGATCCGGCCACGCCGATCCGCCGGATCGAGGACGGCCGGACCTGGCGCGTCGTCGAGCGCCGCGAGGAGCGTGCCACGGGCCAGCGGCGCGCCTTCGACCCAGATCCCGAGGCCCCGCCGCCGAGCGAGACGCAGGCCATGGTCGACGAGGACGCTCTCGACCGAGGCCAGGTTGTAGCGGACCATCCGGTCGGTCAGCTTCAGCTCGGTCGCGAGGTCGTCGACGCTCGCCGGGCCGTCGGTCTCGAGCAGCCGGCGGGCGATCCGGGCCTGGCGCGTATCGAGCGGCAGCGGAGTCGGCATGACGGTGAACCCTCGACGACGACGCCGACCGAGCCTACACGAGTCCTGGAGGGGCGGTCGGTCTAGACGAGGCGGGCAAACAGCTCGTTCGAGAGGAGGCGGCCGCGGGTCGTGAGGACGATCCGGTCGTCATCATCGATGGTCAGGAGCTCCGCTGCGAGGGCCCATCCGAAGGAGTCGGCGAGTGGCGGCTCGTTGGCCGCGGCGCGCGGGACGCCGTGATCCGTTCGGAGCCCGAGGACGATCGTCTCGGCGGCCGCGGTCGCGGCATCGATCGTCTCCGACCCGCCCGGCGGGAGGGCGGCGGCCGCTCCGTCCGTGGGGGTCAGGGCGCCGATGTAGCGCCCGACGTTCGCCGCGTTCCAGCTCCGCACGGCGCCGTCGAAGGCGTGTGCGCCCGGTCCGATCGCCGAGTACGGCCGGCGCTCCCAGTAGGCGAGGTTGTGACGGCTCTCGTGACCGCGGCGCGCCCAGTTGCTGATCTCGTAGCCGCGCCAGCCGTCTTCCGCGAGGCGGTGGACCGCGTGGTGGTATTGGGCCGCGGCGCGGTCCTCGTCCTGGGCTGGGATCGCCGCGTCGCGCCAGCGGCGGGCACCACGCGTCGTGGGCAGGTGATCGCCGGCCGGGCCGGTGAGGCCTTCGGCGTCGGGGTCGTCGAGCGTGAGCGCGTAGAGCGACAGATGGTCCGGCTCGAGGGCCAGCGCCGCCTCGAGCGTGTCGATCCACGTGACGAGCGATCCGTGGGGGATGTCATAGAGGAGATCGAGGTTCACCGATCCGATCCCGGCGGCCCGCGCCGCGGCGACGGCGTCGGCGACGTCGGCGGGGCGATGGCGACGGCCGAGCCGTCGCAGTTCGGCCCGGTCCAGGCTCTGGGCGCCGAACGAGATTCGGGTGACACCGGCCCTGGCGAGGGCGGCCGGATCGCCCCGCTCGTCGGGACCGGGGTTGGCCTCGATCGTGACTTCCGCGTCAGCGCCGACGCCGAAGCGGTGCCGGACGGTCTCGAGGAGCGCGGCGACGACGTCGGCCGGCAGGAGCGTTGGGGTGCCGCCGCCGAGGTAGACCGTGTCCAGCGGCGGCCGGGCCGGGGTCCCTGGCGCCCCGAACGCGATGTCGAGCCCATCCGCTCTCAGCCGGAGCTCCGATTCGAGCGCCGCAACGAATGCAGCGATCCGGTTCGTCGGCCCGCGCGTGGCCGCACCCGCGACGACGACGAAGTCGCAGTACGGGCAGAGCGACACGCAGAACGGAACGTGGATGTAGAGCCCGACCGGCGGCTGCGATCCCGAGACATCCGTCCCGTTCCCACCAGCCGAATCCTGCGAATCTCGAATCATTCGGCTAATGGAAATGGGCGGGTGGTCTTCGGCGCCGGCTGGCCATCAGCGATCCCGCGTCGTCGACTCCCGCGGCCCGATCACCCGCCAGCCGGTCGGCGGTCGGCGCGTGGCCTCGATCTCCTCGACCTCGCGGCCGCGAGGGAGGAACTGACCGGCGTGCCCGGTCGAGAGGAAGACCGCGAAGCGCGTGGCCGCGTGGCCGATGAATGCCGCCGCGATCCCGCCCGTCACCGCGGTGACCCAGCCGCCGGCGAGACCCACGAGGATCGCCATGACGAGCATCCAGCGGTTCCGGCCGGGCGCGCCGAGGCGCGTCGTCAGGGCGTACAGGATGGCCTGGATGGCATTCGCTGCGGTCGGCTCGAGGCCCGTCATCAACAACAGCCCAAGCACGGCGCCCCGGAACGCGACCTCGTCCACGAGCGCGGTGACAATGGCGTTCAGGAGCGCACCCGGATACGACCAGACATCCGGGAACCGCAGGCGGTGGTAGCGGTAGAGCGCGATCCCGAGCGCGATCGCCGTCCCGAACGCCATGTACAGGAACCCGTAGAGGATCGTCCGGTCGCGGTCCCCCGCGGAGAGCGCGAAGTCGTCCTCGGGCGACGGGTGGACCAGGTAGATCCCGACGACGAGCAGGATCCCGATCGCGTACCACGCGACCCGGCGCCGGAACGACGGTGCCCGCCCGTCGACCGGGTCGTCGTACTCGGCCGCACTGAAGTTCGCCGCCTCGAGACGGAGCATCACGAGCAGGAGCGCGAGCCCGGCCGCGATCAGCGTCCGGATCGTCGGGAGCCATTCCTCCACCCCGGATCAGCCCTCGTCCATGCGGAGCATCGCGAGGAAGGCCTCCTGCGGGATCTCGACCGATCCCACGCGCTTCATCCGCTGCTTTCCCTCTTTCTGCTTCTCGAGCAGCTTGCGTTTGCGGGTGATGTCGCCACCGTAGCACTTGGCCAGGACGTTCTTGCGCATCGCGTGCACGGTTTCGCGCGCAATGACGTTGCTTCCGATCGACGCCTGGATCGGGATCTCGAACATCTGGCGCGGGATCAGCTGCTTGAGCTTCTCGGTCAGGTTCCGTCCGACCGACTGCGCTTTGTCGCGGTGGACGATGAGTGACAGCGCATCGACCGGCTCGCCGTTGACGAGGATGTCGACCTTCGCCAGATTCGCCGGCCGGTAGCCGATCTCCTCGTAATCCATCGAGGCGTAGCCCTGGCTGCGGCTCTTCAGCTGGTCGAAGTAGTCGACGATCAGCTCGGCGAGGGGCATCTCGAAGTGGAGGACGACTCGGTTCGGGTCCAGATATTCCATGTTCTGGAAGAGGCCGCGGCGGTTCGTCGAGAGCTCCATCAGCGGCCCGATGTAGCCCGATGGCGTCACGACGCTGAGGTTCACCCAGGGCTCCTCGATCGCCTCGATGTCGGACGGGTTGGGAAGGAGCGCCGGGTTGTCGATCGCGAGCTCGCCGCGACCGTGCAGCAGCTGGACGTGGTACTCGACCGACGGCGCGGACGCGATCAGATCGAGCCCGAACTCGCGCTCGAGCCGCTCCTGGACGATCTCCATGTGGAGCAGCCCGAGGAAGCCGCAGCGGAACCCGAACCCGAGCGCGACGGAGCTCTCCGGTTCGTACGTGAACGACGCGTCATTGAGGTGGAGCTTCTCCAGCGCGTCGCGGAGGAGAGGGTAATCCTCGCCGCTCACCGGGTAGATGCCGGCGAACACGAGGCTCTTCGCGGGCTGGTAGCCGGGGAGGGGCTGCGACGCCGGCCGCGCCTCCGTCGTGAGCGTGTCGCCGACCTGGGCGTCACGGACGCTCTTCAGGCCCGTCGCCACGTAGCCGACCTCGCCGGCCTGGAGCTGTTTGACCGGGACCAGCTGTGGCCGGAAAACGCCGAGCTCGAGCGGTTCCGCGGTCGCGCCCGAGCCCATCAGGCGGACCTCGTCGTGCTGGCGGAGCGTGCCGGCGGCGAGTCGGACGTAGACGATCACGCCCTTGTAGGCGTCGTAATGACTGTCGAAGATCAGGCCCTGGACCGGGGCGGCGGGGTCGCCCTTCGGCGGCGGTATCCGCGCGACGATCGCCTCGAGGATCTCGGGAACCCCGGTCCCGTCCTTGGCCGACGCGAGGATGACCTCCTCGCGCGGGATCGCGAGGACATTCTCGAGCTCGTCCATGATCGTGTCCGGGTCGGCCGACGGGAGGTCGATCTTGTTCAGGACCGGGATCAGGGTCAGACCTTCGCGCAGCGCCAAATGGACGTTGGCCAGGGTCTGGGCCTCGATCCCCTGGGTTGCGTCGACGACGAGGATCGCCCCCTCGCATGCCTGCAGGCTGTGACTGACCTCATAGGCGAAGTCGACATGGCCCGGTGTGTCGATGAGGTTCAGGCCGTAGGTCTTCCCATCATTCGCCTGGTATTCGAGGCGAACGGCCCGGGCCTTGATCGTGATCCCCTTCTCGCGCTCGAGGTCCATCGAGTCGAGGACCTGACTCGTCATCTGCCGCGCGTCGATCGTGTGGGTCAGCTCCAGCAGCCGATCGGCCAGGGTCGACTTGCCGTGGTCGATGTGAGCGATGATCGAGAAGTTGCGCAGGCGTGCTTGCGGGATCTGATCAGCCATCGAGCCCACCGAGCGCCTTCTGCTCTGTGAGACTCACGCGATGGAAGACTTGGTCGCGGTGTTGCTGCGGCCAACCTGAAAAAAGGGCGGAGGGGAGATGAATACGCTCATCCGCGACCATCTCGCGGCCACTTATTTCGCGGAGTACCAGTTCCTCCGGAATGAGCTCGTCGGCGTCCTCAGCGACGACGAGCTGGCGTTTCGCCCGGGTGGCGCGGCATTCACGCTTGGAGCGCTGTGTCGGGAGATCGGAGAGATCGAGCATTCGTACGTTGATGCGCTCCGGACCTTTCGGCAGGACTTCGGGTGGCGCAACCCGGATCCGGAGGTGGAGCGTACCGTTGCGGCCCTGTCGACGTGGTTCGCGGACCTCGACCGGAGCCTGCTGGCCGCCATCGAGGCGCTCACTGACGACGATGTGACGAACCGAAGGATCAGCCGTGATGACGTCGACGTTGAAGGGTTTTCGCCGCTCGCGGCACAGGAGCTCGACATCTACCGGGAGGCGTTGCTGATCTTCTACGCCAAGGTCAGCATCTATCTCCGGGCGATGGGCAAGGATCTCCCAGGGCACTGGACCGTTTGGATCGGTTGAGCCGTGTTCGGTCCATCGCCGGATCCTCGTCCGCCGCGATGATCGATCTGAACAGAGGTGCAAACAGTCCTGGGGGATGGTCACGAGGCGGGAGTGTAGCCGCTAGCCTTCCGCGCTAGCCTGCGGGGATGCGACCGATTCCGACAATGCCGGACTGGCATGACGCCGGCGCCGCTGCGTTGTCGCCGACGCGCTCGGCCGTCCAGGCCTGGCTGGACGCCTATGTCGCGGCCTGGCGGTCGTACGACGAAGCCGCGATCGCCGACCTCTGGACCGACGATGCGGTCTGGATCTATCCCTTCAAGATCCGCGCACGCGGCCGCGCGGCGATCACCGCGGAATGGATGGCCGAGAAGGACGTCTTCGCCGGCCGCGGCTATGACGGTCGCTACGAGCCGATCGCGATCGACGGGTCGGTGGTCGTGACCCACGGACGGACGCTGTTCTTCGATCTCGCAACCGGAGAGGCAATGGCCGAGTACGACAACGTCTGGGTGCTCCGGTTCGGGCCGGACGGGCGCTGCTCCGAGTTCCACGAGTGGTACGCGGGCCGGCCCGGGCACGACCCGAGCCGCGCCTGAACCGCGAGCCCGTCAGGGCGCCCGCACGGCGGCCAATCCGGCGACGCCACAGGCGATCACGACCACGCCCGCGACCTGAATCCGGCTCAGCCGCTCGCCGAAAAGCACGAACGCCGTGAGCGCGGCGATCCCCGCGAACTGCGAGGCGATCACCGAGGTCACGGGCGCGCTGTCGCGCGCGCCGAGCGCGAACGTCGCGATCCCGGCCACCTCGGCGAGGCCGACAAGGACGAGGAACGGGACGGCCTCACGCCGGAGGTGGATCCGGCGGCTGACCAGCAGCGGCACCGATACGCCGATCACTCCCGCCAGCCGAGCGGGGAGGATTGACCACGCGAGCGGCAGAGCGGTCGCGAGCCGGCTCGTGACGAACAGGTTCACCCCGAAGAGCACCGCGGCCCCGACGGCCAGCCCGGCGGTGATGGCAGCGCTCCGGCCGGTCGCGTCCGGGTTCGGGCGGGTGTCGTCGGGCGCGGCCGTGCGGTCGGCCGAGCGCTCGATCGAGGCGAGGACCACGCCCACGGCGATGACGGTGAGCAGGACGGCGGCGGCCGCCGTGATCGGGTCTCCCGCGAGGATCGCCAGGGCGGCGGCGATCGCGCCCTCGGTCGAGACGATCGGGCCCACGACCGCGACCTTCCCGCGACGGAGCGCGGTGTAGCCGAGCACAAGGCCGCCGGAGTTGGCGACACCCGCGACCGCGAGGTTGACGACGTCGCGATCGGCCAGAACGACATCCGTTCCGCTGACCACGACGAGTGGGATCGTGACCGCGAGGCCGATCAGCATGACCCACGCGAGGGTCGACCACGGCCCGATCAGCCGCGACGCCCGGGCCGATCCGAGGAGCGTCGTCGCCCAGAGGACGGCGGTGACGAGGCCGAAGGCGATCGCGAGCACCCGTCAAGGGTAGGGGCCCGAACACCTTCGCCCGGCAGGGGGTCCGTTTCAAGACGCGAGACTGGCCGACCCGACGACTTCGGGAACGGTGGCGGCTCAGGCCGGTGGTCGTTGACTGCCTGGCTGACGAAGCTCTGGTACTCGCCCTTGAGCCGGTCTGCCTCGATTTGGAGAAACGCCAGGGCCTCGGTGTCGAGTTCGAGATCGCCCCATCGCGGTCGACCTCTCGCCACTCGGCGAGGATCACGGCGGCGAGGCGCTGGTACGGCACGGGGGTGCTCGATGAAGGATGGCGAGGATGCGCGCAGTCTGCCGAATGCTCGAATCGACCTGATCGCCTGCTCGTGGGCGTGGAGGTGGTCCATCCGGGCGGCCTCTGATACCATCCGCGTTCGTGCTTGGCCTCCCCGTCGAGCGCTCAACACCGACCACCCGCCCACCCTCATGCACCCACCCGGGAGGTTCATCCCTTGGCCAAGACGCCCCGCACCTGGACGGGCGCACGAACGCCGTCGGGCCTGAAGCGCGTCCGTCAGGCCGAGCGCCGGCGTGACATTCTTCAGCCGCGGCGCAGTGCCGCCAAGACCTTCGTCGCCACGGCCCTGATCGCCGCGACGAACGGCACGGACCCGACGGAGGCCGCGACGGCTCTCGCCGCCGCCCACGCCGCCCTCGACCGCGCGGCGAAGACCGGGGCGATCCACGCGAACGCGGCCGCGCGCCGCAAGTCGCGCCTCACCCTGAAGTTCAACGCCGCGACCGGCGGCGTTGCCGTCCAGACCACGGGTCGCGTCGTGAAGACGACCTCGAAGGCCCAGGCGGCAAAGGCCGCGAAGGCCCGGATCGCGGCCGGCAAGGCCAACAAGGCGAAGGGGGCTCAGACCGCCGCGGGCAAGGCTCGCGCCGCGGTCTCGAAGACCGCTCGAGCCGAGGCAGCCGCAGCCGCGACCGCGGCCGGCACGACCGAGGCGCCGAAGAAGACCACGACCAAGGCCGCAGCCAAGCCGACTGCTGCGAAGGCAGCCGCGAAGAAGGCACCGGCGAAGGCCACGGCCGCGAAGAAGGCCCCCGCGAAGAAGACCGCCGCCAAGGGCTGACTGCGGCGCCTCAGGGCGCGAGATCCGCGACTCGACCGCCCCGGACCACGTCCGGGGCGTCGCCGTGTTCAGCCCTGGACGGGCGTCCCCGTCGTGAGCGTGGCTGTTCCCTTGGGGCGGAACGAGCCGTACAGCAGGCCGCCCCCGAGGCCACCGACCAGCGTGACGACGAGAACCGTTCCCGCCGCCGACGCCTGCTGACCCCAGTAGAACGTCGTGAACCGGGACGCATCGGTGATCCCGGCGCGCGCGAGCTCGGGACCGTCGCCGTTCGCGAGATATCGGGCATACACGCAACCCGCGCCAGAGTCGCAGAACGGTGGGACGGCCTGCCGCGTCTTCGGATCGATCCGGTTGAAGTCGGGGTAGCCGCCATCGCCGAAGAAGAAGAGCGCCTTTACGACCAGAATGAAGGCCGCCATCGTCAGGCCGGTGACGAGGCCGGCGAACGCCGCGTTCGCGACGATTCGCGCCCACGGCCCCGCCCGTCGATCGCTCCGCTGGTTGGCGTAGTAGCCGATCAGCAGTCCGGCGGGGAGCGACAGCAGCCAGTAGATCGGTTCGATCGGGATGACGAGCAGGAAGCTGATCGCGATCGTGACCGCCATGCCGATCCCGACATAGGCGGCAAAGATCGCGCCGCGGTCGACGATCCGGGTCACGAGCCGGCGCCGACCTCGACAGGAGCGGAGCCGCCGGCGCGTCGCCCGAGGGCCGCCCGGCCCAAGTAGACCGCCCCGTCGCCCAGCTCACCGTCGATCCGGAGGAGCCGGTTGTACTTCGCGACCCGCTCGCTCCGTGACGGCGCGCCGGTCTTGATCTGACCGGTCCCCATCGCGACGACGAGGTCGGCGATCGTGGTGTCCTCGGTCTCCCCCGACCGGTGCGAGACGATCGCCGTCCAGCCGGCCCGCCGGGCGAGGGCGATCGCGTCGATCGTCTCGGTCAGCGTCCCGATCTGGTTGAGCTTGATCAGGACACTGTTCGCGGCCCGCTCCACGATCGCCCGCTCGATCCGCTCGACATTCGTCACGAGCAGGTCGTCGCCGACGAGCTGGACCCGGTCGCCGAGGCGCCGCGTGAGCTCGGCCCAGCCCGACCAGTCGTCCTCGGCCAGCCCGTCCTCGATCGAGACGATCGGGTAGCGGGCGACCCAGTCGGCCCAGAGATCGATGAGCTCGCCGGAGTCGAGGGTGCGGTTCTCCGTCGCGAGCCGATACCGCGTCGGCGCCCCGCCGGACCCGCTTCCCGCCTCGACCAGCTCGGTTGTCGCCGGGTCGAGCGCGATCGCGACGTCCTCGCCGGGCCGGTAGCCGGCCTTCTCGATCGCCCGGAGGATCACCTCGACGGCCGCCTCGTTCGATCCGAGCGACGGCGCGAAGCCGCCCTCGTCGCCCTGTCCGGTCGCATGGCCCTCGTCGTGGAGGATCGCCCGGAGCGCGCTGAAGATCTCGGCGCCGGCGCGGAGCGCCTCCCCGTACGTCTCGAGCCCGACCGGCATGACCATGAACTCCTGGAAGTCCGTGGAGTCCTGGGCGTGCTTGCCGCCGTTGAGGATGTTGAACATCGGGACCGGCAGGACCCGCGCCCCGACACCGCCGAGATAGCGGTAGAGCGGCTCGTCGTGGGCGGCGGCCGCGGCGTGGGCGCACGCGAGCGAGACGCCGAGGATCGCGTTCGCGCCGAGGGTCGCCTTGTTCGGCGTCCCGTCGAGCTCGATCAGGAGCTGATCGACGCCGGCCTGGTCGGCCGCGTCCATGCCGTAGAGCTCGGGCGCGATCCGATCGACGACATTCGTGACCGCGGTCAGGACACCCTTGCCGCCGAAGCGGGCCTTGTCTCCGTCGCGCAGCTCGACCGCTTCGTGGGCACCCGTGGAGGCGCCGGACGGTACCGCGGCCCGGCCGACCGAGCCGTCGCCGAGGACGATGTCGACCTCGATCGTCGGATTGCCGCGCGAGTCGAGGATCTCGCGCGCGTCGACGAGCTCGATGACGGTGTTCACGCGTGCGCTCCTGCCTTGGCCTTCTTGGTCGAGCCGCTCGTCGACGGGTCCGGCGGCCGGTCCTGGAGGACCGCGATCCCCGGCAGCTCACGGCCCTCGAGGAACTCGAGCGATGCGCCGCCCCCGGTGCTGATGTGGGTCATCCTCGCGGTCAGCCCTTCCTGCTCGATCGCCGCGACGCTGTCACCGCCGCCGACGACGACGGTCACACCCTGCTCGGCGCGACCGGCGAGATAGCGGGCAATCGAGCGGGTTCCGTGAGCGAACGAGGGGATCTCGAACACGCCGACCGGACCGTTCCAGAGGACCGTCTGCGCGTCGGCGAGGGCCAACTCGATCGCCGCCCGACTCTCCTCGCCCAGGTCGACGATGTGCCAGGACGCGGGGAACTTCTCGGTCCCGACGGTCTTGTATTCCGTGCCGCGCGTGACCTCCTTGGCGATCACGACGTCGACCGGGAGGAGGACCTGGACGCCGGCCTTCTCGGCCGCCGCGAGGATCCGCCGCGCGTCCTCCACCCGGTCGTGCTCCGCGAGGCTCTTACCGACCGACTTGCCCTGCGCGAGAAGGAACGTGTTGGCCATGCCCCCACCGAGGACGAGAAGATCGACCTTGGTCAGGAGGTGGTCGATGACCTGGATCTTGTCGCTGACCTTCGCGCCGCCGAGAATCGCCGCGAACGGCCGCTTGGGGTTCTCGAGCAGGCTGCTCAGCGCCTTGATCTCGCGCTCCATGAGGAGACCGGCGTAGGCCGGGAGGTACTCGGCGATCCCGACCGTCGAGGCGTGGGCGCGGTGGGCGGTGCCGAACGCGTCGTTGACGTAGATGTCGGCGTACGACGCGAGGGCCTTCGCGAACCCCGCGTCGTTCTTCTCCTCCTCGGCGTGGAATCGGAGGTTCTCGAGGAGGATCGCCTCTCCGTTCCGCATCCGCTTGACGGCGTCCTCCGTCCCGACCCCCAGCGCGTCGCCGGTCACGGGCACGTTCCGGCGGAGGAGCTGGCTCAGCCGCTCCCCGACCGGCCGGAGCCGGAGGCCATCCTGGACTTTGCCGTCGGGCCGTCCGAGATGGCTCGCGAGGATGACCTTGGCCCCTGCGGCGAGGAGCGTGGTGATCGTCGGCAGGGCCGCCCGGATCCGGGAATCATCGGTGACCTTGCCGTCGGCGAGCGGAACGTTGAAGTCGACGCGCACGAAGACGCGTTTGCCCGCGGCGTCGAAGTCGCGGATCGTCAGCTTGTCCATCGTGTCCTTAGCTGTGGCAGCGAGCCGACCGGTGGTGCTCGCCGGAGGGTGGGCGGGTGGGAAGAAGGCTCGGTGACCCGGTCGGCGAAGGGGTCGGCTACCCAGTCGAACCCTGAGCCGTCAGGCGGCCGCGACCGGCAGTCGTGCCGCGACGAAGCCGATCAGGTCGGCAACGCGGCAGCTGTAGCCCCACTCGTTGTCGTACCAGGAGATCACCTTCACCATCGTTCCGTCGAGGACCATCGTCGACGCGGCGTCGATGATCGAGGAGCGGGTGTCGCCGCGGAAGTCGCTCGAGACGAGCGGGTCGTCGCTCACGCCGAGGATCCCCTTCAGCGGGCCCTGCGCCGCGGTCCGGAAGGCCGCGTTCAGCTCATCGACCGAGGTCGGGCGGGAGACGTCGGCGGTGAAGTCGACGACGCTGACCGTCGGTGTCGGGACGCGCAGGCTGAACCCGTCGAACTTGCCCTTGAGGTCCGGGATCACCAGGGCGAGGGCGATCGCCGCGCCGCTCGAGGTCGGGATGATGTTCTGGCCCGCGGCGCGGGCGCGGCGAGGGTCCTTGTGG
>DASXTH010000046.1:0-12943 GCA_036505555.1 Candidatus Limnocylindrales bacterium | reverse complement strand
CGCGTCGACCAGGAGGAGCACCCCGTCCACCAGGGTCAGCGTGCGCTCCACTTCGCCGCCGAAGTCGGCGTGACCCGGGGTGTCGACGATGTTGAGTCTGACGCCGTGGTAGTCGATTGTCGTCTGCTTGGCGAGGATCGTGATCCCCTTCTCGCGCTCGAGATCGCCCGAATCGAGGACGCGATCGACCACGGCCTCGTTCGCCCGGAACGTGCCCGTCTGGCGGAGCATCGCGTCGACGAGCGTGGTCTTGCCGTGGTCGACGTGAGCGACGATGGCGACGTTGCGGAGATCGGATCGGGTGGCGCGGGGCACGGTTCGGCGGGGCTCCTGTCTCTCGGGAGCGGTCATTCTCGCACGGAACCGCGCCCGCTCCAAACGCGCGGCCTCTAGACTCCTCGCATGGAGAACCAACCGCCCGTCGTGCTTCGCCGCTATCCGGCGCTCGCCTTCGAGTCCGCACTCGACGCGTACGAGGCCGACCTGGCCGGGATGGCGGAGCGAGGCTACTTCCCCACGGCGACGACTTGGGGATGGGACACGGAGACCTCGTACGGCGTCCTGCTGGGCGGCTCGAGCTGGAAGCCCGGACCGGGCACCCTCGCTGTGACGTTCCGCCGCGATCCCGGAGACCCAGGATGACCGTTGGCGCCGTGATCCTCGCCGCCTCGCCCGAATCCGCGCTCGCGGACGCCGATGGCTCGCCCGCCATCCGCCGGATCGCCGACGCAGCCTGGTCCGGCGGGGCCACGCCGATCGTGGTGGTGTCGTTCGATCCCGAGGGCGCCGTCGCCGCGGCGCTCGCCGGCGCCCCGGTCACGCTCGCCGAGCCGGCGCCGGCCGAGCATGGACCGGCCGCCCAGATGGCCCGTGGCGCGGACGTCGCCCAGGCCGAGATCGTCGAGACCGATGCCGTCTTGCTCTGGCCCGCGCGGCTGACCTGGGTGGGGCCGGAGACCGTGACCTCCCTGATCGAGCTCCACGGGACGGCGGGCGATCGACTCCTCCGCCCGGCCTGGGAGGGCACACCCGGCTGGCCCGTCCTCCTGCCGCTGACCGCCCTGGACGCCCTGCGTGCCGTGGCGCCGGATCGGATGCCGTCGGACGCGATCGCCGACGTCCTCGCGACCGGGATCGTCGATCGGATCGTCGAGCTCGGGGATCCGGGCGTGGCGATCGACCGGTCGACGCCGCGCGGGGACCTCCCGCCATACGTCGGACCGGAGGAGCCGATCGCGGGACACGTCCACGAGTGGGGCGCGATGCAGGCGGAGACGCCGGACGAGGGTCCGCTCGAAGGACCGGCGCTCGCGCCGTACGCGCCGGCCGAGGCGTCCGAGGAGTAACCGACCCGAACGCCCGCCCGAACGCCGACCGGGCGTTTCCGGGAGAACGCGCTGGGATTTCGCGGGTGGACCCGCGCACGGGCCGCGTACACTCGACCTGCATCCGTCCAGCGCGACCAAGGACGCCGTGACCATGTCCACGAGGTCTCCGTCGGGTTCGACCCGCCGCACCACACCTCCGTCGTCCGTCGGCGCCGCCGCGGACGGACCGGCGACCTCCGACCAGCGGCCGCTCACTGCGAGCGATCGCCCCGAAGCCATCCTGGCGGCGGTTGCCTTCGTCGCCGAGCGGTTCCTCCGGGGGGACGCGCTCGAGGGCGCGTACACCGACGTGCTCCAACATCTTGGGGAAGCGTCCGGGGCGTCCCGGGTGGTCCTGATCGAACGGATCGAGGACCCCGACGGCGCGTTCATGACGAAGCGCGGCGAGTGGGACGCGCCCGGGATCCCGCCGCTGGCCCCGCCGCCTGACCCGCGCGGCTACCGCTACTTCCCCCGCTGGGAGCGCGAGCTTGCCGCCGGGCACTCCGTTGCCGGCCGTCCCCAGGACCACCCCGATGACGAGCGGATCCCGCTCGAGGAGGACGGCGTCGGGACGATCATCGTCACCCCGATCACCGTCGGCAACCGCTGGTGGGGTCATGTCGGCTACGACGACCGCCAGCCCGACCGGCCATGGCTCCCGGCCGAGATCGACGCGCTCCGGGCGGCCGCCGGGATCCTCGGAGCGGCAATCCAGCAGTCGGAGTGGACCGCGACCATCGATCGGCGGAACGCCATCCTGGGCGCGGTTGCCGACGCGACCCCGCTGCTGCTGGCGACCGGACGCTGGCAGACCGTCCTGCCCGAGCTCCTGCGCTCGCTCCGGCTTGCCACGAACGCCCGGTCGGCTTGGGCCTACGAGAACGTTGGCGACGTCGCCCGCCTGATCACCGAGGACGTCGTCGCGGGCGGGCTGCCCACGACCTCGTACGGGCGTGAGGTCACCGCGAATCCGGCAATCGATGAGCGGCTGCATCGCGGCGAGGCCATCCACAACGAGTATCTGACCGTGGATCCGGAGCGCGAGGCCGCGGCGTTCGCGTACCTCGGCATCCGCTCGTGGGTCGTGGTCCCGGTCCTGTCGGGCGGCCGGCTCTGGGGCAGCATCGGGCTCGACAGCAGCGACCTGCGATCGTGGACCGAGGGTGAGATCGTGGCCGTCAAGGTCGCCGCGGCTGCGCTCGGCGCGACGATCGAGCGCGAGTCGACCGAGGAGCGACTCCGCCAGCTCGAGAAGATGGACGCTGTCGGGCGCCTCGCCGGCGGGCTTGCCCACGACTTCGGCAACCTCCTTGCGATCATCTCCGGCAACGCCCACCTGATCCGCGACGACGCCCACACCGATACCGAACGAGCCGACGCACAGGCGGTCATCGACGCCTCGGGCCGCGGCGCGGACCTCGTGCGCGACCTGCTCACCTTCAGCCGTCAGCGCGTTGGCGAGATCCAGCCGGTTGATCTGAACGATCGGATCTCGCGCGTCGAGCGGATCCTGCGGCGGGTCATCGGCGCGACGATCACGATCGAGGTCATCGCGGACTCCTCGATCCCAGCCGTCCGAGCGGACCCGGCCGAGCTCGAGCACGTGGTTGTCAACCTCGTCGTCAACGCCCGGGACGCGATGCCGAACGGCGGCCGGATCACGATCCGGACGGAGCGCGCCCGCGAGACGCTGGACATGGTCGCGATGACCGTGACCGACACCGGGAGCGGGATGGACGAGGCGACCCGGCAACGGATCTTCGAACCGTTCTTCACGACGAAGCCGGAGGGTGTCGGGACTGGTCTCGGGCTGGCGACGGCTTACGCCGCGCTGGCCGGCTGGGGCGGCTCGATCGAGGCGACGAGCGAGCTCGGCGTGGGGACGACGTTCAGGCTCCTGCTCCGGCCCGCCTCGGAAGCCTGAGCCGGGTCGCCGAACCGCCGATCGTCGCCACCGCGATCCCCGCGATCACGAGCGCGACGCCGAGGAGCTGGGCGGTCGTCGGGGCCTCGCGCAGGAGGACGATCCCGAGCGCGACCGTCATCACCGGCTGGGCCAGCAGGATGATCGAGGTGAGCACGGCCGGCAGACGCGGCAGGGACAGCGAGATCAGGAGGTAGCCGAGCGACTGCGAGGTCAGCCCGAGCAGGGCGAGCCAGGCGAGGCTCGCCGGCGCCGGCAGCGGGTCGAGGTCGCCCCCGATGACGCCGATGACGGCTGCGACGACCGCGGTCGATACCGTGGCGATCGCGACTGGCCCGGCGGGCCGGCGGAGATCGCGGCCACCGCGCCGGATGATCAGGAGATAGCCGCCGTAGCAGAGCGCGGTCGCGAGGCCGAGTACGACCCCGAGCCCGGGGTTCGCCCCGAACGCTCGACCGCCGATGGCACCCGAGATCAGGGCGACCCCGAGCAGGACGACCGGCAAGGCGAGGAATGTCGTCCGGCTTGGCCGCTCCCCGAACGCCAGCCACGCGACGACGCCGACGACGAGGACCTGGAGGTTGCCGAGGACCGTCGCGAGCCCGGCCCCGACCGCGGCGATCGCGTGATGCCAGAACATGAGGTCGCCGGCGAAGAACACTCCGGCGAGGAGCGCGAGCCGGACTGTCCGCGCCGGCAGCCCGCCATAGCGGCGATGCTCCAGCCACGCGACGAACCCGAGCAGCGGCAGCCCGAACAGCGCCCGGAACACCGTCCCGGTCGACGGCGACACCTCCGCCCAGCGATAGAGGATCCCGCTGAACGCGATACAGATCGCGCCGAGCAGCGCGGCGGCCCGCGGCCGGGCCGCGATTGCGGCCAGCGGACCCGGGAGCCCGGCGTCGTCGGTCGTGCCGGCGGGCGCGCTCAGGGGAGCGGCTCTTCTGCGCTCGGCGAGGCGTCGGGGAGCTGGGAGCCCTGGGCGGCTCGCCCTGGCACGCCGACGAACTTCAGCCCGAGCTCCGCGTATTGCAGGTCCTCGGGCGGCGACGGCGCATCGAGCATGAGGTCGCCGCCGGACTGCGTCTTCGGGAACGCCATCACCTCGCGGATGTTCGTCTGGTGCGAGAGGAGCGCCGCCCAGCGGTCGATGCCGAGGGCGATCCCGCCATGGGGCGGCGGACCGTACTCGAACGCCTCGAGGACCGCCCCGAACTTCTCGACCATGCCCTCCTCGGTCTGGCCCTGGAGCGCAAAGCTCCGGGCGAGCAGGTCACGGCGATGAATCCGCACGGATCCCCCACCCAGCTCCCAGCCGTTGAGGGCGATGTCGTACTGCATCGCCCGGGCCCGGCCCGCGGGGTCCCTCGGTGACGGCCGCGACGGGTCGCCGTCGATCGTCGTCAGGAGCTCCTCGTCCTCGGGCAGGACGCCGCTGAACGGGTTGTGAGTCGCGTCCCAGCGCTCCTGCTCGGCGTCCCACTTGTACATCGGGAAGCGATGGATCCAGCAGAAGGACAGGACGTCCGGGTCGGCCAGGCCAAGCCGACCTCCAAGCTCGACCCGGAGGCGGCCCAGGACATCCGCGGTGATATCCGGCGTGTCGGCGACGATCAGGATCAGATCGCCCTCGGACGCCGCGGTCTCCTCGATGAGCCCACGCGTCAGGTCGTCGGACAGGAACTTCACGATCGGGCCGCGGATCTCGCCGCCCTCGGCCAGTCCGACGTACGCGAGCCCCTTCGCCCCGAACCGCTTCGCCCGCTCGATCAGATCGTCGATCTCCTTGCGAGTGATCGCCGCCATGCCGGGCGCCACGATCGCCTTGACGCGGCCGCCGCCGCGGAGTGCCTCATCGAACACGCGGAAGCCGGACGTAGGCGCGCCGGCCGGGTCCACGAGCCGTGGCCCGAGGTCGATCAGCTCCATCGCGAAGCGGAGGTCCGGCTTGTCGCTGCCGAAGCGCTCCATCGCCTCGTCGTACGTGAAGCGCGGGAACGGGACCTCCTGGATCGGCCGATCCGGGGTCGTGACCCGGCAGACCTCGATGACCATCGCCTCGACGAACGCCATCACGGTGTCCTCGTCGACGAAGCTCATCTCGAGGTCGAGCTGGGTGAACTCCGGCTGACGGTCGCCGCGGAGATCCTCGTCGCGGAAGCAGCGGGCGATCTGGAAGTAGCGGTCGATGCCCGCGACCATGAGGAGCTGCTTGAGCTGCTGCGGGCTCTGCGGCAACGCGTAGACCGATCCCGGCTGGAGCCGCGATGGCACGATGAAGTCGCGCGCGCCCTCGGGCGTCGACTTGATCAGGTTCGGGGTCTCGACCTCGACGAATCCGTGGGCGTGATGGACCTCACGGATCGCGTGGACGAGGCGACTCCGCAGGAGCAGCCGGTCGGCCATCGCCTCGCGCCGGATATCGAGATAGCGGTAGCGCAGCCGCAGCGCCTCGTCGATCGGTGCGTCGGGGTCGTTGATGTAGAACGGGGGCGTCTTCGACTCCGACAGGATCGAAACCGTCCGCGCCCGGAGCTCGATCGCGCCGGTCGGCAGCCGCCGGTTCTCGGTCCCCGGGAGCCGCTCGGCGACCGCGCCCTCGACGGTCACGACGAACTCGCTCCGCAACCGGCTGGCGACCGCATGCGCGTCGGGGTCGTCGGTCCGGTCGACCACGATCTGGGTGATCCCATGCCGGTCGCGGAGGTCCAGGAAGATCAGCTGGCCGTGGTCGCGCCGTCGATGGACCCAGCCCGACAGCCGCGCAGTCGTGCCGGCGTCGGTGATCCGAAGCGCGCCGCAGGTGTGGGTCCGGTACGGCGTGGCCTGGCGGTCGATGGGTGCGTCGGGCGCGTCGGTGGCGCCCCGATCCGGCGGGGGTGAGTCGGTCATGGCCCGCGTATCGTACGGGACACGACCGGCGACGGACGCGGGCTAGGCAGTCGCCTGAGCCGCGCTAGGCAGTCGCCCGTGCCGCGCTCGGCAGCCGGACCACGAACCGCGCGCCTGCTCGATCGGAGCGGTTCGCGGCGACGATCGAGCCCGCGTGGCGCTCCGCGATCCACCGGGCGATCGCGAGCCCGAGGCCGGTTCCCCCGCTCGGTGCATCGGCCGCCCGCCAGAAGCGGTCGAACACCTTGTCGAGGTCCTCCGGCCGGACACCGGGCCCCTCGTCTTCGACGCTGAGCGTCGCCCCGGGCCGGACCCCGACCGTCACGCGGCCGTTCGCCGGGGAGTGGCGGATCGCGTTGTCGACAAGGATCGCGACGAGCTGCCGCAGCCGCGTCTCGTCGCCTTCGGTCGGCGCGGGGCGGATGTCGAGGACGAGCCGAACGCCGCGCTGGGCGGCAACCGGCTCCAGGGATTCCGTCGCTTCGGCGGCGAGATGGGCCAGATCGGTCGGCACACGATCGAGCTCGATCGCCTCGGCGTCCGTCCGGGCCAGCAGGAGAAGATCGCCGACGAGCTGCTCGAGCCGCGTCGCGCCCGCGTCGAGATCGCCGATGGCTCGCTCGACGGTTGCCGGATCGTCGCGGCCGCGCGACAGCTCCGCGATCGCGGCGCGGGTGATCGCCAGCGGCGTCCGCAGCTCGTGGCTGGCGTCGGCGGCGAACTCGCGCTGGCGGCGGAGCGACTCGCGGATCGGGACGAGGGCGCGGCCGGCGTAGACCGAGCCGACGACGAGCGAGGCGGCCAGGACGAGGAGCCCACCAACGAGGAGCACGACGAGGAGCGTCTCGAGCGTCCCGATCTCGTTCGTGCGGTCGCCGATGACGACCGCGACGACAACGCCGAGCGGGGTCTGGATCGGTGCCACGAGCACGCGCAACGGGGTCGACCCGACGGTCACCTCCCGGATCGAGACGTCCCCCTTCTCGATCTCGGCGAGCATCGTCGCGTCCGGGAACGCCAGAGCGTCGTTGGCGACGCGAATGATCGGCAGCGGCGAGTGCTGCAGCGTTTCGAGCGGGACGACCATCGCGATCGTCCCCGACGCTTCGCCGCCGAATGCCACGCCGGCCCGCGACGGGTCGGAGGTGAGCGGGATCGTGTTCGGGGCGATCATCTGGGTCATCGTCAGGACCTTGCCGACCGCCAGCTCGTTCACCCGCGCCCGGAGCTGGGTCACGCCGGCCGTCGCGAGGCTGCTCGCCGTCGCGGCATAGATCGCGGCGCCGAGCACGACGAGCACGATCAGGGTCGAGCCGCCGCTCCAGGCGATCAGCCGCAGCCGGGTCCGGCGAAGGAGCGGCGATTCGGTCCGCGATGGCTCGCCGAGCCGGCGGCGCATGGCGTCCAGGCGTGCGGCGAGCGGGGCGGCCAGGCTCATGCCGCGGCCATCCGGTAGCCGATCCCGCGGACCGTCTCGATCCGATCGCCCGCCGCGCCGAGCTTCCGCCGCAGGAAGTAGACGTACGTGTCGACGATCGCGGGCGTCACGTCGCTGTCGTACGGCCACGCGTGGTCGAGGAGCTGGTCGCGCGTCAGCGCCTGGCCCTTGTGCCGGAGCAGGCACTCGATCATCGCGAACTCGCGGGGGCTCAGATCGACCCGCCGTCCCTCGACGGTCAGCATCCGGCCGACCTCGTCGAGCGCGATCGGACCGGCGCTGAGCGATGCGTCGGTGGTCCGATCGCGACCGCGGCGGCCAAGGGCTCGGATCCGCGCCGCGAGCTCCTCGATCGCGAACGGCTTCACGAGGTAGTCGTCGGCGCCCGAGTCGAGCCCGGCAACGCGGTCGGAGACGGCATCGCGCGCGGTCAGCATGAGGATCGGGATCCGCGAGCCGCGAGCCCGGATCCGCCGAGCGACCTCGAGCCCGGACAGGTCGGGCAGCCCCACGTCGAGGACGATCGCATCGAGCCCCGCGCCGTCGGCGAGCTCGAGGGCCGCCTCCGCCGTCGCCGCGCCCTCGACGACGTGATGGTCGCCGACGAGGAGACGGGTGACGAGGTCGGCGAGCCGAGGGTCGTCCTCGACGAGCAGCAGGTGCATCCGGGGGGTGTCCTCCGACCGCCGAGGCCGTCCCCGGAAGGCGGGGACCGGCGATCCCGGCTCCGGGGTTGTAGCCCGCAATTCTCAAAGGTTTCTGAAACCAGCATTGAGAAGCGTTTGACCCGGGTGACCGACAACGGACGGGCCGCGGCGTCCCGTCGACCCGACGTCCGGCCGAGGATCACCGGGTCGGGCCCGACGACGGCGGGTCCGGCCGACCGGAGACCAGAGATGACCATCAACCAATCCTCGCCACCGCGGAGGCGGCCGCGGGCGGGCCTCGGGTTCCCGTTCGCCGGGCTCGGCCTCACCCTCCTGGGTGCCGTCATGCTCGTCCTCACGGCGTGTGGGAGCGCGACGCCGCCGGGCGGCGTGGCGACGCTCAACGACCCTGCGTCGTCCACCGCGCCGGACGCTTCTCCCGCCGCGTCGCTCGACCCCGAGGCCGCGATGGAGGCGTTCGAGGACTGCATGCGCGACCACGGCGTCGACATCCAGGCCACGATCATCAGCAAGGGCGAGGCCGGCTCGGACGGGGGTGGCCCCATCACGAACAAGGTCGATTCCGGTACCGGGACGAACGGAACCAAGATCGACAAGGACAAGTTCGTGGCCGCGCAGGACGCCTGCAAGTCGCTCCTGCCGCAGGGCGGAACGAACGGACCGGGCGGCCAGATCGACCCGGAGTTCGAGCAGAAGCTGCTCGACTTCGCGAAGTGCATGCGCGACCACGGCATCGACATGCCGGACCCGGAGTTCAGCAGCACGGGCGGCGGCGGCCGCGTGACGATCGGCGGCCCGGACGACCCCGATGCACCGCGGATCGATCCCGAGTCGAAGGCATTCCAGGACGCACAGGCGGCCTGCGGCTCGATCCTGCCGGACAAGTTCGGCACCGGTGCGGCCACCGGCGAGGTCCAGCAGTGAGGCGGCGACCCGTCGTCGGCGGGCTCCTCGCGGTGGCCGCCGTCGCGGCGGTCGGCGGGGCCGTCGTCAGCGGCGCCGTTCCTGCCGGCGCGCTCTTCGCCGCGAGCTCGGGGGCGACGCCGTCGGCCCCGCCGGCGGCCGTCAAGACCGCGACGATCAATCGCGAGACGATGGCCTCCACCGACGCGTTCGACGGCACCCTCGGCTATCTCGGCGACATCACGATCTCGGGAGGCTCAGCCGGGACGCTCACCTGGGTGCCCGCGCCGGGCACGATCATCAAGCGCGGCGGCAAGCTGTACGAGCTGGATGGCGCTCGCCGGCCGCGTCTGTTCTACGGCACACGCCCCTTGTGGCGGACCCTCGAGGCCGGCGTCAGCGACGGCGCTGACGTGCTCGAGATCGAGCAGAACCTGAAGGCGCTCGGATACGCGCCGTCCGGGATGAAGGTCAACCGCCACTGGGATTCGAAGACGACGACCGCGGTGAAGCGCTGGGAGAAGGCGACCGGCCAGACCCGCGACGGGATCATCGAGCTCGGGGACGTCGCCATCCAGACCGGGCCAATCCGGGTCGTCGAGGCGAAGACGTCGCTCGGCTCCGGGGTTGGCCCGGGCGCGGCGATCTTCTCGGCGACCGGCACGACGCGGGTCGTGACCGTCAACCTGAGCGCGTCCCACCGGGACGAGCTCCCGGTCGGGGCCGCCGTCACGATCACGCTCCCGGACGAGACGACGATCGCCGGCAAGGTCCGGTCCGTCGGCCGCGTCGCGTCGGTCGATCAGCAATCCGGGTCGGCGACGATCCCGGTCACGATCACGCTCGACGACCCGGCCGCGGCCGCCGACCTGGACCAGGCGCCGGTCACGGTCGAGGTGACGTCCGAGTCGCATCCGAACGTCCTGACCGTACCGAACGACGCGCTCGTCGCGCTCCTCGAGGGCGGGTACGCCGTCGAGGTCGTCGATGCGAGCGGTGCCCATCGGTACGTCGCCGTCACGCTCGGCCTGTCCGACGACCGGCGCGTCGAGATCAGCGGATCCGGGCTCGAAGCCGGGATGCGCGTCGTGGTGCCGTCGTGATCGGTTCTTCCGCGATCGCGACCGAAGCACCCATGTCAGGGGCGCCCGAGCCCGTCATCGAGCTCCACGGCGTCGGGCGGCGGTATCCGGGCACGCCGCCCGTCGACGCCCTTGTCGACATCGATCTCCGGATCGACGCGGGCGAGCTCCTCGCGATCGTGGGCCCGTCCGGATCGGGCAAGTCGACGCTGCTCCATGTCGTCGGCACGCTCGATCGGGCGACGAGCGGCACGGTCGTCGTCGCGGGCGCGGCCGTCGACAGGCTATCGGACCGCCGGCTGTCCGCGCTTCGCGCCTGGCGGATCGGGTTCGTGTTCCAGCACTTCCACCTGCTGAACGGCGAATCCGCCCTCGCGAACGTGGCGGACGGGCTCCTCTACCGCGGGGTGGGTGGCCAGGAGCGACGGCGTGCCGCCGCTGCGGCGCTCGACCGGGTGGGCCTGGCGAACCGCGCCCACCACAAGCCGGGCCAGCTCTCGGGCGGCGAGCGCCAGCGCGTCGCGATCGCCCGGGCGCTCGTCGGCCGGCCGGCGATCCTGCTCGCCGACGAGCCGACGGGCAACCTCGACAGCGTCACGGGCCGGGCGCTGATGGATCTGCTCCGCGATCTGAACGCCACCGACGGGGCGACGATCGCGGTGATCACCCACGACCGCGATCTCGCGGCGTCGCTGCCCCGGCAGGTCGACCTCCAGGACGGCCGGATCGTGGCCGACCGCCGATCGAGCGGAGTCGCGGCATGACGGCCGCCGGTTCCGCGCTGGACCAGCCACGGAGCGCGCCGCGGGTTCCGGGTCTTCCCCGCCCCGCCGGCCCGGGTATCTTCGAGCTGCTCCGGATCGGCGGGCGGGGCGTCGGGAGCCGCCGGCTCCGGTCCGGCCTGACCGCGATCGGGATCGCGATCGGGATCGCAGCGATGGTCGCGGTCCTGGCGATCTCCGATTCGAGCAAGGCGTCGCTCCTCGCGAGCCTCGACCGGCTCGGGACGAACCTCCTGACCGTGTCGCCGGGGCAGACGTTCCTCGGCGACGACGCCGCCCTGCCAGACGAGGCGCCGGCGATGATCCGCCGGATCGCGCCGGTCCAGGCGGCGACGTCGACGACCCGCGTCGACGCGACCGTTCGGAAGAGCGATCGGATCCGGCCGACCGAGACCAACGGGATCTCGGTCTGGGCGGCGGAGACGAGCCTCATCGACGCGCTGGGCGGAACCCTCCATCTCGGGAGGTTCCTGGACCGTGCCACCGAGCAGCTCCCGACGGTCGTCCTCGGCGCCGTCACCGCCCAGCGCCTCGGGATCGTCGATCTCGACACGTCCCAATCGGTCTACATCGGCGGTCATTGGTTCACCGTGATCGGGATCCTCGATCGCCTGCCGCTCGCGCCGGACCTCGACCGGGCGGCGATCATCGGCCTGCCCGTCGCCGAGCGCGTGCTCGGGACGACGATCTCGCCGACGACGATCTACGTCCGTGTCGACCCGGCTCAGATCGACCAGGTCCGGTCGGTGCTGGGCGCGACCGCCAACCCGTCCAACCCGGAAGCCGTCCAGGTCGTCCGGCCCTCGGACGCGCTCGAGGCGCGGGCCGCGGCGGCGTCGGCGTTCACCGCGCTGTTCCTCGGCCTGGGGGCCGTCGCTCTCGGCGTCGGTGGGCTGGGGATCGCCAACGTGATGCTCATGGCCGTGCTGGAGCGGCGCGGCGAGATCGGCCTCCGGCGAGCGCTCGGGGCGACCCGGCCGGCGATCGCCGGGCAGTTCCTCGTCGAGGCGGTCGTCCTCGCCCTGCTCGGCGGCGTGCTCGGCGTCGCGAGCGGCTCCGGCATCGCGGCCTGGTATGCCGGCAGCCAGGGCTGGCCGGTCGTGCTGTCCGCGCTGGGGGTGGCGATCGGCGTGGGGGCGACGGTCGCGATCGGGGCCGTCGCGGGACTCTACCCGGCGATGCGGGCCGCGCTCGTGCCGCCGACCGACGCGCTGCGAGCCGCCTAGGGGGACGCGCCTGCCGTGTCGTCGGTGTCCGCGGTCGAGCCGAGCGCTCGGCCGCGGACCGCCCACGCCCGGGCGGCGAGATGGATCGAGCCGTCGGGCTCGGTTGGCAGCGTCGCCCGGAGCTGCTCGCGGATGGCGGCCTGGGCCGCCGCGTCGAGGCCCACCAGATACTTCGGCGCGGCGCCGACGCCGCTCAGGAACGGTGTCCAGTACGCGTCGAAGTCGGCGTAGTCGGCGGGGATCTCGATCTCGCGGACGGCGACATCGGCGAAGCCGGCGGCATCGAAGGCGTCGCCGAGCGGACCCGGCCGGCACACCGGGAAGCGGGCACCCTCGTCCGCCTCGGCCGCGCCGGCGTCGACGGTCAACGCGGCGTCGAAGAAGAAGCGGATCGGCTGCATCCGCTCGGCGTAGTCCCAGACGTAGGCTCCGACGCGGCCGCCGGGTCGGAGGACCCGAGCCAGTTCGGCGAGGGCGGCCGGCAGGCCCGGGACGAAGTTCAGGACGAGCCCGGCGACCGCGGCATCGGCGCCGGCCGACGGGACTGGGAGCGCGTCCGCGGAACCGATCGCGAACCGGGCCCGTTGGTCGTCGATCGTGGCGCGGGCGGCGGCCAGGAACGCCTCGGATGGGTCGCTGCCGATCACGGACCCCGGCT
>DASXTH010000045.1:0-18933 GCA_036505555.1 Candidatus Limnocylindrales bacterium | reverse complement strand
CGTCGCCGTCATCGCCCGCCGAGCGGGAACCCCCTCACCCGTTCGGATCGATCGGTCGTCGCCCTCCACCGATCGGATGAGGCGCCTCATCCGACGGCCGGATGCCGCGCCGGCCGGGCAGGGCTAGCATGCCGCCATGGTCCCGTCACGCGATCGCTGGCCGCCGCTCGTCTCCGACCTGGGTCCGATCGTCGTCCTGCTGATCCTTGCCAGCGCCCTCAGGCCGGGGATCCGCGAAGGCACCGATCCCACGCCGACCCTCCTGATCCTCGTTCCGCTCGCGGTTCGCCGGCTGTGGCCGTTCCGGGTGCTCGCCCTCGTCGCGGCGATCGCCGTGCTCACCAGCGTCGAGTCGCCGATGCCCTGGATCCAGGTCGTGGCCGTCGCGCTCGCGAGCTACGCGACCGGCGAGGCCGCGACCGACCGGACCCGGTCATCGCTCGGCGTGATCGCGATCGCGGGGCTCATGGCGATCGGGTTCCTGGCCCAGGACCTCGACTCGTTCGAGTCGCTCGTGTATCCGTTCGTGGTCGTGGTCCCGACCTGGCTGGTCGGCGACGTCGTCCGAACACGAGGCGCCGAACGGGAGGCCCTGGCCGATCGGGAGCGTCGCACCGCGCGCGAGGCCGAGGATCGCCTCCAGGCCGCCGTCGCCGAGGAGCGCCGGCACATGGCGCGCGAGCTCCACGATGTCGTCGCCCACGGGGTGAGCGTCATGGTCATCCAGGCGGGAGCCGCGCGGCAGGTCGTCGAGGCGACGCCCGACCGTGCGACCGACTCTCTCCTCACGATCGAGGCGACCGGTCGGGACGTCATGGCCGAGCTGCGCCGGCTCCTCGGCGTGCTGAACGACGACGGGGAGGCGTCGGGGATCGCACCGCAGCCGGGGATCGAGCAGGTTCCCCCGCTGGTGGAACGGATCCGGCAGGCCGGCCTGCCGGCCGAGCTGGAGATCGACGGGACGCCGCGGACGCTGCCGGCGAGCCTCGATGTGACCGCATACCGGATCATCCAGGAGGCGCTCACGAACGCGCTCCGGTACGCGCGCCGGGCCCGGACGATCGTCCGGCTCAGCTACGAACCCGACCAGCTCCGCGTGGAGGTCCTCGACGACGGTCCGGCCGACACGACCGAGGCGAGCGAGGGATCCGGGCGCGGCCTCGTCGGCATGCAGCAGCGGGCGTCGCTCGCGGGCGGTCGACTCGAGGCCGGCCCGCGGCTCGGCGGCGGTTACGCCGTGCGGGCGTGGCTCCCGACGGAGCTCGAGCCGGAGCCGGCGTGACTGCGGCCGCGATCCGGGTGATGATCGTCGACGATCAGGCCCTCGTCCGGGCCGGCTTCCGGATGATCCTCGAGGCCCAGCCGGACATCGAGGTCGTCGCGGAGGCGGCCGACGGCGAGGCCGCGATCCGACTGGCTCGGCGCTCGCGACCGGATGTCGTGCTCATGGACGTCCGGATGCCCGGCCTCGACGGGCTCGAGGCTACCCGCCGGCTGCTCGACGACGCCACCGGGGCCACGCCACGAGTCGTCATTCTCACCACGTTCGATCTCGACGAATACGTCTACGTGGCGCTCCAGGTGGGCGCGAGCGGCTTTCTCCTGAAGGACGTGACGCCGGAGCATCTGGTCGGTGCGGTCCGGACCGTGTCCACCGGCGACGCGCTGCTGTCGCCGTCGATCACGCGGCGGCTCGTCGAGCGTTACGCGCGACCGAGCCCGCCCACGCCGGGGACGCCTGATGGTCTGGCTGCGCTCACGGTCCGCGAGCGCGAGGTGTTCGCGCTCCTGGCCCGCGGGATGAGCAACGCGGAGATCGCCGAGCAGCTCGTCGTCAGCGAGGCGACCGTCAAGACGCACGTCGCGGGTGTCCTCGCGAAGCTGGCGCTGCGGAATCGGGCCCAGGCTGTGGTCCTCGCCTACGAGACCGGGGTCGTCCAGGCCGGCGCCCGCGGGCTCGTCGCGCTGTCGCCGGAGCCTGCCGGCTGAAGGTGCGACGGGGTGGAGCTGCGGCCGCTGGCGCGGCGGTTCAGGCTTCCTCGCGCTCCACGGCGACGCGGGTCGCGGGCTCCAGGCGGGACGGTGGCACGTCGGTCACGTTCGGGACGAACGAGGCGGCGAGGGCGGTGGCCGCTGCCTGCTCCTGGTCCTCGACCGTGAGGATCCCGTAGCGGCCGAGCGAGGCCATCTCGTCACGGATGTACGTCTTCAACATCTCGGGACCGTCGGTGTTGATCGTGAACCGGATCTCGTTGCGCCGGAACGTGTCGAAGATCCAGCGGAACTCGTCCCAGCCGGACACCACGCGGGTGTTCAGGTTGGACGACGGGCAGATCTCGAGGACGATGCCGCGCTCGCGGATCATCTCCATCGCGCGGGGGTCGTAGGCCGCCTTGACGCCGTGGCCGATCCGGTCGGGCTCGAGCAGCTCGACCACGCGGGCGACCTCGTCGACCGGACCGGCCTCGCCCGTGTGGACGGTGAGCCCGAGCCCGAACTGGCGGGCGCGCCGGAACAGGCGGCGGTAGTCGGCGACGCGGAACGTGGCGGACTCGGGGCCGGCGATGTCGACCCCGACGATCCCCCGGTCGCGCCAGGCGATCGCCTTCTCGACAATGATCTCGTTGAGCTCGTACGGAAACGCCCGATCGAGACAGAAGATCAGCCCGGGCTTGATCGGGTACTCGAGGCTGGCGCGATCCATCCCGCGTGCCGCCGCGGCGATGATGTGGTCGAGGTCCTGCTCGCCCCCCCGGTTCCGTTTCATCGGGTTGAAGCGGAGCTCGGTCGTCGTGATGTTGTTCTTTCGGTAGGCGCCGCCGACGACCTCGTAGACGGCACGCTCGACGGCGATCGGCGAGCTCTGGATCAGCTCGGTCCAGTGGAAGAGCTGGAGATACCCGTCGAAGCTCCGGTTGCGCTTCTCCGAGACCGTGATCGTGTCCCGGAACTCCCAGTAGTCGCGGGTTGGGAGCTTGATGCCCTGGGCGTGGGCGATGCTCCACATGATGGCGGGTGTCACCGCACCGCCGAGATGACAATGCAGCTCTGCGAGCGGGATCTTGCGGGAGAGCTGGCGGGCCATCGCCTTCAGGATACCGGGCCAGGCGGGACCGGCGTGGTTCGTCAGGCGATCCGCCAGACCGGGGCGTTCTCGACACCGAACCCGGCCGCCGTCAGATCCAGCTGCTCAGCTGCGGGTGCCTCGGCGACGGGCAGGATCCGCAGCGATCGCCGATCGCCGATCGCGTAGCGCTCTCGGAGCTCGGTGACGCGCGCTCGCACCGGGTCGACCTCGGCGCGGCCCAGGTACGCCCGGCCGCGGTAGAGCCGCTCGTAGCGCGACGCGAGCTCAGGCCACTCGCGGCCGAGAGCCTCGAGGAAGTGTTCGCGGGTTCCGGGGCGCAGGTTCAGCATCGCGGTCCAGAGCGACGTCGCGCCGGCGTCGCGGGCGGCCTTGACGACATCCGCCAGGAGCTCCGGCCGATCGGATAGGCCAGGCAGGATCGGAGCCATGCCGACGCCGGCGTCGATGCCGGCCTCGACGAGCCGGGTCAGGGCGCGCAACCGTTGCCTCGGCGGGGCGGTCCCGGGCTCGGTCGCCCGCCAGATCCGCCGGTCGAGCGTCGGGACGGAGAACGCGACGCTCACATTGGCGCGCCGGGCCGCCGCCACGAGCACGTCGATGTCGCGGACGATCAGCGGGCCGCGGGTGATGATCGAGAGCGGGTTCCGCCGCTCGGCCAGCGCCTCGAGGCAGCCCCGGGTGAGGCGCCAGCGACCCTCCGCCGGCTGGTAGGGATCCGTCGCCGCACCGATGACGACGCCTTCGCGCTTCCACGATCGGCGGGCGAGCTCGCGCCGGAGAACGTCGACGATGTTGACCTTCACCCGGATCGAGGTCCCGTAGCGATCGTCCCACGGCCGGTCGGCGCGCTTCTCGAACGCGCGGACATAGCAGAACGTGCAGCGATGGGCGCAGCCCATGTACGGGTTGAGCGACCAGTTGAACGGCATCCCACTGACGCGGTTCAGGGCAGACCGGCAGGGCTCCTCGCGATACTCCGCCACCATCGGCCGAGAATAGAACATCTGTTCGATCCCGTCCAGTCCTGGCCCGGCGCAGTCGGGATCGCGTCACCCGACACAGATCGTGTACTGGCGCTCCACCTGGGTCGCGCCATCACCCATCGTCGCGAGCAGGGCGTATTGCCTCGAAGCGATGCCGCCGTGGGGCACGGCGATGAGCGACAGCCCATCGACGACAGCGACGGCGTACGTGATCGGGACATCGATGCGCCGGATGGTGTCGATCGGGACGAGGCGCAGATCGCGGATGTCGGCGGCCCGGTCGACGACGAGCCCCAGCAGCTCGTCCGTCGGCCGGATTCGCGCCCGCCCGCCGCACGTGCCTCCGCCGCCGCCGCCGAGGTCGAGGTCGCTCACGATCGGAACGTCGGCGCCGCGGCGCGGCCCGACCGCCGTCAGCAGGTAGGGCAACTGGACGAGTGGATCGGCCGGCAGGATCCGCGGCGCGGAAGGAGCGACCTCGAGGGTCCAGGTCAGCGTCCGGCGCGTCCCGTCGGTGTCGCGCATCGCCACCGTCAGGTGGTAGAGGCCGTCCGCGAACGCCATGCCGGCCGGTGGCAGGAGCGTCACCGCCGGGCCGACATCGCTTCCGTACGCGGCGATCCCGGGGATCTCGACCGAGCGCAGCGTGGGCATGTCAGTGGTCGGCGCAACGCGATCCAGCTCGGTCGTGATGAGCTTCTGGCCCGGCGCCAGGAGGACGCCGACGCCAACGAGCGGATCGCCCACGATCCGTCCGATCCGCGTGTCCGCGCCGAGATGCGTCGCAGGTCCCAGCCAGGCCTCGCGCTCGTCGAGCGGCGGGCCCTCATCGACGCCGACCGACTGGACGCTGGTGGGACCGAAGGCGAATGGGCCCGGCGGGAACGTGACGAGGGCCTGGAGGAGCGGAATCGACGACGCGGCGCCAGGTGTCGGCCGTGGTCGTGGCGGCGACTCGGCGTGGATCCGGGTGATGACGTGGACGATCCGCTGCGCCAGGAGCACGTCGATCCGGTAGTCGCCGTCGGGCCAGCCGCCCCCCGGCGTCGCGTTCGCCGGGTCGGGCTGCCAGAGCCATGAGCCGGCCCCCGGGCCCGCGGTCGGGATGGCCAGCACCCGCCGCGCGCCGGCCGCCCCATCGAGCCGCCAGAACCGAACGTCCAGCGCGAGGCTGTCCCGCGGCGTCGTGATCTCGATCGCCACGACCCGATGCCCGGGCGTCCCAACCCCTTCGCTCACTCCCAGGACCGGGCCCGCGTCGTCCGTCGCGGGGGGCACGGCGAGTTCCTGCCACTGGTCGGTCAGGGATCCGCCGCCGACGGTGGACGCCGCGTCGTCGATGACGACCGCGCGGACGCCCCACGAGTCGTGGGGTTTCACCGCGTCGGCGAACGCCGGCAGGCTCGGCGGCAACGTCTGCGCGTCAGGCGCCGGCGCGGCCGCACTGCCTCGCGCGAGGCCAGTCGTCCTGGCCGACTGGCCCGGGTACGTCTCGCCCTGGAACGGTGGCGCCTGCCACGGCTTGACGATCGCCGCGCCCACGAAGGCGACGGCCGCAACCGCGACGACGATCGGCGCGACGGTCCGCCGGCCGATCCGGACCGGATCGATCCGGAACGCGGGTCCGGGCCGCGCCGGGCCCTCGGGGTCGCCGGTCATGCCGGGCCCGCGGCCCCGGCGTCAGCTGGCGGCGGGGACGACCCGCCCGTCGGCGTCGAGCGTGGCCTGG
Source organism: Candidatus Limnocylindrales bacterium (assembly GCA_036505555.1). Classification (GTDB taxonomy): domain Bacteria; phylum Chloroflexota; class Limnocylindria; order Limnocylindrales; family CSP1-4; genus CF-46. Next base: position 13,133 of record DASXTH010000045.1, on the reverse strand, counting down.
CGGCGGCGAAGGGCCCTGAGCTCCGCTCCGGGCACCTGGTCGCGGGCGTGGTACGAGGACCGAACGAGCGGCGCCGACTCGACATGCCTGAACCCGAGCGCCAGCGCCTCGGCCTTCATCTCGGCGAACTCGTCAGGATGGTAGTAGCGCTCGAGCGGCAGGTGCTTCTCCGACGGCCGCAGGTACTGGCCGACCGTCAGAATGTCGACGTCGGCCGCTCGGAGGGCGGCGAACGCCTCGGTCAGCTCGTCGCGGGTCTCGCCGAGCCCGACCATGAGGGAACTCTTCGTGTGGACCGCGTAGCCGATCTCGACCGCCATCTCCTTCGCGCGGCGCAGGACGTAGAGGCTCCGATCCCAGCGAGCCCGCTTGCGGACCGGCTTCTGGAGCCGGCGGACCGTCTCGAGGTTGTGGTTCAGGATGTCCGGTCGAGCGTCCATGACCGTCCGGAGGCGATCGTCGGAGCCGTCGAAGTCCGGGATCAGGACCTCGATCCCCATCCCGGGGCTCGTCCCGCGCATCGCCAGGATCGTCTCGGCGAAGATCCGCGAGCCGCCGTCGGGCAGGTCGTCGCGAGCGACGCTCGTGACGACGACGTGCTCCAGACGCATCGCCCCGACGGCCTCGGCGACCCGCCGCGGCTCGTCGTCGTCGAACCATGTCGGTCGTCCGGTCTTCACCGCGCAGAACCCGCAGGCGCGGGTGCAGGTGTCGCCGAGGATCATGATCGTCGCGGTTCGCTGGTCCCAGCACTCCCCGATGTTGGGGCAGTGGGCCTCCTCGCAGACCGTATTGAGATTCAGGCCACGGAGGAGCCCCTTCAGATCGTGGTAGTTCTCGCCCGACGGCATCCTGGCCCTGATCCAGTCGGGGTGGCGGCGGAGCGGCGTGACAGAACCGCCCATCGCGATCGTCTCGGGCGCGGCGGAACCGTGGTGGGGGCCGGCGCCGCCGGGCGGGGTGAACATCGGGAGCTCGCGGGCCATCGGGGTGAGTCTAGTCAGGCCGCGCCGAACACGTCGGCGAGACCGGTTTCGATGTCACGCGCCGTGAAGCCGAGCTCGGCCTGGGCCTTCTCGGAGCTGAGCCAGTACGTGACGCCGGCCGAGGCGCTGACGAGCTCGCCCAGGTTCGGCTGGCCGATGATCGAGCCGAGCGGCACCATCACGCGGAGGAGCCCGGTCGGCATCCGGATGGCCGGCGGCCGACGACCGCCGAGCCGAGCCGCGAAAGCCACGGCCTCATCGAGGGTCGTCTTCGGTCCGGCGAGGTTGTATTGCTGCCCGATCCCGCCACGATCAAGCACGGCCACGATGCCGCCCGCGAGGTCGTCCGCGTGGACGAGGCAGACACCGGTCTCGGCAAGTGCCAGGTAGCGGAGCGTCCCCTCGTGCGCGAGCCGCAGCTGTTCGCCGAACTGGGAATGATCGCCCGGGCCGTAGACCTGGCTCGGCAGGGCGATCACGACCGGAGCGCCACCGGCGATGCGTTGCTCGGCCACCTCGTGGGCCCCGTATTTCGTCTCGTCGTACCAGCTGAGGAAATCCTCGGAAAGGTCGCGCCGGTACGTCTCGTCGACGACCCGGCCGCGGGTGTTGCCGTAGACGTTGCCGGTGGAGATGTACACGAGCCGCGGCGTCCCGGCGGCCTCCGCGGCATCGAGCATCCGCGTCGTCGTCCCGACGTTGGCATCCCACATCGCCCCGCGCTCGGATCGCGGGATCCCGATCCGGTAGCTGCCGGCCGCGTGGATCACACCGTTTGCGCCACGGAGCTGCTCGGTGAGCTCGGCGACGTCGGACAGGTCGCTCTCGACGAGCTCCGCGCCGAAGTCGGCGAGGAACGACGCGCGGCGAGGGTCCCGGACGAGCGCGGCCACTTCGTCGCCGCGTTCGCGCAGGACGCGGACGACGGCACGGCCGACGAGGCCGGCGCCACCGGTGACCACGATCCGGTTCGCCCTGGACGCCGGCGCACTCGGGGCTGCCTGCGGGGTCCGCTTCGCCGCCGGCTTCCGAGGCGCTCGCCGATCGGGAGCGGCACCCGTCCCGTCAGCCACCCGTCGAGCTCGGTGGGTCGAAGATCACGGTCAGAACGGTCGCGAGCGAGGCCGGCCCGCGCGAGCCGGCCACGGCAAGGTAGACGGCCGCCGTGGATCGGAACTGCCCCGCCATCTCCGCGCTCAAGCGCGAGCGGTCGAACGTCGCGACGAGGCGGTCATCGGCCGTCTTGACGTTGAGCCCGACGCACCGGGCAGTCGTCGCCGGGATCGGGTTGGCAACCGTGAACTCCTTGCCGGGCTGGTTGGCGCAGAGATACGCGATCGTCTTGTCGAGCGGCCAAGGGGAGGCGGTGAACACCGCGTTCCCGCCCTCGTACGAGACGTCGACGTGGTTGCCGACATGGCTCAGGTCGGGCGCCGCCGCTTCGCCGCACGCCGTGACGGAGATGGCCGCGGCCAATGCGATCGCGGCCGGCCAGCCCGCGGCGCGCACGATCAGTAGATCGCCGTGTCCGGTCCGACGCTCTCGAGCCACGCCTTGATGTCGCGGAGGAGCGCCGCGCCGCCGGCGCCGTCGTTCGCCCGATGGTCGACGCCGAGGACCATGTTCATCACCGGCCGGATGGCGATCACATCTCCGTCGGGGGTCGCGACGACGACCGGGCGCTTGGTGATCGCCTCCATCGTGACGATCCCGACCTCGGGGACGTTCAGGATCGGCATGACCAGGTTCGTCCCGAGATAGCCGGTGTTGTCGACCGTGAACGTGCCGCCGCCGAAATCGTCGACCCGGAGCTTGTTCGCCTTCGCCCGGTTCGCGACGTCGGCGATGGCGACATTCAGGCCATGGATCGAGAGTTGGTCGGCATCGCGGATCACGGGCACGATCAGGCCCTCGTCCACGGCCACTGCCACGCCCACGTTGATCCGTCGCTTCGCCAGAAGCCCGTTCTCTGTCCAGTGGGCGTTGAACGTCGGGTTCCGCTTGAGCGCCGCGGCCGACGCCTTGACGACGAACGGGACGAAGCTGAGCCCTAGACCCTCCTTCGCCTGGTAGTCGCGCTTCGACTTCTCGCGGAACGCGACGAGCCGGGTGACGTCGACCTCCATCTGGACATAGGCGTGAGGCGCCTGGAGCGCCCGCGTCATCTGCGCCGCGATGCCCTTCCGCATCTGGGTCATCGGGACGAGGACCTCGTCGGCGCCGGCCGGGAAGTCGATCGTCGCTCCGGACGGCGCGGCCGAGCGGGCGGCCGATGGGCTCGCCGGAGCGGGTGCGCGTGCGGGCGTCGCCGCAGCAGCGGGTGCGGGAGCGGGGGCGGGCGCTGCGGCGCCGTTCGTCGCTGCCGTCGCGGGTGCCGGCGCGGGGGCCTGGGCCGCACCGCCGATCGATTGCCCGCCGACGGGCTGACCCGTCCGCTGCGTCTCGACGTAGTTCGTGACGTCCTCGCGGGTGATCCTTCCGCCGCCACCGGTGCCGACGATCTGGGCGGCAGCCAAACCGTGCTCGCGAAGGAGCCGCCGGACGGCCGGGGTCATCCGCGCGTCCGGGTTGCCCGGGGCGTCGGCCGCGTCCGCGGCGACGGCCGTGGGAGCGGGTGCGGCCGAGGCCGAGGCCGCGGCGCGCTGGGGCGCTTCGGGCCGCTCATCGGAGCCGGCGGGACCGTTGGCGGGCGTGCTGGACAGTGCCGGGGCGGCCGTCGCGGGCTCGGTCGCCGCCGGTTCGGAAGCGGCGGGCGCCGCGGGGCCCGGCGCGGACGCGGCCGGAGCCGGCGCGGCCGCCGCTTCGGCGCCGGCGCCATCGGCATCGTCGGCCGTCTCGATCACCGCGATCTCGGCATTGTTCGGGACGGTCGCGCCTTCCTCGACGAGGATCTCCTTCAACACGCCCGCAAACGGCGACGGCACCTCGGCATTGACCTTGTCGGTGATGACCTCGAGGAGCGGCTCGTACTTCTCGACCGTGTCACCGGGCTGCTTCAGCCACTTGCCGATCGTCCCCTCGGCCACGCTCTCGCCGAGCTGGGGCATCGTCACCTTGGCCACTGTGGTTCCTCCGGGTCGCCGGGCGGATCGGGCCCGCCGTGGTGTGCGTCGGCGCCTAGTGTCGCGCATCGAGCCCGGACGCGCCGCGGCGAACGGCCGTGTCAGACTCGCGCGATGCGCCGCGGGTTCAGCCAGGTCGACGTCTTCACGACCGTCCCGTACCGCGGGAACCCGGTCGCGGTCGTGCACGACGGTAGCGGGCTCGACGCGGCGGCGATGCTTCGGTTCGCCCAGTGGACGAACCTGTCGGAGACGACGTTCCTGCTGCCACCGACCGATCCTGCGTCCGACTATCGCGTCCGCATCTTCACCCCGATCTCGGAGGTCCCGTTCGCCGGTCATCCAACGCTGGGAACGTGTCACGCGTGGCTGGAGGCAGGCGGCGGCCCGCGCGACCCGGAGATGATCGTCCAGGAGTGCGGATCCGGTCTGGTCCGGATCCGGCTGGGCGACGATGGCAGCCTCGCATTCGAGGAGCCGCCGCTGCTCCGGAGCGGTCCGGTCGGCGAGGCCACGCTCGAACGGGTGACGGACGGCCTGCGCATCCCGCGCGACGCGATCGTCGACGCCCAGTGGGCCGACAACGGGCCCGGCTGGGTCGCGGTCCTCCTCGCATCGGCACACGAGGTTCTGGCGATCGCTCCGGAAGTCGTCGACCTCGACATCGGGGTCGTCGGGCCGTACGCGCCGGGTTCGGAGGCCGCCTTCGAGGTCCGTGCGTTCTTCCCGCTCAACGGCGCGACCGTCGAGGATCCGGTGACCGGCAGCCTCAATGCATCGGTGGCGGCGTGGCTGATCCGGACCGGCCGGGCGTCGCCGCCGTACGTCGTCACGCAGGGCCAGGCTGTCGGCCGCGACGGCCGGATCTCGATCACGATGGACGACGCGGCCACGCTGTGGACGGGCGGCCGATCGGTGACGTGCATCCGGGGCGTCGTCGACCTTTGAGCGCTAGCGCCTTGCCGGCACGGGTACCTGACGCGGCCTGACCGCTCCGTCCGGCATCATCGGCGCATGCCCAAGGAGACGTTGCCGCCCGCGTTTTCGACGACCTGGGCGCGGGTCCTGACGCTCCGCCTGCGCCGCCAGCACCTCCTCGAACGCACCGCCCCCGATCGCTTCGTCGATGTCGTCGGCGAGATGATCGGGCTGCACGCCCAGGTGATGAGCTCGGCCGAGCTCCAGGCGGCGGCCCGGGTCGACGGCCTGCACGCGTCCGACATCCGCGACGCGCTCTGGGAGCGACGGTCCATCGTCAAGACGTGGGCCTTCCGCCAGACGCTCCACCTGCTGACGCCGGACGACCTCGCCGAGTTCGTCGTTGCCGCCCGAAGCCTCGAGCGCTGGCATGCGCCCTCCTGGCTGCGCTACTTCAAGATGACCGAGGGCCAGGTCGCCGAGGTGATCGACGCGATCGGAGCGGCACTGAGCGATCGGCCGATGACCCGGGTGGAGGTCGTCGATGCCGTCGTGGCGCGCGTCCGCCGGCCGCACCTGCGCGACAGCATGCTCACCGGCTGGGGCACCTTCCTGGGTCCGGCGGCGCAGCGTGGGCAGCTCACCTTCGGACCGTCGGACGGGCGGAATGTCGCCTTCGTCCGGCCGTCGGCGTGGCTCGGCCGGCCGATCGATCCCCGGCGCGACGACCCGGAGGCCGCGAACGTCGCCCTCGGCCGGATGCTCGGCCGGTACCTCGCGGTGTTTCCCGGTGCGAGCAGGGAGATGGCGTCGCGCTGGTGGGGTGGCCGCGTGACCGTGTCACACGCGCTGCCGCATGTTCCTGAGCCGATCGCCGAGGTCGACGTGGATGGCATCCGCGGCCTCGTCCGGGAGGCGGATCTCGCGGAGCTCGCGGCAATCGAGCCAGACCATCCGGCCCGTCTCCTGCCCGGCTTTGACCCGTTCACGAACGAGCTGCCACGCCACGTCGAGGCGGTCCTGGGCGACGACCATCACGATCGAGTCCACCGGACTGCGGGCTGGGTGACGCCGATCGTCGTGGTCGACGGGTGCGTGGGCGGGACGTGGGAGATCGAGAACGGGAACGGCGCAAGATCGCTTGTCGTCCGGCCGTTCCGGCGCTGGCCCGGTGCTGCCCGGAAGGAGCTCGCGACAGAGGTCGACCGGATCGCCGCCTTCCTCGATCAGCGCCTCGGGCTGGACGTGGCCCGCAACGGCTGACGAGCCAGGGAACCAGATACCAACCCAGGAGGCAGGAGGCGGTGGCGAAGAGGGGCGGCGGCTCCATCCATCGCCCTGGTTGGTATCCGGCGTCGAATCGAGCCGATCCGGGCCTCGGACGGGCCGATCCGCGATCGGTGGCGCGCCAGCCACCACCGGGAACGGTAGATGCACCTGGCGTGCGACCGCAGCGTGAGCCGAGGCGGCGATCAGCCGACGATCAGCGAGCGGCGGCGTGTGCCTCGGCGATCGCCCGGAAGCCGGGGATTCCGCGCCCTGCCAGGGTCTCCAGCTCCGCCAGCAGGGGCTCGTCGACCTTCGCGAAGTTGAAGCAGGCCTTGCCCTGCTTCCGCTTGCGGAGCGCCGGCGAGACCGCGGCATCCAGCTCCGGCGAGACGTAGACGGGCATCAGGTAGAAGCTCACGTAGTTCTTGCCCAGGCGTGTTCCGCCGACGTAGCCCCACGGCTTTCCCTCGAGGCCCGGGATCTCGAGCGCCATGCCCCCCGGTCCGTCCTTCGTGATCACGAGGCCGTCGGCGTGGCGACGCAGGATTGCCTTGAGACGATCGTGGACATCCTCGAAATCGGTCATGGCGTGGAACCCTCCCCGATCGTTGCCTCGTACGCCCGTGCCACCAAGGCCTCGAGCTCGCGCAGCTGGCTGTCCTCGATCTCGCTGAACGCGAAGACGGTTGCCGCGCGCTTCCGGCGGAGCAGCTCCGGCGACACTCCCTCGAGCAGCTCCGGGTGGGCGTACATCGGCAGGAGCGAGAACCGGACGACATCGCCGGTCCGGTTCACCCCGGCAAACCACTGATGCTTCGTGGCGCCCCGCGGGCGGAGGAAGGGCTGTCCGTACACCTCGACCGGCTCGAGCCGGTCCCGGTACGGGTCGAGGACCGCCTGGAGACGAGCCTCGAGCGCGGCGAGATCTCCCACGGAACGGCCTAGTACGCAGCCAGCTTGCGGATGCCGTTGGCGATCTTCTCGGGGTTGACCATGAACCACTCCTCGAGGACGTGGTTGTACGGGACGCCCGGGACGTCCGGGCCGGCGATCCGCGTGACCGGCCCATCGAGATAGTCGAAGGCCTCCTCCGCAACGATCGCGGCGACCTCCGCCCCATAGCCGCCGAACCGGTTGTCCTCGTAGACGACGAGGCATTTGCCGGTCTTGCGGACGGAGTCGAGGACCGTCTCCTTGTCGAGCGGCCGGAGCGTCCGGAGGTCGACGACCTCGACGCTGATCCCCTCGTCCGCGACCCGGTCGGCCGCCTCGAGGGCGTAGTGGGCCATCAGGCCGTAGGCGATGACCGTGACCTGCGAACCCGGATGCGTGACCTGGGCCTTGCCCAGCGGGACCGTGAACTCGCCGTCCGGGACGTCGCCGCGGACGCTTCGGTACATCTTCTTGTGCTCGAAGAACAGCACCGGATCGTCGTCGCGGATGCTGCTCCGGAGGAGGCCCTTCGCGTCATGCGGCGTCGAGGGGATCACGACCTTCAGCCCCGGCACGTGGGTGTAGAACGCTTCGACCGATTGCGAGTGGTAGAGCGCGCCGTGGACGCCCCCGCCGTACGGGGCGCGGACGACCATCGGCGCCGAGTAGCCGTTGTTCGATCGATAGCGAAGGCGGGCAGCCTCCGACACGAGCTGGTTGAACGCCGGGTGGATGAAGTCCGCGAACTGGATCTCCGCGACGGGCCGGAGCCCGCCGATCGCCGCCCCGATCGACGTCCCGATGATCTGGCTCTCCGACAGGGGCGTGTCGATGACCCGGTCGTCTCCGAAGTCAGCCCAGAGGCCGTCGGTCGCGAGGAAGACGCCGCCCTTCTTGCCGACGTCCTCGCCCAGGACGATGACGTTCTCGTCGCGGGTCATCTCCTCGCGAAGCCCGTCGCGGATCGCCTCGATGAACGTCTTCAGCGCCATCAGCTCGCGCCCTCGGCGGCGCTGGGTTGGCCTTCGTCGCCGTGCTCGACCGCCTCGCCCATCCCCCATGGCGGCGGGCCCTCGGACGGCCAGTCCTCGGCGTAGACCCACTTCATCGCGGTGGCGACCTGGGGGTCCGGTTGCGCCTCGGCGTACTCGGTCGCGTCGTGGACGGCGTCCTTGATCAGGCCGTTGATCCGTTCCTCCGCCTCGGGCGTGAGGATCCCCGCGTCGACGAGCTGCTTGCGGAACTTCGGGACGGGGTCGTTCGCCCGCTCGCCCGCAAGCTCCTCCTCGGAGCGGTACTTCGTCTGCTGGTCGTCGCTCGAATGGGCGGTCAGACGGGTGACCTTCGCCTCGATGAGCGACGGACCGTCGCCGTCCCGGGCCCGCGCCACCGCGTCGCGCGCAGCCGCATAACACGCGAGGACGTCGGTTCCGTCGACCGTGATCCCGGGGATGCCGTATCCCTCCGCCCGATTTGCGACCGACGCGCCGGCGACCTGCCGGGCGAGCGGAACGGAGATCGCGTAGCCGTTGTTCTCGACGATGAAGATGAACGGCAGCTTGTGGATGGCGGCGAAGTTCAGCCCCTCGTGGACGTCGCCCTGGTTTGACGACCCTTCACCCATCATCGTCATGGCGACCTGGCCGGTCTTCCGGATCTTCGCCGCGAGGGCGATGCCGACGGCGTGGAGAAGCTGGGTCGCGACCGGCGACGACACCGACACGAGGTTGTGCTCGTGCGATCCGTAGTGGCCCGGCATCTGCCGCCCGCCCGAGGATGGATCCGACGCCGTCGCGTATTGCGCGGTCATGATGTCGCGCGGGCTCATCCCGAACGTCAGGCACGTCGCGATCGAGCGGTAGAACGGCGCGATCCAGTCCTTGCCCTTCTCGAGAGCCCAGGCAATCCCGACCTGGGCGCCCTCGTGGCCCTGGCCGCTGATCACGAACGGGATCCGGCCCGCGCGGTTGAGGATCCACATCCGCTCGTCGACCGCGCGGGCGAGCGCGACGAGCCGGTACATCTCGAGCAGGTCGTCGGTGGAGAGGCCGAGGTCGGCGCCGAGGGGTTTCGCCGCCGCTGCCGACTTGACCGCCATCAGAAGTTGATCGATCGCCCGTCGACGGCCATCGCGGCCTCGCCGAGGACCTCCGACAAGGTCGGGTGGGCGTGGGTCGCCCCGCCGATCTCCCACGGCGCCGCTTCGAGCTCGAAGGCGACGGAGGCTTCGGCGATCAGGTCCGTCGCGTGGGGGCCGACGATGTGGATCCCGAGCGTCTCGTCGGTCTCCTTGTCGGCGATGACCTTCGCGAATCCTTCGTACTCGCCACCGATGATCGCCTTCGCGATTGCCTGGAACGGAACCTTGCCGATCTTCAGCGGCCGGCCGCGCTCCTCGGCCTGCTGCTGGGTCAGCCCGATCGAGGCGATCTCCGGACGGCAGTACGTCGCCCGCGGCTGCTTGACGTAGTCGATGGAATGGACGTCCTTGTCGCCGGCGATCGTGTGGGCCGCGACGATCCCCTCGTGTCCTGCCGTGTGGGCGAGCATCAGCCCGCCGACGATATCGCCGATCGCGTAGACGTGGGGCTCCTTCGTCCGCATCCGGCCGTCGACCTTCACGATGCCCTTATCGAGCTCGACCTTCGTCGTCTCGAGCCCGATGTCCTCGACGTTGGTCGCCCGGCCCGCTGCGACGAGCATTTGTTCGGCGCGGAGCTCCTGGGGCTCCTTGCCCTCCGGCCCGACGACGAGACAGACGCCGTCCTTCGTGACGTCGACCTTCGTCGAGTCGAAGCGGGCGTTCGTCATCACCGTGATGCCGCGCCGGCTGAAGCTGCGCTCGAGCGCCTGGCTGACCTCGCGATCCTCGAGCGGGACGATCGCCGGGAAGTACTCGAGCAGCGTCACCTTCGTGCCGAGGTCGTGGTACATCGAGGCGAACTCGGAGCCGACGGCCCCGGCCCCGACGATCACGATGTCCTTCGGGATCGAGGTCGCCCGGAGGACGTCGTCGCTCGTGAGGATCCGCTCGCCGTCCGGGGTCAGGCCGGGCAGGCTCTTCACCCGCGAACCGGTCGCGAGGATGACGTCGGTCGCCTGCAGGACGCGGTCGCCGCCCTTGCCGGGTGTGCCGTCGTCGCCGGGCTGGCTGACCCGGATCTTGTTCGGGCCTTCGAGGCGGCCGCGGCCGGCGATCCAGGTGACCTTGTTCTTGTCGATGAGCGTCTTCAGGCCGGTCCACAACCGCTTCACGACCTGGTCCTTGCGGGCGGCCATCTGAGCGTAGTCGATGCCCGGGGCGCCGTCTCCGCCGAGGACGAGGCCGTAGTCCTTCGCGTGCCGGACGTGCTCGACGAAGCCGGCCGATTCGAGCAGAGCCTTCGTCGGGATGCAACCGCGATGGAGGCACGTGCCGCCGATCTTGTCCTCGTCGACGAGGGCGACCTTCAGCCCGAGCTGACCTGCTCGGAAGGCCGCGGTGTAGCCGCCCGTGCCCGCGCCGAGCACGACGAGATCGAAGTCATTGGACGAGCCGACGGCCATGGAATCAGTGCGCCTCGCGTGCCTCGGACCGACGGCCATGGGGCGGCCGGCTGGGCGGTTGGATCATCGGTCGTCATCGTACGCGTGCCCTCGACGACGCCGCAACCGAGCCCGGCGCCGGCTCGCGTCGTGCTCGTTCCCGTACCCGTGGGCCAGTGCTAGACTCGCCGCGATTTCCGACCGGTTGGCTGCACCGTGGAGCGACATGGACGGCGCGATCCTCATCCGCGATTTCGCGCTCATCGTCGGTGCGTATGTCTGCGGATCGATCCCGATGGGTGTCCTGGTCGCCCGCCTGACCGGCGGCGTCGATCCGCGGACGATCGGCTCCGGGCGAACCGGGGGCACCAATGCCTTGCGCGCCCTCGGGCGGGGACGAGCGGCGATCGTCGTGACCGGCGACGTCCTCAAGGGGGCGATCCCGGTCGTCGTGGCTCGGTTCGTCGCCGGTGAGGCCGCTCTCGAGGTCCTGTGCGGTCTGGCAGCCGTCGCCGGCTCGATCTGGTCGGTGTTCGCCGGCTTCCGGAGCGGCCGCGGGGTCGGGGCGGGTGTCGGAACGATGCTCGTGATCCAGCCGGTCGCGGTGGTGCTGGCAGCGCCCGTGTTCGTTCTCGTGATCCTGATCACCCGGTACGTGTCGCTGGGGTCGTTGCTCGCATCGGCGGCGTTGTTCCCGGCGATGCTCGTGATCTGGGCCGTCGCGTCGGGGGCGGTACCGCCCCAGTACCTCGTGTACGCCGTGATCGGTCCGGCGCTGATCTGGATCGCCCATGCCGACAACATCGACCGTTTGATCCACGGGACCGAGCGGAAGTTCGACCTGGGGCTCCTGGCAGGGCCGTCGCGCGGGGGCGGCGCGGCGGAGCATTAGGCGCTTGGAGCCACTGGGCGCGCGTCGCGTCCGGCGCGATTTCCCATCCGCATGCCACGGACGCATTCGACAACGCCAAACGGAGCCAAACGGTTCGTGGCGACCGGTGGTTCGCTGCCCTGTGCTGACCCATGACCTTGGCCGGGCCGAGTAACAGTTGAATGCCCATGGCCACATGTTGATGCGCGCCTGAATCGCGTATGGGGCAAATGGGACGGCGAGCCGGGGCGCTGGAGCCGGGGCGGCGAGCCGGGAGAATCGAACGACCCGGGTCGGCTGACAACCCGGGTCGGGAACTCACGGTAGGTTCGGCGGATCCGACGACCGAATCCGCGCCGAGAGGATTGGCTTAGTAGGACGATCCGCCGCGCTGACTGCGGAAGCAGTCGGAGCAGTAGACGGGCTTGCCGCTGGTGGGGCGGAATGGGACCTGGGCGTCCTTGCCGCAGGACGAGCACGTTGCGGTGAACATCTCGCGGGGGCCGCGGTCTCGGCCGTAGCCGCCACCACCGCCGCCGTAGCCGCCACCACCGCCGCCACCGCCGCTGCTGTAGCCGCCGCCGGCCGAGTAGCCGCCACTGGCGCCGTAGCTGCCGTAGCTGCTGCCCGTTCCGGCGCCGCCACTCGCGTTGCGGGCAGCCTTACGGCTGGCGCGACACGAGGGGCAACGGCGCGGCTCGGTGAACCCGCGCTGTGCGTAGAAGTCCTGCTCACTCGCAGTGAACACGAACTCCTGGCCGCAATCGGCACAGGTCAGATTCTTGTCGTTGTACACGAAACGAAAACTCCTCTCGGTAGCCGTGCGATCCCTGCGGGTTCTCGCGTCAGCCGTGAGAGGAGTCCGAGTCGTCGTCGAGCTACGTCTGTTTCTATCCGCTGGACGCTTCCAGCGGCACTTCCGCGCGGGAGTCTAGACGACCATCGACGGACTTGTATAGAGGTATTTTCGTCGATCGAGGGGAAATCCGCCAATGCCGTGCCTGCACGAGGGCGCTGGGGCCCGCGTTCAGTCGGGCGCGGCCCACCCACGGGTCCGCTCGATCGCCCGGAGCCACGCCCGGTGACCGGCCTCGGCGCCCGCCCGATCGGCCGCCGGCTCGAACCGACGCTCGGTCCGCCGGATCGCGGCGATCTCGGCCGGCCCGTCCCAGAACCCGACCGCCAGCCCGGCGAGGGCCGCGGCCCCAAACGCGGTCGTCTCGCGGACGATCGGCCGATCGAGCGATCGGTCCAGCTGGTCGGCGATCAACCCGCAGACGAGATCGCCCGCCCCGCCGCCGTCGACGCGGAGGTCGCGCAGCGGCATCCCGCGGTCGGCGTCCATCGCCTCGACGACGTCGCGGACCTGGAACGCAATCGCGTCGAGCGTGGCCCGGGCGATCTCCGCGGCCCCCGACCCGCGGGTCAGGCCGAAGATCGCGCCGCGCGCATCGGGATCCCAGTACGGCGCGCCGAGCCCGACGAACGCCGGTACGACGACGAGGCCGCCGCTGTCGGCGACGGAGCCGGCCAGCCGTTCGATCTCGGCGGAGTCCGAGAACAGCCCAA
>DASXTH010000044.1:0-8089 GCA_036505555.1 Candidatus Limnocylindrales bacterium | reverse complement strand
GAGGAGCCGCTCCACGAGACGTTCCGGGCGACGACCCTGACGCTCGGCTGGGACGGCGACACCGAGCAGATCCTGGTCGAGGCGCGGGCCGGCGAGGAGGACGAGGAGGACGAGGAGGACGAAGAGTCCGACGTCGTCATCGCCGATGACGAGGAGGAGGACGAGGACGAGACGGTCATCGACCTCTCCGCGGTGGAGGGGATTGCCGGCACGCCAGCCGGCCAGCTCCTGGCCGCGTTCGAGGGCATCGACGAGGACGCCGACGACGGCCCCGACACGCTCCGGGTGAAGCTCACGGTCGAGACCGCCCGGGCGTTCGTGAACCGGGCCCTCGAGGTCGTGGCCGCCGGTCGCCTGCCGTGCCCGCTGTGCGGTCAGCCGCTCGACCCGCAGGGCCACATCTGCCCGCGCCGCAACGGCCACTACGTCAACTGACCGCGGGCCGGCTCGGAACGTGATCGACCCGGCGACGACCCTCGAGGTCCTGCGCGACGGCGAGATCGAGATCGTCGGGCGGCTCGTTGGCTCGAGCAACCACGCGATGCTCTGCCGGGTGAAGCGGATCTGCCCGCCGCCCGAGGAGTCCGTCGTCGTCGAAGCCGTCTACAAGCCGACCGCCGGCGAGCGCCCACTCGACGACTTCCCCGACCAGACCCTCTCCCACCGCGAGGTCGCGGCGTTTCTCGTGAGCGAGGCGATCGGCTGGGGGATCGTCCCGCCGACGATCCGTCGCGATGGTCCGTTCGGCGACGGGTCGCTCCAGCTCTGGATCGATGTGGACGAGTCGGTCGACGTCGTCGGGATGGTCCTGGGCGACGACCCGCGGCTGCGCCGGATCGCGGTCTTCGACGCGGCGGTCAACAACACCGATCGGAAGGGCGGCCACCTGCTGCCGACCACCGAGGGCCGGATCTTCGGGGTCGACCACGGCGTGACGTTCTCGACCGTGCCGAAGCTCCGGACCGTGCTGTGGGGCTGGCGCGGGCGGCCGTTGCTCAACGAGGAGCTCGCGGGGCTCGCCCGGCTGGCCGTGGCGCTCCGGGGCGATCTCGCCCGGGACCTGGCGGGTCTGCTGTCGCGGGGCGAGATCGCGGCCACGCGACGGCGAGTGGACGGGCTGCTGGAGACGCGGCGGTTCCCGCTCCCTCGCCCCGACTGGCCGGCGATCCCCTGGCCCCCGTTCTGAGAGCGCGCGAGCACGGCGAGACGAAGTCGTCGAAGAAGTCCTGAGCTCCTGAGGTCTCGAACCGTCAGGGCCCGACTCAGCCCGCCTCCGGCGGTCGCAGCCGGCGCCGCGTCTGGACCTCGACGCGGCTGTCGGGCTGCTCCTGGGCAGGGTGCTCGACGAGCGCGATCAGCCGGCTCGCCATGAACCGTCCCGTCCGGACCGGCGTGCCACCGCGGGTGACCTCGCTGACCTCGACGACGCCGCGCGCCGTCGTGATCTCGAGCCGCCGTCCGTTCTTCGTCGCCGCGATCTCGAACGTCTGGACGCCCTGACCCGTATCGACCACGACCTCGACCCGATCACCACGCATGGGCGCACGGTAGCACTGGCACGTCCCGGCCCAGCGGTGACATCGGCCGACGCCGATGCAGCACCATAGCGACGTGTGGCGCTGGAACGGCTGGATCGCGGAGGATGCGGGTTCGCCGCAGATCGCCGCGGCGGCCCGGCGCCTGCTCGAAGCCGAGATCGGCATGGGCGCCTCGGCCCCGGACGCGCGGCTCGAAGACGTCGCGGCGGCGCTCCCGCCGAGCCGTCTGGCCGACGACGCGGACGGCCGGCTCTCGCTCGACCCGATCGACCGGATCCGCCATGCCCGCGGCCAGAGCCTCCCCGACTGGATCGCGCTGCGAGGCGGACGCCTCGGGCGGGCGCCGGACGCGGTCGCGCGACCTGCGGACGCTGCCGCGGTCCGCGCGCTCTTCGACCTGGCGCGGGACCGCGGTGCGGCGCTCATCCCCCGCGGCGGCGGGACGAGCGTCGTCGGCGGCGTCACCCCCGACCCCGACGACGACCGGCCGGTGATCACCGTCGCGACGGAGGCATTGGCCGGCCTCCGCGCGCTCGACGAGCGGAGCGGCCTCGCGACCTTCGGGTCCGGCACGCTCGGGCCGGACATCGAGACCGCTCTCGCGCCGCGTGGCCTGACCCTCGGCCACTTCCCGCAGTCGTGGGAGCGCTCGACGATCGGCGGCTGGGTCGCGGCCCGCTCGGCCGGCCAGCAGTCGATCGGGTTCGGGCGGATCGAGGCCTTGTTCGCGGGCGGCCACCTGGAGGCCCCCGCAGGCTCGATCGACCTCCCGCCCCATCCGGCCTCGGCGGCCGGCCCCGATCTCCGCCAGCTCGTCCTCGGCTCGGAGGGTCGCTTCGGGATCCTGACCGACGCGACGATTCGCGTCGTCGCGAAGCCCGCCGTCGAGGCCGTCCCCGCCTGGTTCCTTCCGGATTGGCCGCGCGCCGTCGAGGCTGCGCGCGAGATCGCCCGCGCGGGTCTGCCGCTGTCGATGGTCCGCCTCTCGACGCCGCTCGAGACCGCGACGCTCCTCGCCCTCGCCGGGGAGGGCCGCAGCGTTCGGCTGCTGCGGGCATATCTCGGCATTCGCAAGATCGGCCCCGAGCCCTGCCTGCTCCTCGTCGCGGCGAGCGGGCGGGAGAAGCTCGTCGAGCTGGCGGTCCGCGAGACTGGCTCCATCGTGCGGCGCCACGGCGGGACCGGCGTCGGCGGATCGCTCGGCCGGCAATGGCTGCGCGGCCGCTTCCGAACGCCGGATGTCCGCGACGCCCTCTGGGAGCTCGGCTACGCAGTCGACACGCTCGAGACCGCGGTCGAGTGGCGGCGGCTTCCTGACCTCGCGACGGCGATCGGGCGGGCCCTGCGCCACACCCTCGACACGGCGGGCGAGCGCGTCCATGCCTTCAGCCATCTGTCCCATGTCTACCCGAGCGGCTCGAGCCTCTATGCGACGTACGTCTTCCGGCGCGCGGCCGACCCGGACGAGACCCTCGAGCGCTGGCGGCTCCTGAAGAAAGCCGCGAGCGCCGCGATCGTCGAGCACGGCGGGACGATCAGCCACCAGCACGGCGTCGGGCGCGACCACCGGCCGTGGCTGGCCGCCGAGAAGGGCGAGCTCGGTCTCGCGGTGCTCGGCGACGTCGCCCGCCGGCTCGACCCGGACGGGCTCCTGAACCCCGGCGTCCTCCTTCCCGATCGGCACGAGGGCCAACGATGAGCGGCGATCAGCTCCTCGCGATCGACGTCGGCACGCAGTCCGTTCGGGCCCTCGTGTTCGACCCGGCGGGCGAGGTCGTCGCGGCCGCCCGCGTGCCGATCGAGCCGTACGTCTCGCCGCATCCCGGCTGGGCCGAGCAGGACCCGGACCTCTACTGGCACTCGATCGGCCTCGCCTGCGCGCGACTGTGGGCGGAGGGGGTCGCCCGCCCCGACGCGATCGCCGGCGTCGCGCTCACCACCCAGCGCGCAACCGTGGTCGTCGCCGACGAAGCCGGCGAGCCGCTCCGACCGGCGATCGTCTGGCTCGACCAGCGGCGTGCCGACGGCGTCCCAGAGATCGGCGGGATCACGGGGCTGGCGTTCCGGGCGCTCGGCGTCCGCCGGACGATCGCCGCCTTCCAGGCCGACTGCGAGGCGAACTGGTTCCGCGCCGAGGAGCCCGCCGTGTGGTCACGGGTCCGGCACTACCTGTTCCTCTCGGGCTTCCTCGTCCATCGGCTGACCGGCCGGTTCGTCGACTCGGTCGCGAGCCAGGTCGGCTACGTCCCGTTCGACCACAAGCACCTGGCCTGGGCGAAGGCCGGCGACTGGCGCTGGACGGCGGCACCGATCGACCCGTCGTGGCTGCCGGAGCTCGTGCCGCCGGGCGGCCGGCTGGGCGACCTGACGGCGACCGCGGCTGAGGTCCTCGGCCTGGTATCGGGGACACCGGTGATCTCGGCGGCCGCCGACAAGGCCTGCGAGGCGCTCGGGTCGGGCGCGCTCGAGCCGCACATCGGGTCGTTGTCGTACGGCACGACCGCGACGATCAACACGACCCAGCGCCGCTACGTCGAGCCGGTCCCGCTCGTGCCGCCGTACCCGGCCGCGATCCCGGGCGCCTACAGCCTCGAGGTCCAGGTCTATCGCGGCTATTGGCTCGTCGACTGGTTCAAGCGCCAGTTCGGCGCGGTCGAGGTCGCCCAGGCGGATGCGCTCGGGATCGCCGCAGAAGCCCTCTTCGACGACCTCGTCCGGGCGACCGAGCCTGGCGCGATGGGCCTGATGATCCAGCCGACCTGGTCGCCGGGCGTCCGGATCCCGGGCCCCGAGGCCAAGGGCGCGATGATCGGCTTCGGCGACGTCCACACCCGGGCCCACCTGTACCGCGCGATCCTCGAGGGGCTCGCCTACGCGCTCCGCGAGGGCGGCGAGCGGGCGGCCGGTCGAGCGAAGACGCCCCTTCGCGAGTTGCGCGTGTCAGGCGGTGGCGCGCAGTCTCCGGCGGCCGTCCAGCTGACCGCGGACATCTTCGGGTTGCCAGTGGGGCGGCCGCATACGCACGAGACGTCGGGGTTGGGGGCGGCGATCGACGCGGCCGTGGGGCTCGGGATCCACCCGTCGTTCGAGGCCGCGATCGGGGCGATGACGCGGCTCGCGGCCACGGTCGAGCCCGACCCGGACCGCCACCGCCTGTACGACCGGCTCTACCGCCGGGTCTATCTCCAGATGTACCGGCGGCTCCAGCCGCTGTACGAGGACATCATGGAGATCACCGGCTACCCGCCCCGCTAGGGCGCCGGGGCGCGCTCGTAGACGGCGACCTGCCAGAAGACGGTGGTGCGCTGGAGGATCGGCCGGAAGCCGGCGCCGCGGATCCGCGTGTCGACGTCGGCCGTGCGGTGAACGTGGAAGCGGAGGCGCCGCCGGGCGAGGGCGGCAAGGGCGTTCAGGACGCGGCTGCCGACCCGGATCCACCATCGATCGCGCGGGTAGACGAGGCCGTAGCGGCGGCGGGCCCGCGCAACCGACAGCCCGACGAGCGCCGGCATGTCCGGATAGCAGCAGACGACCCGGTCGAGGGCGACGAGATCGGCGGGCTCGATCGCCTCGGCCAGCTCGACGAAATCACCGGTCTCGTAGCGGACGGCCGCCCGCCGGTCGACGCGCTCGGCCTCTTCCCGCGCGACGCTCACGTACGCCGGCGAGCCATCGACATCGACGGCAGACGCGGCGCCGGCCTCGAGGAGCGCGAGATGAACCGCCCCGATCCCGGCGCCGATGTCGAGAACGGTCTGCCCGACGATCCCATCGCCGATCAGACCCTCGATCAGCCAGGTCGTCGTCCGAGCCGGGCCGCTCTTGCGGTAGCTCTTCTGGTCGTGGCGCGCGTCCCGCTCGCCGAACTCGTTCCCAACGGTGCACGCGCAACCCGGCCCGCAGCCCGCGCGATCCCGGTCCCGCGGCTCGGTCATCGCGGGGCCGCTAGGCCCGGACCTCCTGGCGCATGAAGCGGACGTACGCGATCGCGAAGAACGCGACCGTCACGGCGAGGAGGGCGACGACCTGAGGCCAGACGAGGATGAAGCTCTGGTCCAGCGACAGGATCGAGGGGACCTGTTGTTGGGCCTGGGCGAGCCCGCCGATCGTGGTCGGCGTCGAGATATCGCGCGACATCACCTGCGGGTTCAACAGGACGATCGACGCTTCCTGGTAGAGCGTCGAGGGAAGGAACCGTTGGATCAGCTGCTGAGTGCCCGTGTTGTTCAGGTAGGTCGAGATATCCGTGATCCCGGCCAGCGGCGCCAGGATGTTCTGGATCAGCTGGACGACGAACCCGCCCAGGAAGGTCAGGAAGGCCCACATCCCGAACCCCACGAGCGCCGACGTCGCCGCACTTCGGGCGACGACCGACAGGACCATGCCGAAGGCCAGCCAGGCCGACACGTAAACGAGCGTGACGAGGATCCAGATCATCAGCCGCAGGATCTCCGGTGCGGTGGGCACGATGCCGATCCGGATGATCCCGAAGGCACCGATCCCGCCGATGACGGCGACGATCACGAGCCCGATGACTGCGAGGCCGGCCGCGAACTTGCCGTTGATGACGTCGTCGCGATGGATCGGCTGCGACAGGAGTCGCGGAAGCGTGCCCTGCGCGCGCTCCCCGTTCACCGAGTCGAACGCGAAGACCACTCCGAGCAGCGGCGCGACGATCGAGAGGAAGCCCGCGACGCTCGGGAGCGTCACCTGGCCGTTGGCGACCGGTGGCCCGTACCAGAACAGGGTCAGGAAGCGTGCCGCGAGGCGGTCGCTCGTCGAGGCGCTCGTCCGCAGAGCGTCGGCGGCAAAGTACAGCGGAACGATCGCCGCCGCCGCCACGATCAGGACGAGGATCACGAACCGCCACGACAACAGATGGTCGCCGAGCTCCTTCCGCCCGATCACCATCCAGCCGGCAAACGGCACGGATCGCTGGCGGCGCGACGGGATCGCCTCGGAGTGCTTCGATCGCACCGGCGGCGCCGGCGTCTCCGCGGGTGTCGACTCGGCCGTCATCGAACGTCCCTCGCGTGTCCGTGGGCCGCCCGCTCGACCGCTCGCCGGTAGAGCTCCTCGAGCGACGGCGGCAGCGTTCCGATGGAGGTCAGATCCAGCGACAGCGAGCTCGATGCTGCCAGGATCGCCCGGCGGACCCGGATCTCGTCCTGCGCGGGTCGAACCTCGATCGTCCACGGCGTTCCCGGCGCGCTCGGGGACGCGACGTTGGTGACGTTGGGGATCCCGGCCAGCACCTCCCGCACGCGGGCGTCGCCGGCCTCGTCGGAGGCATCGAACTCCGCCTCGATGTGGGCGACATCCTCGCCGAAGCGCTTCGCGAGCTCGGGCATCGAACCCTGGCCGATCAGCCTGCCCGCCGCGAAGATCCCGATCCGATCGCAGACGTGCTGGACCTGGTTCAGGAGGTGGCTCGACAAGAGGACCGCCATGCTCCGGTCGCGCACGAGCGTGCGGAGGAGATCGAGGATCTCGGTGACACCCAGTGGGTCGATCGCGGTCGTCGGCTCGTCGAGGATCAGCACATCTGGATCCTTGACGAGCGCGTCGGCGATGCCGAGCCGCTGCAGCATGCCCCGCGAGTACGTCTCGGCCGGATCGTCCGCGCGAGCGGAGAGCCCGACCTGCTCGAGGACCTCGTCGATCGTGGCGTTCGCCTCGTCGCGCGGGATCCGGTTCAGCTGCGCCGTATACCGCAGGTTCTGGCGGCCGGTCAGGTCACCGTAGAAGCCGACGGCATCCGGCAGGTAGCCCACGCGGCGCTTGACCTCAAGCGGCCGTCGCGCCGGATCGAGGCCGACGACCCGAGCCTGGCCCTCCGTGGGCTCCGTCAGCCCGAGGAGCATCAGGATCGTCGTCGTCTTGCCGGCCCCGTTCTGACCGAGAAGGCCGAAGATCTCGCCGGCCTGGACCTCGAGATCGAGGTGGTCGACGGCGACGAGCTCGCCGTAGACCTTGGTCAGGCCACGGGTCCGGATGGGCGCCCGCGGCCGGTCGTCACCGGTCTGGTGCGGGCGCCCGGTGGCTCCGGGCTCGCCCGGCGCAGTCGTCGACCGCTGCCGAGTCGTTCCCTTGCGTCGGATCGGTCGGGTCGACGGCGCCGTCATCGGCGTCCGAAGGTGCGGAAGACGTAGAACAGGCCGCCGAGGATCACGAGGATCACGCCGATTCCGACGATCGCCCATACGATCGACGTGTCGACGGTGAACCGCATGTCGATCGAATCGGTGGCCGTTGCGCCCTCGGCGCCGTTCGACGCGTTGAACGTCACGACGTAATCGCCGGACACGGCATCCGAGGTCGGGGTGATTGTCGCGGTGATCGTCGCAGGGGCGGCGCCGGGCTCGATCGAAGCGATCGACTCCGGGCTGAACGTCACCTTCCAGCCGGTGGGCGCCGTTGCGGTGACGCTGACGTTCGTCAGGGGACCCGTCCCGGTGTTGTCGATCGTGATGGTCTGCTGTGTGGCGGACCCGGCCGAGCCATGCGCCGAGAGGACGTCACCTGGGGTCGACAGGTTCATCTTGTATGAG
>DASXTH010000043.1:0-12598 GCA_036505555.1 Candidatus Limnocylindrales bacterium | reverse complement strand
CACCCTCGGCTGGCTCGTCGGAGCAGCGATCGGAGCGGTCGCCGGCGCGGTGGTCGGGTTCTACTTCCACCAGGCGTTCGCCATCGACCATGCCGACTCCGCCGGCGTCCTCCTCACCTTCATCGGCGCGTTCGTCGGGGGGCGGATCGCGGCTGACGTTGTAGGACGCGTCGCGCCTCGCTTCGCGGCTTGAAGCTGACCTGGATACGCCGGGTCGTGGCCGGATCAGCGACGCCCGCTCAGGGTTCAGCCGTCGATCTCCGCCGCCATTCGATCGATCGCGGCACGCGGCGTTGAGGCCGTGACTCGGACGGGTCGGTCGTCCGGGTCAAGAGCGACGGCCGTCCAGTCGTCGGAGCGTTGACTCGGTTCCAGGCCGATGGAGGCGCATTGGAGCGCGTCGAGGCGCCATCCGGCGGGCAGGACCGTGGCCGCGTACTCCCAGAGCTCGCCGAGATCAGGCGCGTCGTTCACGTGGGAAGCGTACGTCGGATTCCCGGCCGCACCTGACCGTTGGTGGGTCCCACCGCGCTGTATCGTTGCCGGGCCGGGGTCGTGGCTTCGTCCCCCGGCGGATCCATGACCTCGGCGCCGATTCTCAGCGCGCCCCATCTGGCGAGGATGGCTCGGCGGCGGGATCCGGCGCCGGACGGATCAGGATCGTTGTCGGGTGGCGGCCCCGAGATGGGTGCGCCGCGAGCCCGTGGGCGGCCGCCTCGTGGACGATCGCGACCTCGAGCTCGCTCTCGCCGCCCGTCGCCGAGACGATCGTCGCCGCGATCGCGACCGCTCCCTCCGACTTCCGGATCTCCGAGTTGGCGAATGCGACGATCAGCCGTCCGCCATTCGGCAGATCGACCTCCATCGGTGCGTCCTCCGGGGTAGGGCTCATCGCGGGCTGAGCCTCCCGGATCGATCGAGGTCGATGGCCATGGTCGAATGATCCACCGGGTCGCTCACGAAAGCGACCACGTGAGCCGGGAGAGTCGTTGCGCTGATCTCGCATGGGGCGAGAATCCGCGGCGCGCCGGGAGATCGCCGCCGGTCAGCGACGCGGATCCACGTGGATCTTCGGGCCGGCACCCCAGCCTGTGTCCCGCCGTCCGTCGAGCACGCCAGCGACGTCGTCGAGGCCGGCCACACCCGCGACGATCGGACGCGGGTCGACTCGACCGGACGCGAAGAGATCGATGGCTCCATCGAGGCCGGGTGAGGCGCTGAGGATTCCGACGGTCGTCAGGTCCTTGAGGGCAAGCTGCCGGCTGTCGATCAGGCTGGGCCCTCCCGAAATCCCGATGAGCACGACTCGACGGCCCGGCTCGGCCAGCTCGACGGCGCGAGCAGGGGAGCCAGGATCGGTCGAGGCGTCGATCACGGCGTCGAACAGGCCGTCGGGTGGGCGATCGGCCGACCAGACGGGCTCGAAGCCAAGGGAGCGAGCAAACGCGATCGACCGCTCGCCGCGGCCGAGCAGATGGACGTCTGCCCCTCCAGCGGCCGCAATCAGCGCCGCGAGCAGCCCGATCGTCCCCGGTCCGATGACGAGCAGTCGTTCACCGCGCGCCACGGAGGCCGCCTGGACCGCCCGCCAGGCGTTCCCGGCGGGCTCGGCGAGCGCGCCGGCGGTCACGTCGATGCCCGGTGGCAGCTCCCGGAGGAACCGCGCCGGGATCGGCAGCTTCTCGGCGAGGGCACCCGGCCAGCCACGGCGGATCCCGACCTCGAACCGATCGGCGCAGAGGTGCTGGCGACCGGATCGACAGCGGGCACAGAGCCCGCAGCCCAGCATCGTGTCGCCGGTCACCCGCCGTCCGAGCCACGCCCGATCGACGCCGGCGCCGACGGCCCCGACTGTGCCCGACCACTCGTGGCCGATCCGGATCGGATAGGCCGCCTCGCCGGTCGCGAGGTACGCCATCTCGCCCGTCCAGAACTCCACGTCCGTGCCGCAGACGCCGACCCGCTCCACGTCGACGACGACCTCGCCCGGGCGGGGAACCGGCACCTCGACGTCCCGGACCTCGGCGCGTCGCGGGCCGAGGATGACGAACGCCCGCATCGTCGTGGTGCTCACACGCGCCAGCGTAGCCTTCGCGGGCTCATCCGAATCCGCAGGTCGAGCGTATGAGTGATCGGGGAGTTCTTCGAACCGCCCGCCGACGTCGCACAACCCGGGGACCGAGGCCCCGCGACCGCCCTCCGAGTCGCGGGGCCTCTTCATGTCCGAGCGGCTAGGCTTGGCTTGATGACGACGACGGATCGGCCCGCGCGCGCCTCTTCCGAGCTCGACCGCGAGCAGCTCGAAGGCCTCTCGGACATGGACCCGGAGGCCTTTCGGGCGGCGGCGCACCGGGTCGTCGACCTGATGGCCGACTACATCGCCGGCGTCGAAGGCCGAGCCGTCCTTCCGCCGATCGACCCGGGCGCGGTCCGCTCCCGATTGCCGAGCGCGCCACCCGACGAACCCGAGCCGCTCGACACGATCCTGGCCGACTACCTCCGGCTGATCGAGCCGAACGCGACCGCCTGGCAGGGCCCCGGCTTCGCGGCGTACTTCGCGTCGACGGCGTCCGGGCCCGGGATCCTCGGCGAGATGCTGACCGCGGCGCTCAACCAGAACCCGATGCTCTGGCGAACCTCGCCGAGCGGGACCGAGCTGGAGCAGGTCGTCGTCGACTGGCTGCGCCAGGCGCTGGGGCTGCCCGACGCGTTCGACGGGCTCCTCACCGATACCGCGTCGATGTCGTCGCTGATCGCCCTGGCCGCCGCCCGTCAGGCCGCCGGCATCGATGCCGCGGCGCAGGGTCTTGCCGGGCGACTGGACGTGCCCGCGCTCCGGGTCTACGCGTCGGAGGAGGCCCATTCCTCGATCGACAAGGCGTGCATGACGCTCGGGCTGGGTCGCGCGGCCCTCGTGAAGATCCCGACGAATGATCGGTTCGAGCTCCTCCCAGACGCGCTCGCCGACGCCATCGCCGCTGATCGAACGGCGGGCAGGCGGCCGATCGCGATCGTCGCGACGGTCGGCACGACGTCCTCGACCTCGGTCGATCCGGTCGCGGCGGTCGCCGACATCGCCGCCCGCGAGAGCATCTGGCTCCATGTCGACGCGGCCTACGCCGGCGCCGTCGCGATCGACCCGGGCCTCCGCGCATCCTTCGCGGGCTGGGAGCGCGCCGACTCGATCGTGATGAACCCCCACAAGTGGCTCTGGACGCCGGTCGACGCGTCCCTGCTCCTCAGCCGCCGTCTCGACGTCGTTCGCGAGGCGTTCAGCCTCGTCCCAGAGTATCTGCGCGTCGTTGGGGGCGCGGGCTCGGAGCGGAACTTCAACGAGTACACGCCGCAGCTCGGCCGGCGGATGCGGGCGCTCAAGCTGTGGATGCTGCTCCGGTGGTTCGGTCTGGAAGGCCTGCGCCGGCGGATCCGCCATCACCTGGCCCTGGCGCAGGCCTTCGCCGCCCGAGTTGACGCGGCTAGGGACTGGGAACGCCTCGCGCCGGTGCCGTTCTCGACCGTCTGTTTCCGCCACGTGCCGCCGTCGCTCGCCCCGGACGCGGCAACCGTGAACGCCCACAACGAGGCGATCATGGACGCGGTCAACCGGACCGGCGAGATCTTCCTCAGTCACACCAGGCTGAACGGCCGCTTCACGATCCGCCTCGCGATCGGCAACCTGCGGACGGACGAGCGCCACATCGAGCGGGCCTGGGAGCTGCTCCATGCCGCGGCCGAGGAGGTCCACCCACGATGAGCGAACCGGTCGAGGTCCTCTACTTCTACCGGACGAAATGGGGCTCCCACGACGAGTTCGTGGGCCTGTTTCGCAAGAACCACTGGCCGATCCTCCGTGAGCAGCTCGCCGACGGCAGGTTCACCGCCGTCGAGATGTTCACGCCACGGTTCCACGGCGACGGCCGCGCCGATTGGGACGTTCTCGTCTCGATCACGTACCGCGACTGGGCGGCGATGGAGGCCCACAGCGAGGCGGAGATCGCGGCGCGGCTCTTTCCGGACCAGGCGACGTTCAAGCGCGAGGAAGCTCGCCGATTCGAGCTTCTGGATGCGCATTGGGACGTGCCGCTGGAAACGCGGCCGCTGGACTAGCGGGAGCGACCGGCGCCGACCGGCTCGCGCGACTCCATCGCGCCCAGCTGCTTCATCAACGACATCTGATCGAGCTGATGCCAGTGCTCGGCGACTTTCCCGTCGCGGATCCGGAAGATGTGGATCTCGCTGATCGAGTAGCGCGTGCCGCTCGGTGGCAGGCCCATGAAGTCGCCCACCTGGGTGGCGGAGCTCGTCAGACGCACCGCGACCCGGTCGCCTTCGGCGATCAGGTCGTCGATCCTGAACTCCGGGTCGGCGAGGCCCTTCGACGTGCGGTCGATCGCCGCCTTCAGGTCGTCCTTCGGGTGGCCGGTCGAGGGCCAGGTGTGCCCGATGAAGTCGTCGGCGAGCAGCTCGTCGACCGAATCGCGCCGGCCCTGGACGAAGATCTGATCGATGAACCGGCGGACGAGCGCCTTGTTGTCCGTGGTCGTCATTGGCCGCATTCCTCCGGTCGGATCGTACCGGCCACCATGCGACAGACGCATTGCCCGTGGCATCATCGAGGCTCAACGTCGTTGCAGAGGTCCCAGCCGTCGTGCCACCGATCGGAGAGCTGACGCGGATCGAGCAGGTCTACCTCGACCGGCTCGAGCATCAGGGCATCTTCACCACAGGTCTCCTCATCGAGGTCAGCGAAACGCCGACGCGTCGCCAGACCCTCGCCGACCAGGTCGTCGCCTCGACGAACGAGGTCCTCGAGTGGCGCGACGAGGCACTGATGCTGAACCTCGCGAGCTTCGGGCCCGACGATCACCAGCTCCTCATGCAGGCCGGCTTCGAGGGGCTCCACGCGATCCTGAGCGTCGACCTGGACACGTTCCGCGGCCGGATCGCAAGAGGTGCGACCGAGCTGAACATGGAGTTGCCGGACGACCTGACGATCTCCGGCTGGTGGGAACAGGCCCGGACGCTCGAGGACTGATCGGGCTCCGCAGAGTCGAACCGGCGCACGGGCCATCGTCCCGGTCTACCATGCGGCGGTGATCGGACATGCCGCGGGGGAGCGAACCATCCCGGAGCGGGTCGCCGCGATCCTGACCGGCGTGGCCGCGGCGTTCGTGCTCGTCGCGGTTGCCGTCCTGCTCTTCCTCAACCCGGTCTGGGTCTCGTTCGAGCAGGGCCGGACGCACGCCGCCGAGCTCACCGGCTTCGCCGACGCCGACCTCCGAGCCGCCACCGACGCGATCCTCCACGATCTCGTGATCGGGCCGCCCGACTTCGCCGTGGCGGTCGGCGGCGTGCCGGTCCTCGAGGAGCGCGAGCGCGCCCACATGCGCGACGTCCGCGCGGTGTTCGGCGGGTTCTTCCTGATCGCGGGGGTCATGGCGGTCGGCCTGACGGTGCTCGTCGCGGGCGCCCGGCGGGCGGGCCACTCTGAACGCGCCTGGTCGGCCGTGGCGACCGCGATGCGCTGGCTGACCGTCGGGGTCGTCGCGGCCGGGGTGATCGCGGCGGTCGCCTTCGACCAGCTCTTCGAGCTGTTCCACGAGCTGTTCTTCCCCGCGGGCACATTCCTGTTCGACCCGCGGACCGATCGTCTCGTTCAGCTCTTCCCGTTCGAGTTCTGGTCGGAGACGACGATCGTGCTGGGTGTCGTGATCGTCATCGCCGCGACCGTGATCTCCATCGGCGCCGGACGACGCGCGCGGCGGGCGACCGCCGACCGGCGAGCCGGTGGCGCCGCGACCCCGGCGGTCGCCCCGCGCGTCGAGGCGGCACGGTGAACGGCATCCCGGTCGCCCGGATCCTCGGCTTCGAGATCCGGCTCCACCTCTCCTGGCTGTTCATCATCGCGATCGTCACCGTGACGGTCGCGGGCCGCCTGACCGCCGTCCAGCCGGGGGTCGCCCAGACCGCCGCCTGGATCGTGGGGCTCGTCGCCTCGCTCGTGTTCCTGTTGACCGTCATCGCCCACGAGCTTGCTCATGCCGTCGTCGCCCGGCGCGACGGTGCGACGAACCGCGTCCTCGTCATCCACTTCATCGGATCCCCGGCTGTGGTGGACGTCGTCGCGTCGACGCCCCGCGCTGAGGCGGCGGTCGCGCTCGCCGGACCGCTCGTCAGCCTGCTGATCGGCGTGCTCCTTGCCGGAGCGGCCATCGCGTCGCTCGCCATCGGCGCCTGGATCGGCCCCATCGCCGATGTCCTGATGATCGTCGCGGTCCTGAACCTCCTTCTGGCCGGCGTCAGCATCGTCCCGGCCTTCCCCCTCGACGGCGCGCGGGTCGTGCGCGCCTTGGCCTGGGCGCGGTCCGGCGACCAACGCACCGGGACGCGAGCGGCGGGCTCCGTCGGTCGGTACGCCGGGCGGGGCGCGCTGATCGTCGGGCTCGGGATCATCCTGACGGGCGAGACGGTCGACGGCCTGATGGTCGGACTGATCGGCTGGTTCCTCATGGCATCGGCGCGGTCGGTCGATCGCTGGCTCGTCCTCGACGAGCTCGTCCAGGGCATGAGCGTCGGCGAAGCGATGGAGCAGGGCCTCGAGACGATCTCGCCGCAACTGACGCTCGACACGTTCGCGTCGGGGCTCCTCGACGGAACGGTGACGCCGGCACTGCCGGTGATCCGTGACGACGTGCTGGTCGGGATCGTCGGGCTGGCCCAGGTCCGGGCGATCGCGCCCCGCAACTGGCCGTCGACCCGGACCGAGGACGTCATGGTCAGCGAGCCGGCGATGCCGACCGCGAGCCCGGACGACCGCCTCACCGACGCGCTCGAGCAGCTGCGCCAATCGCATCTCGATGGCCTGCCGGTGCTCGAGAGCGGCCGCCTCCGTGGCGTGCTCACGCGGCGCTCGATCGCCGCACTCCTCCACGCTCGAGCCGAGGCGCGCGGGGAGACGACGTGACGGCGCCGGCGCCGACGGGCGACCGGCTGCTGTCGGTCGAGGAGGCGCGGGCCGCGGTCCTCGCGGCGATCTCGGGGCCGACGGAGTACGAGATCGTCTACCTCTCGGAGGCGCTCGGGCGTGTCCTCGCCGAGGACGTGATGAGCCTGACCGCCCTGCCGCCGTGGGACAACTCGGCGATGGACGGCTACGCGATCCGATCCGCGGACGTGGCCGCCGCGACCGAGGAGGCACCCGTCCGGCTCGAGGTGATCGCCGAGGTCCGGGCGGGCTCGGCGCCGGACCGCGAGGTGGAGCGCGGAACGGCGATCCGGATCGCGACTGGCGCACCGATCCCGCCACGGGCCGACGCGGTCGTTCAGGTCGAGCTCACGACCCCTGCGGACACCGAAGGCCGGCCGACCGGCGACCGCGGCCGCGATGCGGCGGGGCCGCTCCCGGCGACGGTCCTCGTCCACGCGGCGATCGGGCGCGGCGTGGCGATCCGCAGCGCGGGCGACGATCTGCCTGAGGCGGAGGTCATCCTGCATGCCGGCGACCGGCTGACGCCCGCCGCTGTCGCGCTGGCCGCGGGCAGCGGGAACGAGACCCTGTCCGTCCATCGCCGTCCTCGGATCGGGATTCTGGCGACTGGCGACGAAGTTCGGCCCGCCGGCCGCGCCCTCGGGCCGGCGGGGATCCCCGACGCGAACGGTCCCGGCCTGCGGGCATTGGCGATCGAAGCCGGCGCCGAGGCATGGAGCCTCGGGATCGCAGCCGATCGGCTCGAGGACGTGCGAGCCCGGATCGCGATCGCCCGCTTCGGAGACATCGACGCCGTGATCGTGTCGGGCGGGGTGTCGGTCGGGCCATACGACGTCGTCCGGGTCGCCTTCGCGGAGATCGGCCGGATGGAGCTGTGGCGGGTGGCGGTCCAGCCCGGCAAGCCGTTCGCGTTCGGCGTGGTCGAGAGGTCGGATGGCGGCCGGACGCTCCTCTTCGGGCTCCCCGGCAACCCGGTGTCCACCTTCGTCACGTTCGAGCTGTTCGTCCGGCCCGCGATCCGGCGGATGGCCGGCTATCCGGTGTCACGGCTGGTTCGGACGCCGGATCGCGCGGTCTTGCTCGAGGGCGGAACGAAGGGCGCGGGCCGGCGCGCGTTCCTGCGGGTCACCGCGGATCGCGACGACGCCGGGATCCCACGGCGGGACGAGCAGGGCCGGGTGCTCATCCGGCTCGCCGGCGGCCGGCGAGGGCAGGGGAGTCACGTGCTCTCCGCGCTCGCGGTCGCCGAGGCGCTGGCGATCGTCCCCGAGACCGTCGACACGGTCGCGCCCGGCGATCCGGTCGAGCTGTGGTGGCTCGACCGCGACTGACGTGGCGCCCGCGCTCGCCGGCCGGCAGTTCGTCGCACACGAGGCTCCCGCGCGCCGTCCGATCCCCCGATACTGGACGCTGCATGGCTCGTGACCTTCCGCCCCGCTCCGAGCGCCGCCGCCTGACCCACGTCGACCGTTCCGGTCGACCGCGGATGGTGGACGTGTCCGACAAGCCCTCGACCGCGCGACGGGCTGTCGCCGAGGCCCAGGTCGCGGTCTCGCCCGAGACGATGAGCATGGTCATCGACGGCGGCGGGTCGAAGGGCGACGTCCTCGGTGTCGCCGAGCTGGCCGGCGTGATGGGCGGCAAGCGGACGAGCGAGCTGATCCCGCTGTGTCACCCGCTTGCGCTCACCGACCTCGTCGTGGCGGTGACGCCGGATCGCGCAGCCGGCGTCCTGCGCGTGCGGGCCGAGGCGGCCACGACCGGCCCGACCGGCGTCGAGATGGAGGCGCTGACGGCGGCCTCGGTGGCCGCGCTGACGATCTACGACATGGTCAAGGGCGTCGAGCGCGGGGTGGAGATCCGCGGCGTCCGGCTGATCTCGAAGACCGGCGGCAAGAGCGGCGAGTGGCATCGGCCGCCCGATGCTGACGCGGCGCGCAGCGTCGATCAGCGACGACCCGGGGATCGAGCGGCCGGCCGGATCGGCGGGGGACCGCGACGGGGCACGAAGGCGTGACGCCGGGTGGGACGGCGGCCCGAGCCCGGACCGCCCTCGTCCTCACGGCAAGCGACCGGAGCGCGGCCGGGACCCGCGAGGATGCGAGCGGGGCTGTCCTCGAGGAGCGCCTGAGGGCGCTCGGGTTCGCGGTCGACCGGGCGGTCGTTGCGGACGATCGCGACGCGATCGAGCAGGCGCTGCGCGATGCGGCCGAGCGCCATCCGCTGATCGTCACGACCGGCGGCACGGGTCTGACCCCGCGCGACGTCACGCCGCAGGCGACGAGCGCCGTGATCGACTACGAGGTCCCGGGCCTCGCCGAGGCGATCCGTGCGGAGGGCCGGGCGAAGACGCCCTTCGCGTCGCTCAGCCGGGCGATCGTCGGTGTGCGCGGGCGGACGCTGATCGTCAACACGCCCGGTTCGCCATCGGGTGCCGCGGACTCGCTCGAGGCGATCGTCCCGGTGCTCGACCACGCCCTCGAGACCCTCGCCGGCCCCCACGACCACACCGCTCGCTCGGCGGAGGACGGTGCCTGATGTTCCCGGTCTTCGCCGACGTCCCCGCGTATCCCGCCGTCTTCGTCGTGTTCTGGGGAGCGGCCGCGATCTTCACGCTGGCGATGGCCCGCCATCTCCGGGTGTTCGCCGCCGCCCGGCCGGCGTTCGAGCAGCCGAATCCGATCGGCCGCGTCGGCGCGCGTCTCGTTGGCCTGGTCGAGTACGCGCTGATCCAGACGAAGATGTTCAAGGACTGGCGCGCCGGTCTCATGCACGCGGGGATCTTCTGGGGCTTCGTCCTGCTCACGATCGGGACCGCGAACATCGTCACGGGCGGCATCATCCAGACGGTGCTGTCGGCGCCGCTCGGCGGGGCGCTCTGGACCGCGATCAGCGCGATGCAGAACGTCGTCGCGCTGATCGTCCTCGCGTCGATCCTGTGGGCGTTCGAGCGACGGCTGATCTCGCGGCCGCGGCGCCTGACCTACAACCGCGACGCGCTCCTCATCCTGTCGATGATCGGCGGCGTCGTTGCGACCGAGCTCTTCGCCCAGGTCTTCCAGGTCGCCCGGTACGGTGAGCAGTCGGGCGCCTTCGTCGCGAACGCGCTCGCGGGGCCGCTCCGCTCGTCGGTCGCACCGGGCTCGCTCGAGGCCGCCTTCGTCGTTCTCTGGTGGGCCCACATCGTCCTCGTCGCCGCGTTCCTCGTATACCTCCCGTTCAGCAAGCACCTCCACATCGCGACCGCGTTCCCGAACATCTGGTATCGGAAGCTCGCGCCGCGCGGGGAGCTGCCGCAGATGGACCTCGAGCGCGAGGACGCGACGTTCGGGCTGAAGTCGCTCCAGGACCTCGGCTGGAAGGACCTGCTCGACGGCTTCACCTGCACCGAATGCGGCCGCTGCCAGGCGGCCTGTCCGGCGAACTTCACCGGGAAGCCGCTCAACCCCAAGGCGTTCATCATGGGGATCCGGGAGATGTCGGTCGAGGCGGAGCATGGCCTGGACCTCATCCCGAACAACCCGATCGTCCGCGAGACCTACGACCTGGGGGGAGCGGCGCCGGCTCCGGTGCTGATGGCCAAGCCGATCGTCGACGAGGCGATCCCGTACGACGCGGTCTGGGACTGCGTGACGTGCGGGGCTTGTGTCGAGGCGTGTCCGGTGCTCATCGAGCACGTCGACAAGATCGTCGGGCTGCGGCGGAACCTCGTGCTCGAGGAGTCGCGGTTCCCGCAGGAGCTCACCGGCGCGTTCCGCGGGATGGAGGGGCAGGGCAATCCGTGGGGCCAGCCGGCATCGACGCGGACGGACTGGACCCGCGGGCTGCCGTTCGAGGTGCCGACGGTTGCCTCGCTGGCCGCGTCACCGGGTGGTCTGGACTCGCTCGAAGTCCTGTACTGGGTCGGCTGCGCGGCGGCGTTCGACGAGCGGAACAAGCGGGTGGCGCGGTCGGTCGCGACGTGCTTGAACGCGGCCGGCGTGCGGTTCGCGATCCTCGGCCAGGAGGAGTCGTGCACCGGCGATCCGGCGCGCCGGATGGGCAACGACTACGTGTTCCAGATCCTCGCCGCGGGCAACGTCGAGACGCTGAACCGGTACGGGATGGGGGAGCGGACGATCGTCACCGCATGCCCGCACTGCTTCAACACGATCTCGAACGAGTACGGCCAGCTTGGCGGTGCCTTCTCTGTCGTGCACCACTCGGTCTATCTGCAGGGGCTGCTCGCGTCCGGCCGGCTGCGGGTGGCGGAGGACGGGGCGGCCGCCGCGGGCTCCGTGACGTTCCACGACTCGTGCTACATGGCTCGCTACAACGGGGTCGTGGCGGCGCCACGGGATGTGCTGGGCGCCGTGCCGGGGTTGGAGCTTCGCGAGATGGAGAAGAGCGGCAAGAACACGTTCTGCTGCGGCGCCGGCGGCGGCCGGATGTGGATGGAGGAGACGCGCGGGACCCGGATCAACGCCGAGCGGACGCGTCAGGCCCTCGAGACCGGCGCCGAGACCGTCGCGACGAGCTGCCCGTTCTGCATGGTGATGATGAAGGACGGTCTGGCCGATGCCGCCTCGTCCGGTGCCGCCTCGACGGGGAGTGGCGGTGGCGTGGTCAGCGCGCGCGACATCGCGGAGATCCTGGCGGACGTGATCGAGCCCGACCCGATGCCGGCTGGGCGGCGGTTGCCGGTCCTGCAATAGCCCGCTCGCCTGGCGCCGCCGATTCCAAACGCATCTGGAGCGTTTCCCATCGCGCGCCTTGGAACGTGCAGTTTGTTACCTGCCGAGGGCTAACAGATCCCGTTCGGGGGCTTCGCAAGGCGTCATTCCGTGTCCAGTGCGCGCCGGAGTCGCGGATGGGAATGTCGCCGGTAGGGAGGGCCGGAGGGCCGACACCCCTCAGCCGGGCAGCCGCCGTCCGCAGCTCACGCAGTTGCGGTCGGTCCACGCGTTGTAGGAGCCGCAGTTCGGGCAGCGTTTCTGGCCTTCGGTCGACGTCGCGTACGGGCTCTCGCGCGTCGTGTCCTCGCGGTCGCGTCGCTGGCGGCGCAGGATCACGAGCAGGGACAGGATCCCGAGGCCGGCCGCGGCGATCAGGACGAGGAGCTGGGTCGGCTGGTCCATGACGCATCCTCAGCGGCTGGAACGGGCCCCCGGGCGTCGCTCGCCGCGGCCCCAGCGTAACGCGACTGGCGAGCGTCGACCCGACGAACGCGAACCGGCGCCGATCGGCGGCTGCTACGATTCGCGCCGATGGCCAGCTCGACGCCCGCATCCGAGCCTCGCCCGAGCCGGACCTACCGCCTGACCGACGACCAGCTCGCCCTCCGCGACGCCGTCCGCGTCCTCGCCAACGATCGGATCGCTCCGCGTGCTGCCGAGATCGACCGCACGGCCGAGTTCCCATGGGATGTCAAGGAGCTGCTGGCCGCCCACGACATCCTGAGCCTGCCGTATCCCGAGGCGTACGGCGGCCTCGGTGGCGACCTGCTCACCGTGTGCCTCGCGATCGAGCAGATCAGCCGGGTCTGCGCGACGAGCGGCCTGATCCTCGCCGTCCAGGAGCTCGCGAGCCTGCCCCTCCTGCTCGCCGGCAGCGAGGAGCAGAAGCAGCGCT
>DASXTH010000042.1:0-18811 GCA_036505555.1 Candidatus Limnocylindrales bacterium | reverse complement strand
CGTGCTTCGCGAAATTTCCTTCCGCCAGCAGCACCTGGCAGCGGCCGCACAGGCCGCGTCCGCCGCAGACCGAGTCGATGTCGACGCCGAGCCGGCGGGCCGCATCGAGGACCGTCGTCCCCGGCTCGAACCGGCCGCGCCGGCCGGACGGGGTGAAGATGACGAGCGGCTCCGCGGTCATCGCCGGGTCCGCGCCGGTCAGCCGCCGGCCGCCGCGACGGCCTCGGTCCCGGCGATCCGCTGCGGCACCTCGACGCCTGCCCGGCGGCGGTTCACGCGCCGGCCGCCGGCTTCGCCCTGGGCCGGCACGATGCGGTGGGTCCGGATCCAGCGGGCCGCATCCTGGTCGTTGCCCTGGAGGACGTCGGCGGCCATGACCGCGGTTCGGACACCCTCGGCGATCGGATTCGTGATCGCGCTCGTCAGGCCCGACGCGATCGCCATTGCGAGGAAGGCGCCGTTGATCCCCTCGCGGTTCGGCAGCCCGAAGCTGACGTTGCTCGCTCCGCAGGTCGAGTTCACGTGGAGCTCGTCGCGGAGGCGGCCCAGGATCCGGAAGACCTGCCGGCCGGCCGTCGGCATCGCCCCGATCGGCATGAGGAGTGGGTCGACGACGACGTCCTCGCGCGGGATCCCGTGGTCGAGGGCACGCTCCACGATGTGCTTCGCGACGGCGAACCGGACGTCGGGGTCGACGCTGATGCCGGTCTCGTCGTTGCTGATCGCGACGACGGCGGCGCCGTACTTCTTGACAAGCGGAAGTACGCGCTCCAGCCGCTCATCCTCGCCCGTCACGCTGTTCACGAGCGCCTTGCCCTTGTACACGGCGAGGCCGGCCTCGAGCGCCTCGACGATCGAGCTGTCGATCGAGAGCGGCAGGTCGGTCAGCGACTGGACGAGCTGGATCGTGGTCGCGAGGATCGCCGGCTCGTCGGCCAGCGGGATGCCGGCGTTCACGTCGAGCATGTGGGCGCCGGCCTCGACCTGGGCAAGAACATCGCGCTCGACGCGGCTGAAATCGCCCTTCTTCATCTCCTCGGCGAGGAGCTTGCGGCCGGTGGGGTTGATCCGTTCGCCGATGACGACGAAGGGCCGATCGTCGCCGATGACGACCTCGCGGGTCGCCGAGCCGACCACCGTCCAGGTCACGCGGATGCTCCTTCCGGGCCGGAGCCCGCTGCGCCCGATCCGGCCGCTGCGCCCGACGCGCCGTTCTGAGCGCCCTTTGCCGTCTCATCGTGAGCGGGCGGCAACGCAGGACCACCGGCGACGCCGCCGGACTGGATCAGCTCCGCCAGGCGGTGCTTGTCGAACTCCGCCTCGAGGCGCTCGACCTCGGCGTTGACCTCGGCCTCGAGGTCCGACCCGCACTCGCGGGCGGCCTTCCGCCACTCCTCGATGTAGTCGTTATAGGCGCGCTTGCCGGCGCGGCTCGCGGCCTTGTCGATCGCCACCTGGAACCGCGGGTGGAGCTGGACCTTGCTGGCGCGCCGACCCTCGCGGGCCATGACCTGGGCCGGGATGTCCCGCCACCAGATCACGGTGAGGCTGGCCATCAGTGGGCCGATCCGGCGCGCGCCGCGGTCGGGGCGGACGCTGCCCACGCCTCGATCGGCGCCGCCAGGTTGCGGACGCCCGTTGGGCGATGCTCGAACGCGAGGCCGAGCCGGTCGGCCGCCCGTCGGGCCATCGCGAGCAAGTCCGGGTCGTCGGTCTGGGACAGGAACACCACGCGCCGGTAGTGGGCGAAGTAGACGGCCTCGAGCTCGGGGTGACGATCGATCCCGAGGCCGCGGATCACGAGCCGCTCGAAGTTCCGGGCGAGGAAATCGGTCAGCCAGAACGTGCCCGGCTCGGCCTCGGCGAGCGCGGCGAACTCCGCCGAGCCCGCGAACACCTCGTAGCAATGGGCGCCCGGCAGACGCTCGACGCCCTCGTCGGCGAGGACCGGATCGAGCAGGCCGCCCGTGCCGCAGTCGGCGTAGGCCACGAAGATGCGCTCGTATCCGTCGCGCCGGGCCCGGTGGATCCGGCGACGGACGGCAGACGGGATCCCGCCCGGGCGGTTGTGGAGGTCCGGGGCGAGGCAGGCGATCTCGAGACCGGGGATGTGCGCGGCGACGGCGAGCAGCTCGCGGGCGAGCGCGCCGCAGCCGATCACGAGCGCGCCGCTCGCGCCCCTGCGCCTGGTCGTGGCGACGCCATCGGTACGGCGTGCGGTTGCTACCGGTTGTGGACTCCTGGGGCCGCCCCGCTGAGAGTGGTCGGGCTCGTTTCGAGCGCGGAGGGCCGCCGCGCGAGCCGCCTCGCCCCGCCGATGCTGGCCAGGTAGCGATGGTGTCGTTAGCGGCACCTGCTGGACCGTGGGCCGCGCAACATCAGAGGTGCTGGTCGGCACGCGGCTTCCGGCCAGGTCAGCGGCGGCCGTGGCGCCGCCGGCTCGGTCGCCAGGCGTCGCGGATCGTCCTTCCGGCCCCCGACCGGCCTCTTGACCCGCTCCAAGGCCTGGCTGGATCACCACGGCTGATCGCGGCCGACGGATCGCCGGTCCGGGCGGCGCGAGCGGCTGTCAGGCCGCGGCACGACGCTCGTCGATCAGGCGCCGCGCGGTCTCGGCGGCGACACCGGCGTCGCGGCAGTATGCGTCGGCGCCGACGGCCATCCCGAACTCCTCGTTGAGCGGCGCGCCGCCGACCAGGACGATGTACTGCTCACGGATCCCGCGATCCTTCAGGGTCTGGATCACGACCTTCATGTACGGCATCGTCGTGGTGAGGAGCGCGCTCATCCCGAGGATGTCCGGCTTGTGCAGCTCGAGCGCGGCGATGAACTTGTCGGCGTCGGTGTTGATGCCGAGGTCCACGACCTCGAACCCGGCGCCTTCGAGCATCATCCCGACCAGGTTCTTGCCGATATCGTGGATGTCGCCCTTCACGGTCCCGATCACGACCTTGCCGACGGGCTCGGCGCCCGTCTCGGCCAGGAGCGGGCGGAGGATCTCCATCCCGGCCTTCATCGCGTTCGCAGCGAGGAGGACCTCGGGGACGAACAGGATCCCGTCTCGAAAGTCGATCCCGACGATCTTCATGCCGGCCACGAGCGCATCGTCGAGGACCTTGGTCGCGGTGAACCCGCGCCCGAGCAGGATCTG
Source organism: Candidatus Limnocylindrales bacterium (assembly GCA_036505555.1). Classification (GTDB taxonomy): domain Bacteria; phylum Chloroflexota; class Limnocylindria; order Limnocylindrales; family CSP1-4; genus CF-46. The sequence goes on along the minus strand of DASXTH010000042.1, from coordinate 15,660 downwards.
CGTCCCCTCGACGATCTCGGCCTTCATCCCGTCGTAGAGGTCGTTGTGCATCTGCTCGACGAGCTCGTCGTCGCTCAGGGCGTTGAGATCGATGTCTTCGTAGTCGGCCACGCCGTGCTCCCTGACGCCGGCTTCGCGCTCCACCCGCCGGCCCGGATCGCCAGGCTCGGGCGGGGCGCCCCAACTCGGGGGTTCCACATCGTGGAACGGTGCCGTATGATGGAACGCAGGCCGACAATCTAGCCGACGAGGGGGCGCGTGTCCAGAGTCCAGTCCATCGAGCGAGCCTTCGCCGTGCTCGGCGCGCTCTCCGACGGCCCGATCGGGGTCACCGAGGTCGCCGACCGGGTCGACCTGCCGAAGTCGACCGCGGCCCGGATGCTCGCGTCGCTCACCCGCGAAGGCGCGGTCGAGCACGTACCGGGCGGCACGCGTTACCGGCTGGGTCCGCGGATCGAGGCGCTCGCGAACGGCCTCGTCGCGACGCGGAACGTCGTCGCGATCGCGCGGCCACAGCTCGCCGAGCTCGCCGAGACGATCGGCGAGACGGCCGGGCTGTCCGTGCCGGAGGGCGATGCAATGCATTATGTCGAGCAGGTCGAGAGCGACCAGCCGGTGAACGTGCGGGACTGGACCGGGTCGCGGATCGAGATGCACGCGGTCTCGTCCGGGCTGGCCGTCCTGGCCCTTCGCTCGCGGGCCCGGATCGACGCGTTCCTCGATCGCCCCCTGGAGCGCTACACCGAGCGGACGATGACCGACCCGACGGAGCTGCGGGTCCGCCTCCAGCGGATCCAGCTCGACGGTTGCGCGTGGACGAACGGCGAGTACGCCGACGGGATCGCCTCGGTCGCAGCCGCGATCACGGACGCGAGCGGCGAGGCCGTCGCCGCCATCCACGTCCACGGTCCGGCCTACCGCTTCCCGGCGCCGAATCGCGAGCGACCGATCGCCGACCTGGTCATCGAGGCAGCCGCGCGCTTGTCTGCCCGGTTGCGCCAGGCCGGCTGAAGGCCGGCCCGAGCCGGCGGCGCCCGCCGGCTCAGTGGTGGTTCCCGTCCGGTCAGGCGTTCGCCGTCGTCGCCCGCGAGCCGCCCGACATCCCCGCGCCAAGGCCGCGCAGGCGCAGCCCGAGCACGATCGCCATCGCGCCGCCGAAGAGCGCCGCCACGGCCAGCCAGGTCACGGTCAGGATCGCGCCGATCGTGGGCGCCGCGACGACGATCACTCCGAGGACGACGCGCAGGATGCCGGCGAGCGCGAGCACCCACTCACCGGTCACCTCCGCCCGGATCCGCCACGCCGTGTAGACCTCCATGACCCCGGCGATGATCAGCCAGTAGCCGAGGACGAGGATCAGGCCCAGGATCGTGATCCCCGGGACGGCCGCGGCGATGAGCCCGGCGACGATCGACGCGACACCGATCACCGCGAAGGGCCAGGATCGGCCCCGCATCTCGGCGACGCGGAACCCTTCGCCGAGCTGCGAGAGACCGGAGACGATCGCCCAGGCGGCGAGGACGAGCGCGAGGCTCGTCAGGGCGATATCGGGGGAGACCAGGGCGATGATCCCGAAGAGGATTCCGAGGACGCCCTGGAGGACGAGGACCCACCAGTTGTGAGCTGCTGCTCTGAGCATCGCGCGTCTCCTGTGCCGGACCGCCGCGCGGCCAGAAGCACCGGCCAGGCGGGCGTGCCGAGATCGTACGCCCGACGTCGAGTCGGAGGGCGCGCCGCGGAGGTCGCCCGGCACTCGGGTCTGGCTCAGCCCACCCCGCTGAAACGCGCCGAGCGCGGCATCCGGATCGCGAACGAGGTGCCCTTGCCCGGACCCGACGTGACCGTGAGTGAGCCACCCGTGGTCTCGACGAACCCGCGGACCATCGCCAGGCCCAGCCCTGTCCCGACCCCGAAAGGCTTGGTCGTGAAGAACGGCTCGAAGACGTTCGGGATCAACGACGGCGAGATGCCGGCACCGGTGTCGACGACGATGATCTCCAGATCGTCTGGCCGTCGTCGGCGGTCGCGACCGACCGCGACCACGGTCACGGTCCCCTCGTCGGGCTGCGCCTGGTCGTCAGGGCCCGCGATGTCCACCGTGATCAGCAGGCGGCCGCCGCCCGGCATGGCGTCCCGGGCATTGATCGCGAGGTTGACGAGCGACTGCTCAAGCTGGCCGGTGTGGACCGACGCGTACAGCGGCTCACCTGCGAGCGAGAGCTCGACGGTCACGCTGCCCCCGATCAGGCGCCGGATCAGGGGCTCGATCCCGATGACGACGTCACGGATGTCGACATGGCCGGGCTCCCCGTCGCCCCGCCGCGCGAAGTCGAGGAGCTGGCGGGTCAGCTGGCGGCCACGGTCGACGACCTCCATCAGGGTCGTCGCGTCCTCGCGGATCACGCCATCCGAGTTGGTCCGGATCAGCTCGGCGTAGCCGGCGGCGGCGGTGAGCGTGTTGTTGAAGTCGTGGGCGATCCCGCTGGCAAGCAGCCCGACCGCGCCCATCTTCTGGGCCTGCGTGAGCTGCGCCTCCATCCGCACCCGATCGGTCACGTCGACCATCTGCCCGGCGATCCCGATGGGCGTCCCGTCGCGGTCGAGAAGTGGCGCGGCATAGATGTCGACCCACCGCTCGCCGCCGTCTTTCGTCAGGCGGCGGACCCGGTCGCCGCTCGTCGTGGAGCCCGCGAACGTTCGCTCGATCCGCTCGCGCGAGGCCTCCCGGTCCTCGACCGGGATCATCTCGGCTGGCAGCGGGCGGCCGACGACCTCGTCTGCGGTCCAGCCGAACGTCCGCTCCGAGGCCGGGTTCCACACGATGACGTTGCGCCGGCGATCGAACGCCTGCGTCGCCACCGGGGACGAGGTGAGGATGGCCGACAGGATCTCCGAGGTCTCGCGCAGCCGGCCTTCGGCCGCGACACGCTCGGCGAGCTCCGCTTCGGTCGCGGCCAGGCTTGCCGTGAGATGGCCAGTGGCGCGCCAGTCCAGGCCAAGCGCGAACGCGCTGACCGCGCCGAACGAGACGATCGTCAGCACGACCGACGTCATCGGCATCAGGAAGTGGGCCGGGCCGATCGTGAGGGCGGCGGCGACGCCGACGATCGCCGTCGTGGCCGAGATGCCGAAGACGACGAAGAGGCTCCGGCCGCGGGTGCGGGGCTGGACGAGCCGGACCGCGATCAGCGGCAGGACGAGCGCGAATGCCATGCCGGCCGGGCTGACGAGTCCGGTGAGCAGGGCTTCGACGTCCAGGGTCAGCGCGGCGGCGAGCCGCGCTCCGGGTCGCTCGCCGAGCGCCAGCAGTCCGAGGATCGCGAGCGGCAGGACGAACGCGCTGAAGATCTCGATCGGGTTCGAGACGAGCGACAGGGCGATGCCGGTGGCGCCGACGGCGAGCGCCGTGGCCGGCGCAAGGACGAGGATGACGCGCAGCCAGCGGCCGTCCGGCGCTGGCTCGCCAGAAACCGCCGGCCGGGGTGCCGGGGCGGGCGGATGGAGGAGGCGGGGCGACGCCGCGTCATCGAGCGCGGCGGGGACGGCGAGATCCGGCGGGCGTTCCGCCGTCGACCGGCGGGCGCGACCCACGCGCATCCGGCGCAATGGGCGCGGCCGGGTCAGGGGCAGCATCGGGCAACAGTCTCCACAGGCCACCATCCGGTGTCGTCAGTCTGGATGGCCGGTGAGCGAAACTGGCTCCCTGAGCGGCTGCTCGTCGCGGTGACGAGCCGCGGCGCAGGCGTCAGTGTAATCGTTTCGATACGGGTTGTCTAGTATCAAATTCATGATAATCTTGCTGCATGCCATCTGACTCGACCGCCAGAGCCCGCCAAACCGACCCTTCGCCGCACGGCCGCCGGGCGCGACTGCACGGGCTCGATGCCCAGCCGGCTGCGGAGCGGGTCGCCCTGCGCGCGGCGACTGAGCTCGAACACCGCCGGGTCGGTCGGCCGCGGAGCGGAACCGCGGATCGGGCGATTCTCGACGCCGCCTTCGCGCTCCTCATCGAGAATGGCGTCTCCGGCCTCACGATGAGCGCGGTCGTAAGCCGCTCGCGGGTCGCCCGGGCAACGGTCTACCGGCGCTACCCGACCCGCGAGGCGCTCATCGCGGGGACCCTGGCTCAGATCAAGGGTCGCGAGCCGTACCCGCTGACCGGTGACGTCGAGGCGGACATCGCGACCGGGGTCCGAGCGGCCGCCGGGGTTCTGCAGGAGGCACAGTTTCGGCGATTCCTCCCGTACTTCGTGACGGAGGCCCTCGAGGGGCCGGCGGTCGCCCGAGCACAGATCGACCGGGTCGCCCCGAACCACGGCAAGGTCGCCCGCGAATACGCCGAGCACGCCGCAATGTCGGGCCTTCGGACCGACATCGATCCCACGATCGTGTCCGATCTGGTCCAGGGCTCGATGCTCATGCGCTTCCTGAGCTCCGGCACGCCGCCGGATGCGAACGCGGTCCGCCAGGTCACGGATGTCCTGCTTCGGGGCCTGCGGGCGCGGCCCGAGGACGAGACGCCCGCGGACTGACGCCTCCGCCGCGGGCGGTCGATGGCCGGCCAGGCTCGTCGAGCGGCGCCAGCCCGTGGCGGTAGAACGGCCGCGGGTCCGGTGGGAGCGGCGTGTTGCCCGAGATCAGGTCCGACGCCTTCTCGGCGAGCATCATCACCGCCGCGTAGATGTTCCCGTTCGTGACGTAGGGCATGACGCTCGCGTCGACGACCCGCAGCCCGGCGATCCCGTGGACCGCCATCGTCGAGGGATCGACCACCGACGACCGGTCATCGGTCCCCATCCGCGCGGTGCAGGACGGGTGGAGCGCGGTCTCCGCGTCTCGGGCGACCCAGGCGAGGATCTCCTCGTCGGTCTCGACCGTCGGCCCCGGTGAGAGCTCGCCGGTATCGAACGGCGCGAACGCCGCCTGGCCGAGGATCTCGCGGGCGACCCGCACGGCCTCGACCCACTCCCGGCGGTCCTGCGCCGTCGAGAGGTAGTTGAAGCGGAGCGCCGGATGCACGTGTGGATCGGTCGACACGATCCGGACGCTGCCCCGAGCGTCGGAATACATCGGCCCCACGTGAACCTGGTAGCCGTGGTCGACCGGCGCGGACGTCCCGTCGTAGCGGATCGCGATCGGCAGGAAGTGGAACATCAGGTTCGGGTAGGTGACGTCCGTGTTCGAGCGGACGAACCCGCCGCCCTCGAAGTGGTTCGTCGCGCCGGGCCCGCTTCGAAGGAACAGCCACTGCGCCCCGATGAACGGTCGGCGCCACAGCTGGGTCGCCGCCGGCTGCATCGACACCGGGCGGCGCGATCCGTGCTGGATGTAGACCTCGACGTGGTCCTGGAGATGGTCGCCGACGGCGGGCAGGTCGGCGACGATCGGGAGGCCAAGTGATGTCAGGTGGTCGGCGGCGCCGATCCCTGCGAGCTGGAGGAGCTGCGGCGTGTTGAACGCACCGCCGCACAGGATCACCTCGCCGGCCTGGATCGTCTCCGTGCCGCCACCCTGTCGCTCGATCTCGACACCGGTCGCCCGCCCGCTCTCGACGTGGATCGCGGTCACGAGGGTCGAGGTCCGGACCCAGAGGTTCGGCCGACGTCGGACGGGATGGAGATACGCCCGCGCCGCGCTGAGACGCCGGCCGCGTCGGATGTTCCGATCGAAGGCCGCCACGCCCTCCTGTCGATAGCCGTTCACGTCGGTCGTCCGCGGGTAGCCGGCCTGCTCGGCGGCCGCGAACCAGGCTTCGAAGAGCGGGCTCGACGCGGGACCGCGCTCCAGGCCGAGCGGACCGCCGTGGCCGCGCCACGGATCATCGGGCGCGGCTGCCGTGCAGTCCTCCATCCGTCGGAAATAGGGCAGGCAGTGGGCATGATCCCAGGTCCCCATCCCCGGATCGGCCGCCCAGCGCTCGTAGTCGAGCGGGTTGCCGCGCTGAAAGATCATCCCGTTGACCGAGCTGGACCCGCCCAGGACCTTGCCCCGGGCGTGGTAGAGGCGGCGGCCGCCCATGAACGGCTCTGGCTCTGACTCGTACCCCCAGTCGTAGAACCGGTTCCCGATCGGGAAGGAGAAGGCGGCCGGCATGTGGATGAACGCATCGAGCCGCCAGTCGGGTCGCCCCGCTTCGAGGACGAGGACACGCGTGCCGGGGTCGGCACTGAGGCGGTTCGCGAGAACACAGCCGGCGCTCCCGCCGCCGACGATGACGTAATCCCACGGCCGATCGGTCATGGCCGCCGATGCTAGCAGCGAGGGTGGAGCCCGAGCGGTCGAGTGTCAGATGCGGCGCAGGACGGGTGCGACCGTGACGATCTCCTCGGTCGCGTCGTTGCCACGGACGATGTCGACCGGGCAGTCGGCCTGCCCGGCGATCATCGATGACACGCTGCCGATGATCGCCCGACCAAGGCGGCCGCGGCCATGCGAGCCGACGACGATTCGTGATGCGCCCTCGGCCTTGGCCGCGTCCAGGACGCAGGTCGCCGGGTCGCCGTCCCACATCAGGAGCTGCGGCTCCACACCCGCCGCGCGGACACGCTCGATGAGCACCGAGGCGTCTCTCTGGCGCGCGGAATGGGCCTGGTCGACCCGCTCCCGGAACCGACCGCCGGGCAGCCGGAGCCTGCCGGGGTCGATCGCATGGACGATCACCAACGGCACTCCTGCCTGCCGCGCCAGCCCGATGGCGACTCGCTCGGCCGCTGTCGACACCGGGCCGAACTCCGTCCCCAGCACGATCGGCCCCGCCGTGAACGACGGCGACGGACCTGGCGCGGGGGGCTGGAACGACTGCTGGGCCATGGGGAAAGGCTCGTCCTGAGCCGGCCGCCGGCACACGTGCCGTGTGGCCCGCGACCCGGGGCCGGACGTCACGTTGGTGTCCGATGGCAGTACGCTCCCGTCATGTCGGATGTGCTCCAGCCCCCACGAATCGATGGGGCCCCTGTCGGCGAAGCGCGGGTGGTCGGTCCGGACGCTGACGCCCTCGCCGCGGTCGACGAGGCGGCGCGTGCGATCTCGAGCGTGCTCGGGATCGAGGAGGTCCTCCAGCTCATCGTCGATCGGGTACGGAGCCTCGTCGACGCGACCTACGCCGCCCTGGGCATCGTCGGCGTCGATGGTCGGATCGAGCGGTTCATCACCGCCGGGATCGATCCGCACGACCGACTGGCGATCGGCGCGCTGCCAGCGGGGCGCGGCCTGCTCGGGCTGATCATTCGGGAGGGCCGTTCGTACCGGATCCCGTCCATCGCCGACCATCCCGACTCGGCCGGGTTCCCGCCGCACCATCCGCCGATGACCTCGTTCCTCGGCGTGCCGGTGACGGCGCGCGGCGTCTCGATCGGCAACCTGTACCTCACGGACAAGCGAGGCGCGAGCGAGTTCTCCGTCGGCGACCAGCGGCTCGTGGAGCTGTTCGCGCGCCACGCCGGGATCGCGATCGACAATGCGCGGCTCCACGCTCAGGCCGGCCGGCTCGCAGTCGCCGAGGAACGCGACCGGATCGGGCGCGACCTCCACGACGGGATCATCCAGTCCCTGTACGCGGTCGGGTTGTCGCTCGAGGACGTCCCCGACCTCATGGGCGAGGCGCCCGGTGAAGCCGCGGAGCGCGTCGACAGCGCGATCGAGTCGATCAATCTCGCGATCCGCGACATCCGGAACTTCATCTATGGCCTGCGGCCGGAGGCGGTCGACGGGACGCAGGTCGTTGCCGGCCTCGCCGCGCTGGCGGAAGAGGTCCGCCACGGCGGTCTCGTCGACATGACGGCCGAGCTGGACTCGGATGCGGACCCGGGGCTGGACGAGAGCGGCGGCGCGGAGCTGCTCAACCTCGTGCGCGAAGCGCTCAGCAACGCTGTCCGTCACGGCAAGGCACGCCAAATCTCGATCGAGCTCCATCGTGTCGACGCACGCAGCATCCTCTCGGTCTCGGACGACGGCGTCGGGTTCGACCCGGCGCGGACCACGGGGGCCGGGCATCATGGACTCGCAAACATGCGCGCCCGTGCCGCCACGATCGGCGGGCGGATCGAGGTCCGGAGCGCGCCCGGCGAGGGAACGAGCGTCGTCGTGGAGCTGCCACGAGCCACGGCGTCGGCGGAGGGTGGTCAGGACCAGCGATGACCGAGGAACGAACGCTTCCCGCGAAGGGATCGGCCGGCCGTCCATTCCGGCTCCTCGTCGTCGACGACCACGAGGTGGTCCGCCAGGGGCTGGTCGCGCTGCTCGACCGTCGGCCGAACTTCCAGGTCGTCGCGGAGGCGGGTACCGTCGAGGAGGCGTTGGCCCAGGCACGGCTCCACCAGCCCGACATCGTCATCATGGACGTCCGCCTGCCGGACGGCTCGGGTGTGGAGGCCTGCCGGGAGATCCGCGCCGACCTGCCGGACACGCGGGTCGTGATGCTCACCTCGTTCCCGGATGACGAGGCGGTGCTCTCGGCGATCGTGGCGGGCGCGGCGGGCTACCTCCTGAAGCAGATCCGGGCGCGCGATCTGATCTCGGCGCTGGAGGCGGTGGGGCGCGGCGAGTCGCTTCTCGACCCCGCGGTGACCGAGAAGGTGCTCGCACGCGTCCGCCAGATCGCAAGCGGCGAGATTCACGATGAGCTGTCCGGCCTGACGCCGCAGGAGCGCAAGATCCTCATGCTCGTCGCGGAGGGCAAGACGAACAAGGAGATCGCGTCGGAGATCTTCCTGTCCGACAAGACGGTGAAGAACTACGTCAGCTCGATCCTTGCGAAGCTGAACCTGGAGCGGCGGGCGCAGGCGGCGGCCTTCGTCGCCCAGCACCGCCTCGACCGGGGCAGCTGACCGAACGACTCCGCTCCACGGAATCGGGCGGCATGGGCCGCCGCATCGGGCCGGACGGCCCTGTGACGGCGAGCGAGCCGGGCGCTGAGATGACGGCATCAGAGGGCATCAGCATCCGGCGAGGTGAGCCATGAACGCGGCGATTCTGTCCACGCACGCCACCAGGTCGATCCCGCGGCCGGAGACCCACGGGGCGGGCGAGATGGAGCGGATCCTCGTCGCGTACGACGGCACGCCGCCGGCGAGGCGCGCACTCGAGACCGCGGTCCACATGGCCGAGCGGTTCGGCGCCTCGATCAGCGTCGTGAGCGTCGTCCCCAGGCGTCCTGGCGTGCCGGTCGATCCCAAGCAGGAGCTGCGCATCCACGACGACCAGCTCGAGGAGGCCCGCCGCGTCGTGGGCGCGCGCGGGCTGACGGCGGAGACGATCGAACCGATCGGCGACCCCGGCACGGCCATCGAAAGGATCGCCCGGATCGGCCGATTCGACACCATCGTCGTGGGCTCCCGCCGACTTGGGGCCGTCTCCCGACTCGTCCGGGGCAGCGTTTCCCGCCACCTCGCGACGCACGCGCACGTGACCGTCGTCGTCGTTCCTTGAGGGACGCGCGTGTCGAAGGGCGTGGGCCCTGAGCCGTGACGTCGACCCCGATCACGCCACCCAGGTCATCCGCCGCGCGCGGAGACCCTGCGCGACGAGCGCCGGCGTCAACGCCGCAATTGCCACAAGGATCCAGTCGACGGCGTCGAGTGGCGCGGCCCTGAACACGTCCGCGAGCGGCGCGACCATCGGGATCAGCGCCTGGATCGCGACCGCCAGGATGCACGCGCCGAGCAGCACGGAGTTCCGGCCCAGGCGAAGGAGGGGTTCGCTGAGGCCTCGATTGGCATAGGCGCGGACCGCCTGGCCGCAGACCAGGGCTGTGAAGGCCAGCCAGCGGGCATGATCCGGCGTGCCGCCGGAGCTCGTGAGGAGCCAGAGCGCCGCCAAGGCGCTGAACCCGCCGGCGAGCGCAATCCGGCCCAGGAGACCCGTCGTCAACAGTGGCTTCGTGACATGACGAGGCGGGCGCCGCATGACGTTGTGCTCGGCGGGCTCGCGCTCGAACGCGACGGACGTTGCGAGGTCGATGAACAGCTCGAGCCAGATGATCTGGATCGGCAGGAGGGGTTGGCCGTAGCCGACCAGCGTCGCCAGCAGGATGAAGCCGAGGAGGGCGATGTGGGTCGAGACCAGGAACACGAGGCCCTTCTGGACGTTGTCCACGATCCGCCGGCCTTCCTCGATGCCGAAGACGAGAGTGGCGAAGGAATCGTCCCCGAGGACCAGGTCGGACGCCTCCTTGGCGACGGCCGTCCCGCTGCCCATCGCGACGGCCACGTCGGCGCCATGCAGAGCCGGCGCGTCGTTCACTCCGTCCCCGGTCACCGCCACGAGATGGCCGCCTGCCCGCGCCACCGCCACGATCCTTCGTTTCTGGGTGGGCGTGGACCGAGCCACCACCACGAGTCCCGGGATCTCTCGAGCGAGCTCATGGTCCGACCACCGGTCCAGTGTCTCGCCAGTCACGACCCGCCCAGCATCGAGGCCTGCCTGGGCAGCGATCGCCCGAGCAGTCGCGGGGTGGTCGCCGGTCACGACGATCACCTGGATCCCGGCAGCGCGGGCCACCTTCGTGGCGGTGGCAATCTCGGGGCGGATCGGATCGCCGAAGCCGATGATGGCCTCCATCGCCGGGACGCTGTCGTCGGAGCAGCGGGCCAACCCAAGGACCCGCCCACCATCGGCCGTCGCGTTCTCGATTGCCGCATGCCAGGCGAGACGCTCCGGACCAACCTGTCCGAGGACGAGGTCGGCGACGGCCTCGGGTGCCCCGAAGAGCAGGGTCTCGCGATGACCTTCGTGGACCGCTGTGGTCGTCGACCAGGGTCGATCGTCGGAGACCGGTTCGGTCGAGACAAGCAGGGCGGAATCGAGGGATCCTTCGCCACCGGCCGCCTCGATCGCTCGAACGAGGCAGCGCGTGAAGGAGTTGGCGCCCATCCCCGGCTCGCGGCCCCAGGCGTCATCCTCCGCGCGCAGCGCCATTTCGAGAACCCGGAGGCGGGCCCTGGGGTCGGTCACGGCACCGCCGAGATCCGAGACCGATTCGACCTCCAGGCGGTTGCAGGTCAGCGTCCCGGTCTTGTCCGTGATGACGAGGTCGATCGCTCCGAGGATCTCCTCGGCGTTCAGCCGTCGCACGAGGACGCCTCGCCGCAGGAGCCGGTACGCCCCCAGCCCGAGGATGACCGCGAGCAGCACGGGCGGCTCCTCGGGGATCGCCGCGATCGCGGCCGAGATCCCGGCGAGCAGGTTCGCCCCAACCGGATTGCCGCGGATGAATCCGAGACCGGACGTGATCGCGATCAGCCCGATCGCGACGACGACGAGGATCCGCACCAGCCGGTCGAGCTCGCGCTGGAGCGGCGACCGACGCCGCTCTCTCGTCGCGAGGCTCCCCGCGATCCGCCCGACCTCGGTCGCGGCCCCGGTGGCGACGGCAATGCCCTCACCACGGCCGGCGACCACGCTGGTTCCCGAGAAAGCCACGTTCGTTCGATCTCTCAGCGCCGCATCGGAGGGGTCGGGATCGACTCTCGCGGGCTGTGGAATGGATTCTCCGGTGAGAAGGCTCCGGTCGAGGAGGAGGCGATCGACGCGGCTGAGCATGATGTCGGCGGGCACGACGTCGCCAACCCGGAGGATGACGACATCGCCGGGCACGATCTCGGCGGCCGCCACCTCCACCACCCGGCCCGACCGCCGGACCGTCGCTCGCGGGGCCGATCCGGCCCTCAGCGCCTCAAGGGCACGCTCGCCGCGATACTCGGTCACCACGTCAGCCCCAACGATCGGAACGAGCCCGAACAAGATGAGCAGGCCGTCCCGGACCTCGCCGAGGAACACCGCGCCGAGCCCCGCAACAAGGAGGAGCACCACGAACGGCTGCGTCGCCGAAGCGAGCACCATCCGCCAGATCCTCGGGCGTTCACCGGTGGTGATCGCATTGGGGCCAACGTCCCGCGCCCGCAGCTCGGCATCCTCGAAGGTGAGCCCGGCGGTCGGGTCCACGCCGAGGGCTCGGGCCACCTCAGCGACGGTCGACGAGGACGGATCGGTTGCGAGGTCGACGGCCGTTTGCCAGCTGGCGTCCTCTCGCGGACGTCGATGGATCACGCGGGCGCCGGAGCGGTCGAGTCGCGGGCCGGAATCGTCGACTGACCGAGGAGCGCTCCGAGCGCCTGGCCGGCTCGCCACTCGTCCGGGTGCTCCTTTCGCAGCCGGCGGTCCTCGCCGCTGAGGAGGGTCCACAGGTCGGAGTAGGCGACTCGCATGGAGGTGGTCGCCCGGTACCGGGCGACGGTATCGGCGAGGAAGGCGGCGTAGCGCGAGAGCGGGTCCGCGTCGGCCAGCCGGCGCTCGAATCCGGGGACGTAATCCACGGCCAGGAGCAATCGACCGAACCAGGCACCCAGGCTTTCGGCACCCGGATCGGTCCATTGGGAATGCCCTCCGCGACGAAGGATCGGGACGGGCGATGTGAACACGGCCAGCACGTCATCGCCCACGCGGTCCGCCACCAGCTTGCCCCCGAACGTCAGGTACTCATTCGACACTCTCAGCCGATCAACGAGCCGGATCAGGCCCCAGGCGACATCCGCCTCGAGCGGCGTCTGCGTCGCGCGGGTGAGCGTCCGCCGGGCCCCGCGTCGATGCTCGCTCGTCCAGTATTCGACGAGCTCGGGGTCGAAGTGGCGGAGCGTCGGCTGACTCCGGAGCGCCACGAGGAGGTAGGCCGGCCCGGGTCGGTCCGGCAGGTCCGACGACGCGACGAAACCCAGGCGAGCCAAGGCGGTTGCCGCGGATGTGGGCGTGGGAGGAGACGGGACGCCGGCGTCCATCCGAGCGCCTAGGCCCCGACCCGACGTGCCTCGTCTCGGCGGTCGGCGATCAACGCGTCGAGAGACGGGAGCAGGAACCGCTCCTCTCGCTCGATGTGGGCGCGCAGGAGCGCCTCGAGGCCGAACAGGTCGCAGCGGAGCCGACCGGCGTGGTCAATGTGGTCGCGTGTCTGAAGCGTCTGCTGGTCGGCGCGGACGAGCGCCACCATTTCGCGGATCTGCTGGTGATCGAAACGGGCCGCCCTGGTCGCCCACGGCGTCCCGGCTCGCGCATCCAGGTCGGGGTACAGCCAGGCCTCCTCCCAGGTGATGTGGGGCTCCAGCGTGTGGCTCACCCACTGGAGAACCTCGAGAACGTTCGCCGACAGGGTCGGTGTGGCCACCTGCCCGATCTCCCAGGCGACGTCGTGAATGCGGTTGATGCCCCGAACCAGGTCGAGGTGTTCGTGCTCGGCGAACGCCCGAACCGGTTGGGTGGTGGCTTCCGAGATCATCGGTCTGCCTCCGAGCTCGTTGATGCCTGCGATTCCCATCTCCCTGATCGCAAGCGTCGCTTCCGGCGGCGTTCCGGGACAGGGCCGTCGGTCATGAGGCTCCAGTCGCGATGGCCCTCAGGCCGCGACGGCCCGGATCGCCTCAGATGGTCTCGTTGGCGATTCGCAGCTGCTGGGCGGTCGAGGTGATGAGACCGGACAGCTGCCGCGCGGACAGGCGGTCGCAAGCAAACGACCAATGGATGGAGATGGCATCGCCGGGCTCGACGCCGGCGACGAAGCCGGCGCCGTCCCGCCAGGCCTGGATCCGCTCCGGGCGTGCCTGACCAAGGACGAGACGACCGCGCTGCATCTCGAGAGGCACGACGCTCGCCACGAGGAAGTCGCCGTCGCGTTCGAGGACCCGGCCCCAGCGGATCCGGCACGAGTCGATGACCTCGAGGGCGCGGTCGACGGAGCCCGAACGAAGGAGGCCGACCCGAGGGAACACGTCAAGGACATGGAACGCGTGGACGGGCACGGCGCCGCGGGCCGGCTTGTCGGCCAGCCAACGCCAGCCGTCCGGTCGGAGGCGAGGCCGAAATCGGGTGGCAAGCGACCTGCCGAAGACATCCGATCGAACCGCGTCGAGCAGGCCGTTGCCCAGCCAGTACGCCTCCACGACCCGCGCGTCGAGCGGATCGGCGAGGCCGTTTGCGTGAGCGATGAGCTCGAGGTATGGCCACGCTCCCTCGAAGCCCCGGGCGAGGTCGCGGAGGGCCCGGTCGTCGGCCCCGCCAGCGGCTTCGCCGAACAGCTCCTCGATCGCGTCGGGTCCGCAGTAGCCCAGCCGGTTTGGACCATAGGCATACCGAGCGAACAGCGCCGGCCCGGAGCGCGCGTGCCCCGACTCGCGCTCAGCCGGGGCGAGCATCCGCCGGCTCCATCTCCAGGCTGGCGGAAGCGACGGTGCGGGCCGCCGACCGCGACAGGAGGATGATCAGCACGGCCGCCGCCACGATCAGCAGGTAGCCGGTGATCACGGCGGGGCTCGGCGCGTTCGCACCGGTCAGCGTCGTGAGGCCGCCGGTGACGACCGCGCCCAGCACGAGGACGCTGGTGACGACCGAGGCGGGTGCCCGCTTCAGGGCGCCGTACCAGGTGGCCACGTAGCCCGCCAGGATCGTCCCGGTGAGGATGGCCCAGGCCCACTGGGCAGCGGACAGGCGTCCGACCGCCTCGATCTTGTCGGCGACCAGCAGATAGCCGATGAGGATGACCAGGCCGAGTCCCATCCGCAGCGCGCCAAGGACGTGCCCGGGCAAGGAGGCGAGGAGGCGTCGGGCGAGGATGGTCTCGAGCGCCCACAGCACCGTCGCGGCGAGGATCAGCGTCTCGCCGCGGCCCCAGACGATGCCCTGCGGCGGCAGAACGAGCGCCTGTCCCATGACCATCACGAACAGCGCAGCAAGAGTCGCGAACCCGAGCGTCTCGCCGAGGAAGGGCACGGCCAGGAGTGCGACCCAGACGAACAGGGTCTTCTGGATGAACGCTGCACTCGGCGCACTGGCAGCGGCGAGCCCGGTGAAGAAGAGGACGAACGGCACGCTGCCGCCGACGATGGCCACGACAAGGACGGATGTCCAGCGCCGCCGGTCCATCGCCCGCAGGTCCTGGCGACCGCCAAGGGCAACGGCACCGATGACGAGGATGGCCGCAGCGACGCCGTTCTTCAGCGTCGTGTAGACCGCCGCGTCGGGGAGCTGCTTGACGGCGAACGCATTCAGATACACCGCGAGCCCGCTGATCAGGGCGGCGCCCACGGCAAGGACGATGCCCCAACCGGACCCGGTCGGGATGGAGATCCGCTGGGCACCGCGACCGGTCGGGGACATCAAGCGCTCCTCTCGCGTGCGTCCCGCTCGTGCCGCTCGACGGCGGCGTCGAGCAGACGCTGGATCTCGGCCGCATCGGCGGGATCGAGACGATCCACGATCGCTCCTGCGGCCACCGTGACGTAATCACCGACCCGGATATCCGGGACCAGGAGGGTCGCCGCATGCCGCCGCCGGCCGTTCGTGTCGACGATCGCGCCCGATGCGCCAAGGGCAACGACGCGACCCGGATACCCGATGCACATCGTCAGCCTCGCAACCGGCGGACGGCGTCGATGATCGCGCCCGCCAATGCCGGCAGGGCGCGGGCGACGCCGGGACTCAGCGGCGCACCAAGCCCGAACGTGCCACCACCGATGGCGACGATCCGGCCCGGCAACGGGTGACCGCGGAGCATGTCGGCGAGGCCGATGACCTCGCGGAACTCGAGCATGTGCGACGAGCGCGGCCGCAAGCCGTCGCCGCGATCGACCAGCCCGTTCATGGGCAGGTCGACGATCTGCCCGCGACGGAGCCCTGTTG
>DASXTH010000041.1:0-3580 GCA_036505555.1 Candidatus Limnocylindrales bacterium | reverse complement strand
TGGTGGTCATCGACTTCTTCGGGACGCTCAAGGCCGGCGAAGGCGACTGGATCCGTCTCGGCGGCGGAGAGACGGAGCCGGCAACCTGGGGCGCGTGCGGGTTGCTCGAAGCGGATCCGATGCCGCCCTGAGGTCCGTCACCGTCCCGCGAGGAGGCGCTCGACGAGGGCCAAGCCCGAGTCCGTACCGCGCCAGCGCCGGCGAAGGTCGTCCGCGCCGAGCCGCCGTCGCACATAGCGCAGGATCACGACCGCGACGATCACGTCGTCGAGCGGCCCGAGGACCGGGATGAACTCCGGGATGAGATCGATCGGGTTGATCAGCCAGAGCAGCAGGAAGACGAGCGCGGCTCGGACGCCGGCGGGAGCCGACCGGTCGGCAATCAGGTCGCGGACGAGCCGCAGGATGTCCGGCACGAGACCGACGACCTCGCGCGCGCTCACGTCGCGCGGGCGGATGAGCCACAGGACCACGATCAGGAGCACCCAGAGCGCAACCAGGGACAGGATGATCGCGCCGACGAAGGTCAAGTCCATGGGGTGAGTATCGGGCTCGATCGGCCCGATCCGCCTACCCTACCGGTCATGGATGACATCGCGAAGCAGGCCGTCGAGGCCGCCCTCGCCGCCGGCGCGACCTACGCCGACGCCCGGGTCATGGAGATCCGCACCGAATCGATGGACGCCCGCAACGGCGTCATCGAGGCGCTCGACCGCGAGGAGCGGGCCGGCGTCGGCGTCCGCGCCCTGATCGGGAGCAGCTGGGGCTTCTTCGCCATCCCCGACATCGGCTCGAAGGCCGCCCGCCGCGCCGGCGAGCAGGCAGCGGCGGTCGCCCGCGCCTCGACCCTCGTCGCGGGCAAGGACCTCGGGCTCGTGCCGGAGACCCCGACGACTGGTCACTGGGCGAGCGAGTGCCTCGAGGATCCGTGGTCCGTCAGCCTCGCCGAGAAGGGCGATCTCCTCGAGAGCGTGACCCGGACGATGCAGGAGCACGGCGCGGATCTCGCCGAGGCCGGCCATCGGATCTGGGACACGCGGAAGTGGTTCGCTTCCTCGGAAGGCACGGTCGTCGACCAGCACATCGTCGAGTGCGGCGCAGCGATGAGCGCCACCGCCGTCGGCGAGACC
This sequence comes from Candidatus Limnocylindrales bacterium, assembly GCA_036505555.1. Lineage (GTDB taxonomy): Bacteria > Chloroflexota > Limnocylindria > Limnocylindrales > CSP1-4 > CF-46. The sequence continues at coordinate 2,450 of DASXTH010000041.1, read as the reverse complement.
GAGACGCAGCGCCGGAGCTATCCCGGGATCCGCGGCCAGTACGGCACGCGCGGCTGGGAGCTCGTCCGCGAGCTCGACCTGCCGGGCAATGCCGCCCGGATCGCCGAGGAAGCCCGGGCCCTCTTGACCGCCGATGTCTGCCCGTCGCTCGACGCGACCGACCTGATCCTGGGCTCCGAGCAGATGGCGCTCCAGATCCACGAGTCGGTCGGCCACGCCACCGAGCTCGACCGGATCCTCGGCTGGGAGGCCGCGTTCGCGGGGACATCCTGGCTCGAGCTGCCGAAGCTCGGCTCGCTGCGGTTCGGCTCGGAGCTGATGAACATCACAGCCGACGCGACGCTCAAGGGCTCGCTCGGCAGCTTCGGGTACGACGACGAGGGCACGCCCGCCCACCCGGTCGACATCGTGAAGAACGGCGTCTGGGTCGGGGCGCTCTCCGGGCGCGACTCCGCCGCGCTTGCCGGCATCGCGCGTTCCGGAGGCGCCGTCCGAGCCGACGGCTTCGACCGGATCCCGATGGTCCGGATGACGAACGTGGGCCTCCTGCCGGGCACCGACTCGCTCGAGTCGATGATCGCCGCGACCGACGAGGGGATCTACATGGACACGAACCGCTCGTGGTCGATCGACGACAAGCGGCTGAACTTCCAGTTCGGCTGCGAGATCGGCTGGGAGATCAAGGGCGGCAAACGGACGCGGATGCTGAAGAACCCGACCTACACCGCGATCAGCCCGCGCTTCTGGGGTGCGCTCGACATGCTCGGCGGCCCCGAGGAGTGGACGTTCTGGGGCACGCCGAATTGCGGTAAGGGCCAGCCAATGCAGATCGGCCATACCGGCCATCCCGCGGTGCCGGCCCGGTTCCGCGGCATCCGCGTTGGCGTGCGGGGGTGAGTGAGATGACGACGACCGAACGAGCGATGACCACGTCCGGCTCGACCGATCCGACGGCGGCGCTCGAGCTCGCCGACCGCGTCGTCGGGCTGGCGCGAGCTCGCGCCGGTGATGCCGAGGTCGAGGTCACCGTCCGCCAGGGCACCGAGGGGCTGACCCGGTTCGCGACCGGCTTCATCCACCAGAACGTCGCCTCCGAGATCAACCATGTCCTGATCCGGGTCGCCCTCGACGGGCGGAACGCGTCGACCTCGGTCGACGGGCCGGCCGACGACGAGAGCCTCGGCCGGGCGATCGACAACGTGCTGGAGGCCGCGCGGGTTCGGCCGCCCGATCCGGAGTGGCCGGGGTTGGCGAATGAGGCCGCGGCGCCGGCCGTCGACCACTTCGACGAGGCGACGGCGGCCGCGTCACCGGATGAGCGGGCGCGGCGGGTGCGAGCGTTCGTCGACGCGGCGGACGGCCTCGAGACCGCGGGGTTCTGCTCGACAACGACGGTCCGCCTCGGGTTCGCGAACAGCGCGGGTCAGCGGCTCGCGGGCCGCGGAACGGCGGCCGAGATCGACGGGATCGCGCGGACGCCTTCCGCCGATGGGAGCGGCCGTTGGACCTCCGTCCAGCTGGCCGATCTCGACGGCGCGGCCGTCGGCGCGTCCGCGGCGGCGAAAGCCCGGACCGCAAGCGACCCGACCGACCTCGAGCCGGGCCGCTACGAGGTCGTCCTCGAGCCGGACTGCGTCGCGAACATCCTGTCGTTCCTGCTCGCCTACGGGTTCAACGGCAAGGCCGTGGAGGAGGGCCGATCGTTCGCCGCTGTGGGCGATCCCCAGTTCGACCGCTCGATCACGCTCCGCGACGACGTCACGGACCCCGGGACGTTGGGCATCCCCTTCGACATCGAGGGGACGCCAAAGCGGCCGCTCGACCTGGTGCGCGACGGCGTCACCACAGGACTCCTCCACACCCGCCGCACGGCACGGGCAGCGGGCGTCGAGAGCACCGGACACGCCGTCGAAGGCGGCGCGGCATGGGGGGCGCTCGGGGCGAACCTCATCGTCGAGGCGGGCGACCACTCAACGGAGGCGCTCGTCGCGGGTGTGGAGCGGGGCGTCCTCGTCACCGACTTCTGGTACACGCGAATCCTCGACCCGCGGACGCAGGTCGTGACCGGGCTGACCCGGAATGGCGTGTGGCTGATCGAGGATGGGCGCGTCGTCCGGCCGATCACGAACCTGCGGTTCACGCAGTCGTTCGTGGACGCACTCGGGCCGGATGCGGTCCGCGGGATCGCGGCGGAGCGAGCGATCGTGCTGGCCGGCTGGGACTCGATCTACCTGGTGCCGTCGCTCCACCTGGCGAGCTGGAACTTCACCGGCGGCGCGAAGGGCTAGCGGTCAGTCGCCGCCCTCTTCGTGCTCGCCCGAGTCGCCGTCGTCGTGCTCGCCGGCGTCTCCGTCATCGCCGTCGTCTGAGTCCGCGTCGTCCTGCTCGCCGGAGTCCGCTTCGTCCTGCTCGTTCTCGCCTTGATCGTCGTTGTCTTCGCCCTGGTCGTC
>DASXTH010000040.1:0-2462 GCA_036505555.1 Candidatus Limnocylindrales bacterium | reverse complement strand
GGGCCGCGCCGGCGTCGGCGAGGATCTGGGCGTTCGCGCCCTGGTGACCGGCCGCGTGGGGGTACGGGACGATCACGGACGGGATCCCGAGCGCGGTGACCTCGGCGACGGTCGAGCTCCCGGCGCGCCCGACGACGAGATCGGTGGCGACGAGGGCGGCGAGCATGTCCTCGCGGAGGAACGGGTACGGCCGGTAGCGGCCACGAACCTCGGTCGGCAGGAGCTCACGCGCGGCGAGCGCGGCAGCGTATGCGCTGTCGCCGGTCACGTGGAGCACATGGACCCGCTCGACGAGCCGCGGCAATGCTTCGGCGACCGCGGTATTGAACCGGCGGACCGCCTGGGAACCGCCGAAGATCAGGACGACGCGGGCGTCCGACGGGAGCTCCAACCGGGCACGCGCGGCCTCTCGCGTGATCGCCCCGACGTCCCGGATCGGGGTCCCGGTCACGAATGTCGGGACGCCGGCGCCGGCGAGCGCGCCCGCCGCGGCCTGGAACGAGACCGCGATCGCGTCGGTGAGGCGGGCGATCGCCCGGACCGAGCGACCCGGGATCGCGTTCCCCTCCCAGAGGATGACCGGGATCCGCAGCGGCGCCGCGGCCATCACCACCGGGATCGCCACGTACCCGCCCGTCGTGAAGATTGCGGCCGGGCGCTCTGTCGCGAGGATCGCCGCGGCCTGCGGCACGGACAGCGCGAGCCGGAGCGGATCGAGGATCGTGTGGACCGACCGATCGACGGTTCGGAGGGAGCGCAGGGCGAGCTTCCGGACGCGGATGCCCGGCTCGCGGACGAGGTCCGCCTCGAGCCCGCGATGCCCGCCCAGCCAGACCAGCTCAGGCCGGTCCGGACGATCGGGTCGGTCGCGGAGCGAGCGGGCGACGGCCAGCGCCGGGTAGATATGCCCGCCCGTCCCGCCCCCGGCGATCAGCAGCCGCATCGTTCCACGTTCCTCGTTCGACGGTCTCGCGCGAGATCGACAACAGGATGCCGACGGCCGCGAGGCTGATGGTCAGCGACGAACCGCCGGCGCTGATGAACGGCAGGGTGATGCCGGTCACCGGGATGAGCGCGACGACGACGCCGATGTTGATGAACGCCTGGATGCAGAGCCAGGCGGTGATCCCCGCCGCGAGCAGGGCCCCGAACGTATCAGGGGCCGCGAGCGAGACGCGGATGCCAGAGTAGGCCAGACCGACGAAGAGGACGATCACGACGGTCGCACCGATGAGCCCGAACTCCTCACCGATGATCGCGAAGATGTAGTCGTTGCTGGCGTTCGGGAGGAAGAGGCCGCCGGCGAGCCGGCTCTCCCCGAGCCCCGCCCCGAGCAGCCCGCCGAGCCCGAGGGCGAGCAGGCCCTGGATCGTGTGGAAGCCCGAGCCGAGCTTGTCCGACCACGGGTCGAGCCAGGTCCGGATCCGGTCGAGCTGGTAGGCGCGGAGACCGACCGCAACGAGGGCGATGAACGCCCCGATCCCGATGAGGACGAGGTGGATCATCCGGCCGCCGGCGAGGAAGAACATCGTGACCGCGGTGAGCCCGATGACCATCGTCGTCCCGAGGTCCGGCTCCTTGAAGACGAGCGCGACGATCGGTCCGACGATGATCAGGAACGGGATCGTGCCGCTCCAGAACCCCTTGATCCGGGTGCCCCGCTTCGCGGCCCAGTGGGCGAGATAGACGATCATCGCGAGCTTCGCGAGCTCGGCCGGGTGGAGGGCCGGCAGCGGACCGATCTTGAGCCAGCGCGCGGAGCCGCCGATGACGACGTTCAGGCTCGGGACGAAGACGAGGACGAGGAGCAGCACCGCGAACGCGAACACCGGGACGGACGCGAACCGCAGGTAGCGGTAGTCGATGCGCATCATCCCGATCATCGCTACGAGCCCGAGGCCGGCCCAGGCGATCTGGGGGCCAACGACCGAGAGCGTGTCGTCGGTGGCGATGTAGGCCTTCATCGCCGAGCTCGAATAGACCATGAGGATCCCGATCGCGGTCAGGGCGACCACGATGACGAGGATCGCGTAGTCGGCCTGGTGGCGCTCCCGGACGAGGGCGGTCGCCTTCTGGCGGGCCGGGGTCCGCCCGAGTGCGGCCTCCTTGGCGGCCCGCTCCTGGCGCGGGGTGTCGCGACCGTCCACCGAGCGTCCGGCGCCGGCAGGAGCGCCCCGAGCGGCGCCGCGGCGGGGAGCAAGCGCATCGGTCATCGGTCCCTCCCGGTCTGGCGCCGTGCCGCGGCGATCGCGGCGATGGCCTCCTTGAACGCACCGCCGCGGGCCACGTAGTCGACGAACATGTCGAAGCTGGCGGCGGCGGGGCTGAGGAGCACCGTCGCGGGTTCGGGCGCACCCGCCGCCAGTGCCTCGCGGGCGATGGCGTCTGCGATCCGGACGGATTCCTCGAGGGTGGCGGCACGCTCCGTCCGGGCGAGACCGGCGGCGCGGAAGTCGGCCTCC
>DASXTH010000039.1:0-23404 GCA_036505555.1 Candidatus Limnocylindrales bacterium | reverse complement strand
GGCGTTCGAGGCAGCGATCGAGGAGATCGCCGTGATCTCGCGGCGGATGCTCGAGGAGATCGGGGCGACCGTCGAGGTCGGTCCGGACCACTGGCATCCAGGCTCGGGCCGCGCTCACCGCCACTCCGCGCCCACCGCGTGACGCTCGGGGCGTCGCCGGGGATCGCGGCGACGCCGACCGGCCAGCCATGGTGGGACCGGCCGGGCCTGAGCGCGCGGAACGGTCGGCTGACGATCGGCGGCGAGGATGCCGAAGCGCTCGCCCGTCGCGACGGGACCCCGCTCTTCGTCTACGACCGCCGCCGGTTCGCCGAGAACGCCGAGCGGCTCATCGGCGCCTTCGACCGGGCGGGGCTCCGGCATCGGCTGCGGTTCGCGCTGAAGGCCAATCCGGACCCGCGGGCGCTCGATGTCCTCCGACCCCTGGTCGGGATCGACGCATGCTCGCCGGGCGAGGTCCAGCGCGCGCTCGAGTGCGGCTGGCCCGCACCCGGGATCAGCGTCACCGCCACGAACCTCTCGGATCGCGATTTCGACGCGATCCTCGTCCACGACGTCCATCTCAACCTCGACGCCGTCAGCCAGGTGGACCGTCTCGGGCGGCGATTGGCGGCGCTCGGGCTGCCTCCGCGCCCGATCGGGCTCCGGATCAATCCCGGGGCCGGCGCCGGCTACAACGACAAGCTGGCGTATAGCGGCGCCCGCCCGACGAAGTTCGGGATCTACCCGGATCGCGTCGATGAGGCGGTCGACGCTGCCACCCGGCACGGTCTGGCGATCGACACGATCCACGTTCACGCGGGCTCGGGTTGGCTCGCCGACGGATTGCCGGCGTTCGAGGCCGCCCTCGCCCCCGTCGTCGCGATCGCCCGCAGGCTGATCGCCGACGGCCACCCGATCACCGAGCTGAATGTCGGCGGCGGGCTCGGCGTGCCGGCTCGCCCCGACGAGCATCCGATCGATCCCGACGCGTATGCCGCCGCCATCGCCCGCCAGCTGGCCGGCCTCGAAGTCACCGTTGGGTCTGAGCCCGGCGACTACGTCGCCAAGGACACCGCGATCCTCCTCGCGGAGGTCGTGACGGTCGAGGAGCGGGCAGGCACGACGTTCGTCGGGCTCGACGTCGGCTGGAACGTCAACTGCTCCCATTTCATCTACAAGTACGCTCAGGAGCTCGTGGTCTGCCGCGCCGCCGATGCGCCGCGAACGGAGCGCGTGACGATCGCCGGGCACATCAACGAGGCGGGCGACCTGTTCGCCGAGGACTACGACCTGCCGCGGGTCGCCGAGGGCGACATCGTTGCTCTGCTCAACGCCGGGGGCTACCACCAGGCGATGAGCTCGACGCACTGTCTGCGGCCGCACGCCGATGCGCTGTTCCTGGATCGCTGAGGCCGGCCCGCCAGCCCGTCACGCGGGTCACGACGAACCGGAGCAGCGGCAGATCCTCGAGGTGGTGCCCGGCGTACTGCGGGTACTTCGCCCGGAGCCGCTCGATCGCGATCGCCCGTTCAGCGTCGTCGGCCTCGCCAGGCGCCAGCACGTCGCCCGTGACGTCGAGGCGGAGCCAACCGAGCTCCGACCAGTCCTCCGACCAGCGCTCCGCGAGGATCGACGCTCGTGGCCGGGCCAGGAGGTCGCGGACGCGGGCGAGCGCGGTGGGCTCGGTCGCTGTCTTCGGCTTCTCGTCGATCGGGCTGTAGATCCGCGTGGAGTGGCCGGGCTCCACCCCGCCGACCACGAAGCAGATCGGGACGAGGCGCGGCCGCCCGCCCGGGGCGATCGTCGCAAGCGTCGCCGAGCGCGCCGCGGAGAGGAACGCCCGATCGGTCGGGCTGAGGACGAAAACGCCGGTCATCGGTCGATCATGCATCCTTCGTGCATGATCCGCGGCGGATCTGCGAGCCGACGCCCGCGCCGTACCTTCGGGGCCACCGCATTCGGTTTGGCCCTGCTGGTCGCATGCGGCGAAGCGCCGGTCGCCCCGGAGCCCGCCACCTTCGACATTGGCGGGCCGTGGCGGGCCGATCCGTTCAGCGTCGATCACTCGATCCTTTCCGCCGCGGCCGCTGCCTGCCCGGCGCACAGAACAAGGCCCGCTGGCGGCCAACTTCGACCTCCGCTCGTCCTCGTCGAGGCACGTGGCGCAAACATCTTGACGCTTGTCTTCGCGTCGGACGCGGATGTCATCCAATGCCGCGTCCTCTGGACCTCTGTCGGGTTCCGCATCGTCGGCGGCGGAGCCATCACGGGAGGTGCGATCGTCCCGGCCCCAGCCAACTCAGCGATCGTCGATTCGCTCGGGACGCTCACCGGCGCCGAGCGGGCCGAGCCGGGCCTCGCGATCTACTCCACCGTCTTCGGGCGAGCCGGCACGGGCGTCGACGACGTCGAAGTCCACCTCCAGGGACGGCCACCTGTCAGTGCGGTGACCGCGAACGGCTGGTTCGCCGCGTGGTGGCCCGGCGACAGCCAGGACGCCGCGGCGCGAGCACTCGACGCGAATGGACGACCGATCGGCGAACCCGACCGCTGATTGGCGCCCCCGATCTCGTGCGGCGGCCTCCTACACTTCGAGTGATGTCACCGGACGATCCGACGCCCCCGACCCGCCATGTCACGACCACCCGGATCGTGGCCGTGCGCGGGCGTTCGCTGGAGTTCCGGGCGGACCGCGTCGTCGGCGAGGAGCCGCTCGAGATCCGCGCCGCGGGACCCGGTCAGGAGCCGATCGCGGTCGCGGTCACAATGCGGACGCCCGGGTTCGAGGCGGAGCTGGCGATCGGGTTCCTCCGGACCGAGGGCCTGATCGACGGGCCGGAGATCCTTCGCACGACCAGCGGCAACCCGCTTGAGATGAACCAGCCCGACGACCAGATCACGGTCCATCTCGCCCGGGCCTTCGACGCGTCGCGGATCGCCGAGCGTCACTTCGTTGTGACCGCGTCCTGCGGGATCTGCGGCAAGGCATCGCTCGATGAGGTGGCCGTCCGATCAGATCCCATCCCGGCGGGGCCGGTCGTGCCGCGGTCGGTGATCCTCGCCCTGCCGGACCTCCTGCGCGCCGCCCAGCGGGCGTTCGACGAGACCGGCGGTCTTCACGCGGCGGGGCTGTTCACGCCGGCGGGTGAGCTGATCGCCCTGCGGGAGGACGTCGGGCGGCACAACGCGCTCGACAAGCTCGTCGGCTCGCAGGTCCTCGCGAAGGCGATGCCGCTCCACGATCGGATCCTGATGGTCAGCGGTCGGGTGAGCTTCGAGATCGTCCAGAAGGCTGCCGTCGCCGGCGTCCCGATCGTGGCGGCCGTCTCGGCCCCGTCGGATCTGGCGATCGAATCCGCCGAGCGGCTGGGCGTGACGCTGGTGGGCTTCTTGCGAGGCGACGGCTTCAACGTCTACGCCCACGACGAGCGGATCGACCTGCAGGACCTGCTCGCATTCGACTGAGTGCGTCAGACGATCGAGAGGACGCCTGGCGGGCCTCCCTCTGGGCGGCGACGTGACGAGCGGAAACCCTCAGCCTCGCGGCTCGCGACTCTGAACGAAGGCGAACCCGAACCGACCCTTCACGCAGAGATGGCCATCGGTCACCGACGAGTCCATCGGCGAGGTCACCTTCACGATCGAGTTGTCCTGGACGTGGAGCTCCAGTGCGCACCCGACGCCGCAGTACGGGCAGATCGTCTCGGTCATCGTCTGGGCGCTCTCGTCCCAGGTGCCGGCGGCGCGCATGTCGTGCTCGGACTTGAACATCAGCGCGCCGGTTGGGCAGACCCCGATGCAGTTGCCGCAATAGACACATGCGCTGTCCGGCAGCGGCACAGCTGACTCGGTCGAGATCCGGGCGTCGAAGCCGCGTCCCGCGACGGCGATCGCGAACGTGTTCTGGGCGTCCTCGCCGCAGGCCTCGACGCACTTGTAGCAGAGGATGCACTTCGAGTAGTCGCGGACGTAGAGGTCGTTGTCCACCTTGACCGGCTGGGCGACGGTCTGAGCGGAGTCGATCGGCGGGGCGTGGTGGTGGCCCGCTTCGTGCGCGTCGCGCTCGCCGGCGGAGGCTGGTGCCGTGGACGGGCCGTATCGATCCGGGTCCGCGTCGTACCGCTGGAGATAACCCTGCGCGGCCGGCGCCGTCGACAGATCGACCGACGAGCCGAGGAACTCCAGCACCATCTTCCGGCTGTGGCGGACGCGCTCGGAGTCCGTCTTGACGTCCATCCCGGCCTCGACCTTCCGCGAGCACGCCGGGACGAGGACGCGGGAGCCGGTGACCTCGACGACGCAGACGCGGCAGACGTTGACCGGCGTCAGGTTCTCGAGATAGCACAGGGTCGGGGTGTCGATCCCCTGCGCTCGGCACGCCTCGAGGATCGTGGAGCCCGCCGGAACCGAGACCGTGACGCCATCGATCGCCAGCTCGACCGGCGCCCGGACGGGATCGGGCGGTGGCTGTGGCGGTCGGCTCGGGCGCGGGGCCGGCCGGAGGAGGATGTCGCTGAGGGGCGCGCTCGCCGCGGGCACCCCGCGCGGGATCGTGTCGCCGCTCACAGCGCCACCAGCTCCGGCCGCCGGAGCGCGCTCTCGATTGCCGAGCTGGCCGTCTGGCCGAGACCGCAGATCGACGCGTCACGCATGACCCGGCCAAGCTCCGTGAGGAGCGCGAGCTCGTCGTCGCGCCTACCGTGGGCCGCGGCCGCCCCGGAAGCGAGGCGCGCGAGGAGCTCCTCCTGGCGCACCGTGCCGACCCGGCACGGGACGCACTGGCCGCACGACTCGTCGCGGAAGAACCGAGCGATCCGCGTCAGTGCGCCGACCATGTCGGCCGTCTCGTCGAAGACCATCACGACGCCCGAGCCGAGCGTCGCGCCGATGGCCCGGGTCGCCTCGAACGTCAGCGGCGTCTCGAGCGCCTCGCGCCCGACGAAGACGCCGGCCGCGCCGCCGAGGAGGACGGCCTTGAGGCTTCGGCCGCCGGCGACGCCGCCGGCCATGTCGATCAGCTCGCCGAGTGTGACGCCGAACTCGACCTCATAGACGCCGGGGTTGGTGATACTCCCCGACACGCAGAACAATTTCGGGCCGGTGGAACCCTCCGTGCCGATCGCCTTGAAGGCAGCCGCGCCGCCGTCGTCGCCGACGATCTGGAGGACGTTGACGAGCGTCTCCACGTTGTTGATCGCCGTCGGCTTGCCGAACAGCCCGACCTCGACCGGGAACGGCGGCTTGTTGCGCGGCTCGCCGCGCTTGCCCTCGATCGACTCGAAGAGGGCGGTCTCTTCGCCGCAGATGTAGGCGCCGGCGCCGCGCCGCAGCTCGATGTCGAGGTCGCCGAGGAGCCCGGCCTCGCTCGACTGGCGGATGGCCTCCGCGAGCGCGCGATCCGCGTCGGGGTACTCGCCGCGAATGTAGATGTAGGCCTTTGCGGAGCTCACGGCGAACGCCATGATCGCGATCGATTCGACGACGGCGAACGGGTCGCCTTCCATCAGCACGCGGTTGCTGAAGGTCCCCGGCTCCGACTCGTCCGCGTTGCAGACCACGTAGTGGGGCTGGGCCGGGTGTTGTGCCACGGCGGCCCACTTGCGGCCGGTCGGGAACGCGGCGCCGCCGCGACCGACGAGCCCCGAGGCCGTCACTTCGTCGATCACCTGCTGCGGCCCGATCCGCCGGGCCCGCTCGAGCGCGACGAAGCCGCCGCTGGCGCGGTAGGCGTCGATCGACGTGGGATCGACCACGTCGACTCGGGCAAGAAGACGCAGGCCCGGCTGGCCCGCCTGCGGGAGCGATGACCTGGACTCCGTCCACGACCCGGTCCGTGGCGCCAGCCGCGACGCGACACCGACCGCGTCCACGGGCCCTGTCGCGATCGTCTGCGGCTCGGTTCCGGCCACGGTGACCATCGCCGCCGGCGCTCGTTCGCACAGCCCGAGACAGGGCGAGCGTAGCCAGGTTCGCTCACCGTCCGCTGCCGGCGTGCCCTCCGGCCCAAGCGTCCGTTGGAGATCCGCGCAGACCTCCTCGGAGCCGGCCAGCCGGCAGGCGAGGTCGTCGCAGACATGGGCGACGATCGGTGGACGGGGCGTGGTCGCGAACAGGGCATAGAACGACGCGACGCCGTAGATCTCGGCGGGCGGCACGGTCAGGCGTCGGCTGATGTAGTTCTGCGCCGGCTGGCTGATCCAGCCGATCCGCGACTGGACGGCATGGAGGACCGGGAGCAGCTGGTCGCGCCGTGACCGCGCCTCGTGACCGCCACGCGCGACGTGCCCATCGGTCCGTGGATCGCGCGGGCCCCCACGCCAGCCGGACTCCGGCGGACCGAGCACGCTGTCGACTGCCGCGCGCTCCGCTGGCGTCGCGAGCGGCCCGATGACGTGCAGATCCATCGGCCCGAGTCTAGCCGGGCATCGAGACGGACGACGCCGCGTTCCTCACCGAGCCTCGAGGGTCGCCTTCGCCCGGTCCAGCGCCGCCATCTCGGCGTCCATCGACTTCTGGACGGTTCCACCCATCAGGAGCTTCTTCCAGCCGCCGACCTCGGCGGTGAGCGCGAAGGTCAGGTCCGTTGCGTCGCCGGCCGCCGCCAGCCGGTACTCACCCTCCGGCCGGACCGGCCCGCTGACGGTTCGGAAGGCGTACCGCGACGGCGGATCGTAGGTCGTGACCTCGATGTCGGCGTTGATGCCGCGGCCACCCGGCCCGGCGACGACCTGGTGGATCCGTCGGCCGACACCCAGCGGGCCCTCGGCGCGCATCTCGCGGAGACCGGAGCGCCATGTCGGATCGTTCGCGGGGTCGGTCAGGAACGCGAAGACCGCATCGGCGGGGCGGTCGATCCGGATCGTCCGCTGGGCGCTGGGCATGATCAACTCCTCCTCAGACCCCGGCCTCAGCCTCGCGCCGGCACGCCCGGCGGTTGCCAGCTCGAAGCATCCCACTCGTCGTCGGGCTTCGCGAGCTCGACCGCGAGGTCGTCCATGCCGGCCTCGAGGCCCTGGATGACATCGCGCTCGAGATTCGGCATCGTCCGCAGCGCGACGCCGAGCATCAGATTGCCGGCGAAGCCGTCGGGCTTGACCGCGAGCGCGACGGTCACGGTCGTCTGCCCATCCTCGCTCGCGGCCAGATCCACCGCGCCCTGGCCGCGGACCCGACCACGTGTCGTCAGGAGCTCGATCCGGTTCGGTCCGCGATCGCGGATCTCGAGCCCGAGGCTGCCCGTCACCCCGAGGGCGCTCGCGGCCCGCGTGTCGGGCTTGATCGGGGGGAGCTCCGTACGCAGCCGCTCGGCCAGCTCGAGGAGCCGATCGTGGACGACCTCGGGCCGCTGGTCGACGGTCCGCGTCGCGCGATGCGAGAGCTCGGTCATGCCTCGGCGATGACCGCCATCGAGATCAGGAGGTTCTCGACCTGGAGCGGGTGCCGGGCACCGGAACGGGCCGGCGGGTTCGTTGGGAACCAGCGCGCCCACTCCTCGTTCATTCCGGCGAAGTCCTCGGGGCGGGTCAGGACGAAGGTGACGTTCACGACGCGCTCCATCGAGCTGCCGGCGGCTTCCAGGATCGCCTGGACGTTTGCGAGGGCCTGGCGGGTCTGCTCCTGGATCGTGGCGCCGACGATCGTTCCGGTTCCCGGTTCGAACGGGCCCTGACCCGAGACGAACACCAGCCCGCCGGCGACGACCGCCTGGCTGTACGGAAAGCGCCCGCCGGCGTTGCCGCTCGGGGCGTCGGGAGTCTCGATGATCTGCACGTCTGTCCCTCAGTCGATCGTGATCCGGCCGTCTGGCCCGATCGGAAAGCCCTGGTTGTAGCAGACCTCCCAGACGTGCCCGTCGGGGTCCGCGAAGTAGCCGCCGTAGCCGAAGGGGAGCTCGGTGCCGGGCTTGAGCAGTGTCCCGCCGGCGGCGATCGCCTCGTCGAGGGCGGCGTCGACCATCTCGGCGGTCTCGACGTTGATCGCGAGGGTGATGCCACCGAAGCTCCCGCGCGTCGGCTCGATGAGCTGGGCGTCCTCGACGAGGTCGCGCCAGCCGAAGATCCCGAGATATCCGTCGGCGGTCCGGAACCAGGCGATCTCGTCCATCGAGGAGCTCGCCCGCTCCCAGCCGAGCGCCTCGTAGAAGCGGACGGAGCGAGCGACATCCTGGACGCCGATCGTGACGATGCTGATGCGGGCAGGGACGCTCACGTCACGAGTCTACGACCGGGCCCGGATGGCGGATCTGGCACGCGATCAGGCCGGGACCGGCGCCTCGAGCTTCTCGATCCGGATCGCGGTCGCCTTGAACTCGGCCGTGCCGGACCGGGGGTCGGTCGCATCGATCGTGAGGAGGTTCGTCGCGACGTCGTCCTGGAAGTGGAGCGTCATGAAGACGAGGCCCGGCCGGAGCGACTCGTCGATCCGGATCGGCGCCTCCACCTGCCCGCGCCGCGACACGACGCGGACGCGCTCACCATCGGCGAGGCCGTAGGTCTCCGCATCCTCGGGCGAGATGTCGAGCGACTCGCCGCGCCGCAGCGGCGAGGTGTAGCCGCCGGTCTGGACGCCGGTGTTGTACGAGTCGAGCCGGCGGCCAGTCGTCAGCCGGATCGGGTAGTCGTCGGTGAGCTTGTCGACGGGGGGATCGTGGTCGACCGCCTGGAACGGCACGCGGTTGCCCGGCACGGGGTCCTCCCACAGGCGGGAGTGGAGGAACACCTCGCCCGGGTGAGTCTCGTCGTAGCACGGCCACTGGATCCCGCCGAGCTCCTCCAGCCGGCGGTAGGACATCCCGGCGTGGACCGGCGAGAGCGCCCGGAGCTCGTCCCAGGCGTCTTCGGCCGACTGCCAGCCCCAGTCGGCGCCCATCCGCCGGGCGATCTCCTCGATGATCCAGAGGTCGTCGCGCGCCTCGCCCGGCGGCTCAAGCGCCTTGCGCACTCGCTGCACGCGACGCTCCGAGTTCGTGACCGTTCCCTCGCTCTCCGCCCACGACGCGGCGGCCGGCAGGACGACGTCGGCGAGCTCTGCGGTCGCGGTCAGGAAGATGTCCTGGACGACCATGAAGTCGCGCGTCGAGAGGAGATGCTTCGCGCGCTTTTGGTCGGCCTCCGACTGGACCGGATTCTCGCCGATCACGTAGATCGCCTGGAGCTCGCTGCGCTCCATGGCGTCGAACATCGCCGAGAGGTGCCAGCCACGCTTCGGGGGGACGGTCACGCCCCATTTCGCGTCGAACTTCGCCCGGAGCTCGTCGTTCTCGACATGCTGGAAGCCCGGCAGCCGGTCCGGCAGGGCGCCCATGTCGCCGCCGCCCTGGACGTTGTTCTGGCCACGGAGCGGGTTCACGCCACTCCCCCAACGCCCGACGTGCCCGGTCAGGAGCACGAGATCGATCAGCGCAACCACGTTGTCGACGGCGTTGTGGTGCTCGGTGATCCCGAGGGTCCAGCAGATCATCGCCTTGTCGGCGGTCGCGAAGGCGTGGGCGAGCTCGCGAATGGCCTCGGCCGGGACGCCGGTCTCGCGCTCGGCGTAGTCGAGCGTGTAGCTCTCGACCTTCGCCTTGTACGCCTCGTAGTCGCTCGTCGCCCGGTCGATGAACGCCTGGTCCTGGAGACCGGCGGCGATGATCTCGCGCCCGATCGCGTTGGCGAGCGCGATGTCCGACCCGACGTCGAGGCCGAGCCAGACGTCGGCCCACTCAGCCGAGCTCGTCCGCCGCGGGTCGACCGCATACAGCCGGGCGCCGTTGCGGACGCCACGGAGGAGGTGATGGAAGAAGATCGGATGCGTCTCCCGGGCGTTGCTGCCCCAGAGGACGATCAGGTCGGTCTCCTCGGCCTCACGGTATGAACTTGTGCCGCCACCGGCACCGAACACGGTCGCCAGACCGGCGACGCTCGGGGCGTGTCAGGTCCGGTTGCAGCTGTCGATGTTGTTGCTGCCCAGCACGGACCGGCTGAACTTCTGCGCGGCGAAGTTGACCTCGTTGGTCGCCTTCGAGCACGAGAAGACACCGAACGTCGTGGGTCCATAGGCCGCCTTCGCAGCGCGGAACCCCTCGACGACCCTGGTCAGGGCCTCGTCCCAGCTCGCGGGGCGCAGTGGTGCGTCCTTCGAGTCGCGGACGAGGGGCTGGGTCAAGCGAACGTAGTTCTTCGGCACGGGTGCCTCCGAGCGAGTGCTGACCCGGCGAGTGTACGACCGGGCGCTGTTCGGCGGCAGGCGTGCCCGCCGGCGTGCCTGCTCGGGCGCGATCCGTGCTGCTAGGCTCCCTCGATGCCGGTGCGTCGCGATCGATCGCGGGTCCACGAGGCGCGGATCAGCGGTTTTGCGATCATGCTCAGTGCCGCGGCCCTGATTCTCGTCCTGGTGTACGTCGTCGGCGGCTACGCGACCCGGATCGTCGTCGAGGTGGTTGCGATCCCGGCGGCCAGTGCCAGTTCCGTGCCCGGACGCTGAGCTCAGATCCGCCCCTGGAGGTGCTCCACCTCCGAGCGGGGACCGCGGCACGAGTAACAAACGTCCGCGTCCGGGCGGTTGACCGAGCGGCAGCGACCGCACGACCACGCATTCGCGCCCGGGGCGACGGTGCTGACCGGATGGCGTCGTCGCGTGAGCCGCGTTGCCTGGCCAACCGCGAACCGGCCGCAGCCGGCCAGGACCGACCGAAGGATCCGCCAGGCGACGAACAGGGCGGCGGCGGTCCCGAACACGATCGCGTAGGGCTTGAGGAACTCCTCCACCGCTCAGCCGAGCGGACGCCGGATGTCGCGCCGGGCCTGGCGGACGATCCGGGCGAACTCGCGAAGGTGCGCGAGCGGGCGGATGTGCGATGGCGCGCCGGCGTAGATCGTCCGGATCGGGACCCAGGCGATCAGGCCACCCATCCGGATGCAGGTCGTGATCTGCTCGACCTCGAAGGCGAATCCGGGCTCGTCACTGAGGAGGGTCGCCTCCGCGAGCCGGCGCGAGACGAGCCGGTAGCCCGACTGGTTGTCCGGGATCGGCCGCCCGACGGCCCACGAGAACGCCCGACCTCCGAGCACGTTCGACAGGCGCCGGACCGCCGGCATCTCGGCGAAGCTGCGCCGCCCGATCACGAGATCCGGTCGGGCGTGGGACGACCACGCGACGAGGAACGCAGGGATCTCTGTCGGGTCGTGCTGGCCGTCGGCGTCGAGCGTCAGGATTGCCTCCGCGCCCTCGGCGAGGGCCTGGCGGAACCCGGTCCGGAGCGCGGCGCCTTTGCCCTGGTTCGGGCGTTGCTCGATGACCTCGGCCCCCGCGTCGCGGGCGCGCGCGCTGGTGTCGTCGCTGGAGCCGTCGTCGACCACGAGGACCCGGAGGTGCTCGCGGGCCTCGCGGACGACCGCGCCGACCCGCGGTTCCTCGTTGTGGGCCGGGATCAGTCCGACGATCACCCGAGCGCGACGCCCGGCGCGCCTCCGGCCGGGACACGCTCGACGCGCCCGACGACCCACTGATCGACTCCGGCGTTCGTCAGTCCGTCACGGACCGCGTCCAGGTCCGCGGAAGGCACCGCGGTAAGCAGCCCGCCGGACGTCTGCGGGTCGTGGGCAAGCGTGACGACCGCAGGCGCGACGTCGCCGATCTCCAGGCTCGAGGCGACGAACCGCCGGTTGTGCGCCGCCCCGCCGGTCTCGACGCCGGCCGCCGCCAGCTCGAGTGCGCCGTCCAGCGCGGGCAACGCCGCTCCCTCGAAGACGAACCGCGTCCCGGACGCCCGCGCCATCTCCAGGCCGTGTCCGAGCAGGCCGAACCCCGTGACGTCGGTCGCGCCGCGCACCCTCTGGGCGACGAGGACGTCTGATGCGGCGCGGTTCAAGGTCCGCATCTGATCGACGGCTCCGGCGAGGTCGTCGTCCCGAGTCCGCCCCTGGCGCCGCCCGCTGACAAGCAGGCCAGTCCCGAGTCGCTTGGTGAGGAGCAGGACGTCGCCGGGCGCCGCCCCACCCTTCCGGAGGAGCTTGTCGGGATGGGCGGCGCCGATCACCGCGAGCCCGTACTTCGGCTCCGGATCACGGATCGTGTGGCCGCCGGCGAGCGTCCCGCCGGCCTCGCGGACCTTCGAGGCCGCACCCTCGAACACGGCCCGGAGCACGTCCGGCGGCAGCTCCTCGGGAAACGCCGCGATCGACAGCGCGAACAGGACGCGGCCACCCATCGCGAACACGTCGCTCAGCGCGTTCGCGGCCGCGATCTCGCCGAACGTCCGGGCGTCGTCGACGAGCGGCGGGAAGAAGTCGAGCGTGCCGATGATCGCCAGGTCGTCGCTGATCCGGTACGCGGCCGCGTCGTCGGCTCGCTCGAGGCCGGCGAGGAGCTGTGCGGGCTCCGCGCCCGCGGCGCCGAGCCCGCTCAACGCGTCCGCAAGGAGATCCGCCCCGAGCTTCGCCGCGCACCCGCCGCAGTCAGTGAGGTCGGTCAGGTGGATCGGCGGGAGCGTCGGGGCGTCGAGCGTGGTCACCCGACGATGATAGGCGGGGCATGCGGAGGCGCCGGTGAGGGCCCGCATCACGGGTCTTCGTCGGCGCCACCCATCCAGACGACGGCCGCCGCCGAAACTCATCGCCGACGCGAAGCAACGTCGCCAGTCGGCGAATCGCGACTGCGTTCGTCGCACGAGTCTGCGATCGTCGCGGATGGGCGAGGCCGGCGAGGCGGATCCGAGGACCGTCAGCGAGCGGGCTTGAGGGCCCGTGAGCGCGGACCGGAGGATCCAACGAAGTCCAGCGTCGTCCAGGCGCGACAGTCAGTGGCGATACCATCGTTCCGTGGGGAGTGGATGGGCCCCGGTGGGTTCCCCGGTCTTCAACACCGGTGACGCTGCGCCAGGCGCGGCGTGATGGGTTCGACTCCCATCCGCTCCCGCCAGACCCGTTCGCGTGGAGGTCCGATGTCGTCGCAACCGGTCGGCCGTCCCCGTCCGCCGAGCGTCGAGCGCGTCCTCGCAGCCGTGCACGCCCGATCGGCCGTCGAGCGAAGCCACGACGCGGTTCTCGAGGTCGCCCGCGCCGTCGTCGCTGATGAGCGCGACCGACTGATCGCGGGCCTCGACCCTCGCCCGATCGACGACTTGGCCAGCGACGTCCTCGTGCGCTTCGACGGGTTCGCGGCCCCCGTCGTTCGTCGGGTGATCAACGCGACGGGCATCGTCATCCACACGAACCTCGGGCGGGCCCCGTGGCCGGAGATCGCCATCGAGGCGGCAGCGGCCGTCGCCGACTGCCTTCTCCTCGAGATGGACCCGGCGACCGGACGGCGAGGCGCCCGGTTCCGCCTCGCCGAGGAACACCTGATCGCGTTGACAGGCGCCGAGGACGCGCTCGTCACGAACAACAACGCCGCCGCCCTCGCGCTTGCGTGCGCCCTGGCCGGACGCGGCGGCATCGTCGTGTCGCGCGGCGAGCTCGTCGAGATCGGAGGCGGCGTCCGGATCCCCGAAATCATCCGCCGCGCCGGTGCCAAGCTCATCGACGTCGGGACGACGAACCGGACGCGGGCTGCCGACTACGAAGCGCCGCTCGCCGAGGGCCGGGCCCGTGCCGTCCTCCGCGTCCACGCCTCGAACTTCACGATGGCTGGGTTCATCGAGGCGCCGGACGGTGGCGAGGTGGCGGAGATCACCCACCGCCACGGTGCGATCGTCATCGACGACCTCGGCTCTGGCGCGCTGCTGCCGACCGAGCGGTTCGGGCTCGCCCACGAGCCGATGCCCCGTGAGCGACTCGCGGCGGGCGCCGACATCGTGACGTTCAGCGGCGACAAGCTCGTCGGCGGTCCGCAGGCCGGGCTGGTCGTCGGCCGCGCCGATCTCATCGCCCGGATGCGGCGCGATCCGCTGGCGCGGGCGATGCGCCCCGACAAGGCCACGCTGCTCGGGGTCGCGGCCACGCTGGGGCTCTACCGGGCCGGCCTCGCCGAGACCGCAATCCCCGTCTGGCAGATGATCCGGACGCCGGTCGAGCGCCTGCGGGAGCGCGCCGAGCGGGTCGCCGCCCGGATCGGTGAGGCGGCGACGGTCGTCGAGTTGCGATCGGCCGTCGGTGGCGGCAGCCTGCCCGGTCAGACGCTGCCCTCCGCCGGGGTCGCCCTCGCGGCACGATCGGCGGATCGGCTCCTCGCAGCGCTCCGCGATCGAGGCGACCTCGTCGTGATCGGGCGGATCGAGGACGGCCGCGTGGTTCTCGACCTCCGGACGGTTCGCGACGAGGACGACGAGACGCTCGCACGCGCGATCGAGGCAGCAGGCGCGCACGCGGGACGGAGATGACCGTCGTCATCGGCACTGCCGGCCACATCGACCACGGCAAGACGACCGTCCTGCGCGCGCTGACCGGGATCGATGCCGATCGCCTGCCCGAGGAGCGCGCCCGCGGCATGACGATCGATGTCGGCTACGCCCACCTGGCCCTGGACGACGGAACCGAGCTCGACTTCGTCGACGTGCCCGGCCACGACCGGTTCGTCGGCAACATGTTGGTCGGCGCAGCCGAGATCGACGCGGCAATCCTGGTCATCGCGGCCGACGACGGACCGCGCGCCCAGACGATCGAGCATCTCGAGCTCCTCGACGCCCTCGAGATCTCGGACGGGGTCGTGGTCGTCACGAAGGCGGACGTCGTCACGCCCGAACGGCTGACCGAGGTGAAGGCCGCTGCCGCCGAGCTCGTGGCGCCGACGACGCTGCGGGGGGCCCCGGTTGTCGCCGTATCGGCGACGATCGGTCAGGGGATCGCCGAGTTGCGCACCGCACTGCTCGACCTGCGCGACCGCTCGCTTGCGCGCCCGCCCAGGATCCGGGCCGGGGGCAGCCGTCTCGCGATCGACCGCGTGTTCTCGGTGCGCGGCCGCGGGACCGTCGTGACCGGCTCGCTGCGTGGTGGGCCGATCGCGCACGGGGCGGTGCTCCGTGTGGTCCCGGCCGGAGTCGCTCGGGAGATCCGGGTCCGTGAGGTCCAGGTCCACAACCGGACCGTCGACGCGGCTGCGGCCGGTCGGGTGGCGCTGAACGTCGCCGGCGACGGAGTAGCGGGCCTCGAGCGCGGCGTCGTCCTGACCGACGACCCGTCCATCGTCGCGTCGGATCGGATCCTCGTCGCTCTCCGCCCGCTGGCCGTCTCTTTCGGACCGACTCGGCCGGGACGCGCCGGTCAGCTCCCCGCCGACCGGGCGAAGATCACGCTCCATCTCGGCACCGCGCGGGTGACCGGCACGCTCGGTCGGGTCGGCCGTGACGCGGTCGAGCTCGACGACGGTGGCGGAACCGCCATCGTCCGCCTCGATCGTCCGATCGCCGTCGCCGCCGGCGACCGCTTCGTGCTCCGCCGCCCGTCGCCGGCCGAGACCCTCGTCGGCGGGTGGGTTCTCGACCCGGAGCCGGCCCGGGGCGTCGCCCGCCGGCGGGCGCCCCCGCAGCGCGTCCGGGCGCTCGCAGCAGGCCCGGCCGGCTCGGACGCCTGGCACGCGGCGATTCTCGAGCTCCATGGCGCCGGGACGGGAACTGCCGTGGGGCTCGCGCCCGATGTGGCGGACGGCCTCGACCGAGCCCTGCAGGACACCGTCGCCGCACGACCCGGCATCCCGATCGCCGAGCTCAGTCGCATCGGAGCGGCCGATCTCCGGCGGCGCATCGGTCCGCTGAGCGGCGGCGACACCATCGTGACCGAACGGATCCGGGGCCTCGTCGCCGCCGGTGTCCTGGCCCGCGATGGCGATCGGGTGCGCCCGCCCGGCGACGTTGCCGCTGGGCCGAGTCCGGAGCTCGCCAAGGCGATGGACCGGCTCGTCGCGAGCCTGTCGGTCCCGAGTCCGCCCTCCCTCGCCGAGGTCGCCCGGGCGACTCGCTGCCCGCCGGAGGGCATCCGGCTCCTGGAGCAAGCGAACCGGATCGTCCGGCTCGACGACGATCTCGCGTGGGCGTTCCCGGTCTGGCGGGACCTCGCGACGCGCGCCGTCGAACTCGCGGCGACGGCGCCGCTGACCCCGGCGGCCTATCGCGACGCGACCGGGACGAGCCGGAAGTACGTGCTGGCGATCCTCGAGGACCTCGACCGGCGGGCGATCCTGCGTCGGACGCCGGCGGGCCACGTTCCTGGGCCTCGCGCCGCGACCCTCAGCCAGGACGATGAGCCGACCCGCGCCGCCGAGCCGGTCTCGTGACCGAGTCGTCGGCCCCGCTCGAGATCAGCGGGATCGTCCTTGCCGGCGGGCGGTCCCGGAGGTTCGGCTCGGACAAGCTGGTCGCCCGCGTCGGCGACGAGCGGCTGCTCGATCGGGCGATCGCCGCGCTCGGCATCGTCACGAGCGAGGTCGTCGTCGTGCTCGCACCGGGCGACGAACGATCGTTCCCGCCGATCGACCCGCGGCTTCGCGTAGTCCACGACCTCGAGCGGCACGGCGGCCCGCTCGTTGGGCTGCTGACGGGCCTGACCTCGGTTGCACAACCACTCGTGCTCGTGGTGGGCGGGGACATGCCGTTGCTCCGGCCCGGGGTCCTGCGGCTGCTCGCGCGCCGGCTCGAGCTGGACGCTGGCGTCGGCGCGGTCGTCCTGCGGGCCCGCGGCGCCCTCGTCCCGCTGCCAGCCGCCGTCCGGACCGGCGCCGCGACCGACGTCGCTCAACGGCTCGTCGCGGACGGCGAGCGGCGGCTGCGCAGCCTGTTCGAGCGTCTCCCGACCCGGATCCTCGACGACGCGGAGTGGCGGCCGCTCGATCCCGAGGGCGAGACGCTCCGGGACATCGACCGTCCCGAGGACCTGCCGACAGCTTGATCGGTGCTGCGCCTGCCGTGCGCGGCGCTGCTCGTGCCGCGTGTGGCGCACCGGCCGCCTTCCCCGGAAACGACGAACGCGCCCGCCGGAGGACGGACGCGTTCGCGTGGAGGAGGGACGAAGGGGGCTGTGGAGGTCAGCCCCGGAACGGGTAGTTGTCGAGGTTGGGGGTCAGCGGTCGCTCGGCCGGCCCGCCCAGGAGGGACCAGAGAGTGCTGATCGATGCGCTGAGGCGGATTCGGCTCGCGGTCGTCGCCTGCGGTCGGGCGAGGCGCTCGTTGGCTGCGAGGTTGAGCATCTCTGCCTGGTGAGCTGCGACGTAGAGGTGGCTGAGGCTGAACACGTCTGATCTCTCCTTTCCGATCCCTGTCTGGGATCACGACGAGATCATCACGCTCAGCACCGCTCGCACCCACCCACTGCGGACATGAATCGGCTACGTCATCCGGCGTAGCGGCGGGATGTGCGTTCAGCCGAGCTCCGGCGCCTCGTGGACGATCTGGCCGCCGACGAGCGTGGCCAGGACCCGAGCGTCGCCGATCGGGCCGGCTCCTGGCGCGAACAGGTCGCGGTCGAGCACCGTCAGGTCGGCGAGCTTGCCGACCGCGATCGAGCCGGTCTCGGTGTCGAGATGGTTCACCCACGCCGAGCCGAGCGTGAACGCCCGGATCGCCTCGTCCGGCCGGAGCGCCTGTTCCGGCAGGAACGGCTCGGTCTCGCCGCGCGATTCGGGATATACGCGGGTGACGGCGACCTCCATCTCCTCGAGCGGGTTCGGCGTCGAGACGCTCCAGTCCGAGCCCATCGCCAGCCGTGCACCCGCCGCGACGAGCGAGCGGAACGGGTATTGCCACGTCGTCCGCACCGGCCCAAGGAACGGGATCGTGAGGGCATCCATCTGCGCCTCGTGGCACGCCCAGAGAGGCTGGGCATTCGCCACGACATCGAGCGCCGCGAAGCGCGGCACGTCGTCGGGATGAATGACCTGGATGTGGGCGATGTGTGGGCGCGTGTCCGAGGGCCCGTTGGCCGACCGCGCGGCTGCGACGGCGTCCAGGCATTCGCGGACCGCGCGGTCGCCGATCGCATGGAAGTGCGGCTGCAGCCCGGCAGCGTCCAGCTCCGTCACCCAGCCCGGCAGCCGCTCCGGGTCGATGAAGCTGATCCCGCGGTTGTCCGTCGGTGCTCCGTCGAGCCCGAGATACGGCTCGATCATCGCTCCGGTGTACGTCTCGAGGACGCCATCCTGCATCAGCTTCACGCTGTTCACGCGAAGCCGCCCGACCGAGCCGGTCCGCGAGCGTTCGATCAGCTCCGCGATCTGCTCGCCGCCGCGCTCGCGCTCCCACCACATCGCGGCCTCGACCCGGGCGGTCAGCCAGCCGGCCTCCGCGGCGGCGCGGTACACCGCTTGATCCTCCGGACGCACGATCGCGTCCTGCCACGCCGTGATCCCGAGGGAGTGGAGGTAGGTCTGGGCCAGACGGAGCCCGTCGGCCATCGTGGCCGCCGTGACCTCGGGCATCAGCATCTCGACCGCGTGGGCCGCGCCCTCGTGGAGCGTCCCGGTCGGCGTCCCGTCGGGGTCCCGCTCGATCCGGCCGTCCTCGGGATCGGGCGTGTCACGGTCGATCCCGGCGAGCTCCAGCGCCTTCGTGTTCACCCAGGTCGAGTGGCCGTCCCGGTTGGGGAAGAATGCCGGCCGGTCCGCCACGATCGCGTCGAGGTCCTCACGCCGTGGCGTGCCGCGCTCGAAGTCGGCCATGTACCAGCCACTGCCGACGATCCACGGCTCGTCCGGATGGGTCTCGACATAGGCGCGGATCGTGGCCAGGACGCCATCGCGTCCACGAGCGTCGCGCAGGTCGCACTGGAGGCGGTCGACGCCCGCGAAGATCGGGTGGATGTGAACGTCCTGGAAGCCCGGGAGGAGGAGGCGACCGGCGAGGTCGACGACCCGCGTCCGCGGTCCGATCAGATCATGGATATCGGTGGCGGTGCCGACCGCGCTGATCCGCTCGCCGTGGATGGCGACGGCTTCCGCTCGCGGGCCCGCCGGATCGACGGTGTGGACGTGGCCACCGGTCAGGACGAGGTCGGCGGCGCCATCAGGATGGGTCATGCCGCCGAGGATGACACCGCCCTGCGGGCCGATCGGGCTTGGCCCGGACCGCGGGACGTATCCTCCGGCGATGGCGACCGTCGAGCTCATCCACGCGGGCTACATCCGGGCCGACAGCCGGGTCGGGAGCAGCATCAGCCTGATCCGCGACGGCGACGCGATCATCGTCGCCGACCCGGGCCTGGTCGCGTCCCACGCCCGGATCCTCGACCCCTTGCGCGAGCGCGGGATCGCCCCCGGACAGGTGACCCACGTCACGTTCAGCCACCACCATCCCGATCACACGATGAACGCGGCACTTTTCCCGAACGCCGAGGTGATCGACTTCTGGGCCCGCTACCAGAACGACCTGTGGCTCGATCATCCGGGCGACGGCTGGGACATCACCGACCACGTCCAGCTCTGGCTCACGCCCGGCCACACCGAAGAGGACCTGTCGCTGATCGTGAGCGCTGACGACGCGGTCTACGCACTGACCCATCTGTGGTGGCGCGCCGACCGGACGCCCGAGGTAGACCCGTACGCGCCGGAGCAACGCGTGCTCGAGGTGCAGCGGGCACGGGTCCTGGCGGTCGCCGACATCGTGATCCCCGGGCACGGCGAGGCGTTCCGGGTCGTGCGGTAGACGCCAGGCCGTGACCCGAGATTCGGGTCACTCGTGATCGATCAGCCCCGCGTCGCCACGATGTTGAGCCGCACGTAGTCGATCAGGGGCTCCGGCAGCCGCGAGGCAACCTCGTGGACGAAGGCGCCTCGCTTCGCATCCGGCAGTCGCGCGACGTGCGGTCCGAGGATGACCGTGCGCAGGAACGTCTCGAACGGCTCGCCAGGCTCGAACCGAGTTGGCTCCGGCTGGAGCCACGTCTCGATGTCGACGAAGCCGGCCCGGGCGAGGCGCTGGGCGGTCTCCTCGGGCGTCGCGAACTCCTTCTCGCCCAGCCAGCCGTCGCCGACCGTCGCCAGCACGGCCATCACCGAGGCAACGTTGCCGGCGCCGCCGCACTGCGCGACGAGGCGACCGCCAGGTCGGACGACCGCGGCGAGGTTCCGGAACAGTGCGTCGTGGTCGAGGATCCAGTGGAACGTCGCGGTTGACAGGATCGCGTCGGCGACCACGCCGTCCGGGAGCGTGAACGGCCGGCTCAGATCGGCGACGACGTACTCGACGCGATCGCCGAACCGCGACAGCCGGCGCCGCGCCTCCGCGATCATTGACGGCGAGCCGTCGAGCGCGATCACCCGCCCTTTGGGCAGCCGCTCGGCGAGGAGCTCCGTCACCCGACCCGACCCCGCCCCGGCATCGAGGACGGTCTCGTCGCCCGCAAGCGGCAGCCGGTCGACGACCGCCGCGCCCCATCGCGCCTGCGGGTTGGCGACGCGGTCATACGTCGCCGCATCCCAGTCGCGTGTCGCACTCATTCGGCGAGTATGGAGGGGAACGAACGTCAGGCCTAGATTCCGGACCCCGCGATCGTTACCCTACACGTGGGGACGCACCCCGCCCGGATATGGCGGGAGACACGGGAGGGTGATGCATGGCACAGCTCCAGGACGTGTGGAACAAGCTCAACCCACGAGAGCGACTCTCTGCGATCGGCGGTGGACTGATCATCCTGGGCTGGATCGTCGGCCTGATCTCGTACGGAGTCGGCTCGAGCACGATTGCCCTCCTCGGGGCGCTGGCCGTCCTCGCGATCTTCTACATCAAGTACACGCCGACGATGAACGTGACCTGGCCGGCGCCTGTGTCGCTCATCGTCCTGGCGATCAGCGGGATCGTCGCGCTTCTGATCCTCCTCGACGTCCTGCCGATCCTTCGCTACCTGGGTCTCGCGAGCTACTTCGGCGGCGGCCTGATCCTGACCCTGATCTTGAACGTCGTGGGCGCCGCGCTCATGGCCTGGGGCGCCTGGCAGGAGTACCAGATCGTCAAGCCGGCCATGCCGAACTTTGGCGGGACGACCACACCGCCGCCGGCTGCACCGCCGACGACCCCGGCCGCACCGCCCGCTGCGCCGCCTGCGGCTCCTCCGGCTGACAACACCGACGAGGCTCCGCCCGCCTGACGGACTCGTCTCCAGAACGGCACCGAACCGGGCGGGCCCAACCGCCCGGTTCATCGTCTTCCGCGCGTCAGCCGGGGCCGGCGGCGACCGTCTCCTCGCTCTCCGCTCGCGTCGACGATCCCGCGCCACTCGCCCGACCGGCGCCCGGCCGCAGCCCGACCCAGCACGTTGCCGCGCCCGCGATCATCAACCCGGCCGAGACGAGCGCCGAGAGATGGAACGCGTCGACCGAGGCGATTTTTGCGGCCGCCCGCACGTTCTCCGGCGCGCCTGGTTTCGGCGGGTTGAGCGGGACGACGGTCGCCCGGATCTGCGGATCGGCGGGATCGAGCCCCGGCACATGGGTCGCGAGCGCGCTGTAGAACGAGGCCGTGATCGCGACGAAGATCACGGCGCCAAGAAGCGGCTGACCGACTCGCGACAGGGCGTTGTTGATCGCCGACCCAAGGCCGGAGTTCCGCGCCGGGATCGAGCCCATCAGCGTGCTCGTCAGGGGCGCGACGACCATCGCCATCCCGAAGCCCGACGCCAGCGTCGACGGCAGGACATCGATGATCGCGTCGAGCGGGGGGATGAGCGTCGCCGGATGGCCGAGGTCGGCCACCCACGGGGCGGACGTGACCGGGATTCGGGAGAGCCAGAGATAGCCCGCGGCGACGAGGGTCGGCCCGGCGACAAGGAACACGCGCGATCCGAAACGCCCGGTCAGCCCGCCGACCCGAGCAGACACGGTCGCGAGGAGGATCCCGGCGGGCAACGTGATGATGGCGGCGCCGGTCGCGCTGTAGCCGAGCGTCCCCTGGTACAGCAGCGCGGTGTAGCTGAACGAGACGTACAGCGCGCCATAGATCAGGAACGTCGCGAGGTTGATCGTCGCGAACTCGCGGTTGCGGAACAGCGACAGTGGCACGAGCGGGTTAGGCCGCGTCGCCATGAGGATCGGGAAGACGACCAGGCTCACCGCCCCGATCCCGAGCGAGATCCAGGCGCTCTGGTCGGTCCACTGCGACTCCTGGCCGCGGATCGCCCCGAACGCCAGACCGCCGATCGCGACCGCGCCGACCATCGAGCCGAGGATGTCGAAGTGCCCGGCCGCGTCGGGGTCGCGCGACTCCTGGACGTGGCGGAGCGCCGCCCAGAGGGCGATCGCGACGAGCGGGACGTTGATGAGGAACGCGACCCGCCACGAGACGTTGTCGACGAGGAGGCCGCCGAGGATCGGGCCGAGCAGCGTCAGGGCCGAGGTCGACGCCGCCCACAACCCGAAGGCGCGACCGCGGGCCGCGCCGTCGAAGGCGGCGGTGATGATCGCGAGCGAACCCGGCACGAGCAGCGCCCCGGCGGCGCCCTGGAGCAGCCGGGCGACGATGAGGATCTCGAGCGTCGGCGCAAGCCCGCACAGAGCCGAGATGACGCCGAACGACGCGAGCCCGATCGTAAAGATCCGACGCCGCCCATATCGGTCCGCGAGGGCCCCCGCGATGATCAGGAGGGCCGCCAGCACCGCGAGATAGCCGCTACCGATGTAGGCCTGAGCCTCGAGGACGCCGAGCCCGGTCGTCGACGGCAGCTCCTCGCCGATCTTCTTCAGGGCGAGATTCACGATGGTGCTGTCGAGGAAGACGATCCCTGACGCGACAATCGCCGCCAGAAGCGTCCATCGTTGGGCTCGCGTCATGCTCGGGCAGTGTCGCACAGGCACGGATATCCTCACGGGCATGCCGGAACCGGGTCCGATCGCGCTCGTCGGGTCCGGCGAGTTCCTGCCCGGGATGGCCGCCGTCGACGCGGCGCTCCTCCTGGCGACCGGTCGCGCGCGGCCGCGGGTCGCGATCCTGCCGACCGCGTCGTGGCCGGACGGCGAAGAGGTGTTCCGCCGGTGGGCCTCGATGGGCGTCGAGCACTTCACCGAGCTCGGTGCCGAGGTCGAGCCTGTTCTCGTCCGTGATCGGTTCGACGCCGACGACGAGGCGCACGTCCAGGCGATCGGCGAGGCCGACCTGATCTACCTCTCGGGTGGGAAGCCCGGCCACCTCTCGAGCTCCCTCGTCGGATCGCCGGTGGGGGACGCGCTCGTCGCGGCCCACCGCCGTGGCGCCGCCCTCGCCGGCTGCTCAGCCGGCGCGATGTCGCTCGTTGCGCGGCACTGGGTCACGCGCCGGCGGCGGTTGTTCTGGCCGCTCCGCTGGCGTGACGGGTTGGGGCTCGTGCCCGGCGCGACGGTGATCCCCCACTACGACGCGTTCCCCGAGCCGATGGCGGCGCTCGTGGTCCTCCAGGCGCCGGGCGATCTCGTGACGCTCGGCATCGACGAGGACACCGCGCTCGTCGGCCGCGACGGCGCCTGGCAGGTCCAGGGCCTGGGCCGCGTCACGGTCTGGCACGGCCGAAACCGCCAACGGTTCCGCCCGGGCGACGTGTTCCGACTCTAGGCG
>DASXTH010000038.1:0-15858 GCA_036505555.1 Candidatus Limnocylindrales bacterium | reverse complement strand
CGTCCTGCTCGTTCTCGCCCTGATCGTCGTTGTCTTCGCCCTGGTCGTCGTCGTTCTCGTCGACGGCGGTGGGTGGCCGTGGCGCCTCGTGCTCGTCGGCGTCCTCGGTCTCGTCGGCGTCCTCGGTTTCGGCCTCGTTCTCGTCTGACGGCTCGCTGTCCTCGAGCTCCGGCGACGCTGCATTGGCGTCGGTCGTCGGTCCGGACGTGACGCTCGGCTGATTCCGCGCCGCGAATGCGGTGCCGAGGGACACGGCTGCGAGCGCGAGACCGCAGATCACGACCGCAATGAGCCGCGGGCCGCGCAGGCGGTTCGTCCTGGTCATGAGCACCTCCCACCCCCGTGGTTCTGTTCCATGGTCTCCCGGGCGGTCAACCCCTGGCAATCCGACCATCGGGCGCGCGGGCGGGATCGGATCGTCCGGTGCGGAATGTCCACGGGCCGACGCCTCCCAGCGGCGTGCAGGGCACAATCCGCCGATGAGCGATCTGGATTACGGCGTCTTCGACGCGCTGACCTTCGACTGCTACGGGACCCTGATCGCTTGGGAGCGCGGGATCCTGGCCGCACTCCGCGGCGTCCCGGCCCTCACCGCCATCGACGGGGAGCTCCTCCTCGACGAGTATGCCAATGCTGAGGCGGCGCTCGAGGCCGGCCCGTACCGCCGCTATCGCGAGATCGCCGGGGAGGCGATGGCCACCGTCGCGCGGGCACACGGCGCCGAGCCCACAACGGGCGAGGTCGCGCGGCTCGGCGGCTCAGTCGTCGACTGGCCCGCATTCCCCGACTCGCACGACGCCCTCGCCCGGCTGAAGACCCGGTTCCGTCTCGGTGTCCTGACGAACTGCGACGACGATCTGTTCGCGGCGTCGAACCAGCGACTTGGCGTCGCCTTCGAGTGGGTGGTGACTGCGCAGCAGGTCGGCTCCTACAAGCCGGACGAGCGCAACTTCGCCGCCCTCACCGAGCGCCTGGCGAGGGACGGCGTCCCGAAGGGTCGGATCCTCCACGTCGCCCAGAGCCTGTTCCACGACCACGCGCCGGCGCAGCGGCTCGGCTTCCGCTCCGTCTGGATCGACCGCCGCCACGACCGCCCGGGCAGCGGCGCGACCCCGCCAGCCGACGCGCGCCCCGACGCAACCTTCCCATCGATGGCGGCCTTCGCCGCGGCTGCCGTTCCCGAGTAAGAAGCGCTACCCGGCGCGCGCCCGCCGGATCTGGTCGGCGTGGTCGTGGCTGTGGCCGGCGTAGATCTCGAGCCAGCCCTCCACGGAATAGGGACCAGACTCACTGTGCGTCCCGGTCCGTTCCCACTCCGCAGGCGTCAGGCTCTGGAGCAACTGAAGGCTTGCCGCCCGGACCGCCGCCAGCACGGCTACGGACGTCTCGATCGGCCGGTCGTAGTGCAGGCGGCGGGCCCACTCCGGCTCGTCGTAGCCCTGGATGAACGGGTCGTCCTCGGCGATCAGCCGGCGGAGTCGGATGTAAGCCATCGACTCGCTGTCGGCGAGGTGGTGCGCGACCTGACGAGCGGTCCAGCCGTCCGGCTCGGCCGGCTTCCGGTCCAGCTCGGCCTCGGTGATCCCGGCCAGGGCGGCACGGACCGCGGCGATCCCCGCGCCGTACCGGTCCAACAGTCCACGTCGCTGCGTCTCGTCCACGGGCCCTCCTTGGCCCCGAGTATCGCCGATCCGGCGCGGGTACCCTAGGCAACTCGCCCCGCTCGTCCCCGACCCGTGCCCAGAGGCGCTGCCCGTGCCCGACCCGGCGATCCGCGTCACCGCGCTGGAGAAGACGTTCCGCGTCCCGGTCCGCGAGGCCGGCCTGGCGAACGCGGTCCGGAGCCTGTTCCGTCGTGAGCATCGCGACGTCCGCGCCGTCGACGGCGTCACGTTCCAGATCGCCCCGGGCGAGGTCGTCGGCTTCCTCGGGCCGAATGGCGCCGGCAAGACGACGACCCTGAAGATGCTCAGCGGCCTGCTCTATCCCACCGGCGGCGAGGCGACCGTCCTCGGCCATGTCCCGGCGCGTCGCGAGGCGGCGTTCCTCCGCCGGATCACGATGGTCATGGGCAACCGCAATCAACTCCAGTGGGACCTGCCGGCCCTCGACTCGTTCGAGCTGATCCGGGCGATCTACCGCCTCGAGCCCGTCGACTTCCGCCGGACGCGCGACGAGTTCATCGAGCTCCTCGACCTCGGCACGCTCGTCGACAAGCCGGTGCGGAACCTGTCGCTCGGCGAGCGGATGAAGATGGAGTTCGTCGGAGCGCTCCTCCACCGACCGCAGGTCCTGTTCCTCGACGAGCCGACCCTCGGTCTCGATGTGACGATGCAGAAGCGGATCCGGACGTTCGTGGCGGAGTACAACCGGCGGTACGGCGCGACCGTCCTGCTGACGAGCCACTACATGGCCGACGTCGAGGCGCTCTGCCGGCGGGTGGTCGTCATCCACCACGGGCGAATCCTGTTCGACGGCGCGCTCACGGCGCTGTCGGCGAACTTCGACACGACGAAGACGATCGGCGTGACGCTGAGCGATGGGTCGACCGACCTGTCCGGATACGGCGAGGTGCTCTCCGTCGAGGACGGGCGGGTGATCCTGCGCGTCGCCCGGGCAGACGCGCCGAACGTCACGACCCGCCTTCTCCGGGACCTGCCGGTCGCGGACCTGACGATCGAGGACCCGCCGATCGAGGACGTCATCGAGCGCGTCTTCGCCGACGCCCGTGACGAGCGCGCGGCCTCCGAGGCGGCAGGCCCGCGATGACCTCGTCGGCGCCCACGCTCACGACGCTCGCGACGGGGCCGCTCGCGTCTGTCCGCGCCTGGCTCGGGCTCTATGCAACCCAGATGCGGGTCGCGATCGCCAGTCAGATCCAGTACCGCGTCTCGAACTACTTCTACATGATCGGGATGGTCACCGAGCCCGTGATCTATCTCGTCGTGTGGTCCACGGTGGCCCGCCAGCAGGGCGGCTCGGTCGGCGGCTTCACGCCCGGCGAGTTCGCCGCGTACTACATCGTCTGGACGCTGGTCCGGAACATGAACATCGCCCTGACGCCGTGGGCATGGGAGGAGCGCGTCCGCGGCGGCGACCTCGCCGGGATGCTCCTGCGGCCCGTCCATCCGATCCACCTCGACCTCGCCGGTCTCGCCGGCTGGAAGGCCGTCGTCATCGTGCTCTGGCTGCCGATCGCGGCGTTCCTGTCGCTCCTCTTCCAGCCGACGTTCTCGATCGAGCCCCTCGGCGTCGTCGTGTTCTTCATCGCGATCTGGGGCGCGTACGTCCTCCGGTCGATGTTCCTCTGGCTCCTCGGGTTGGTCACGTTCTGGACCACCCGGGTGGGGCCGGTGTTCGACATCTTCTTCACCGCCGAGCTGCTCTTGTCCGGCCGGCTCGTCCCGATGTCGCTGATGCCGGACTGGGCGCGACGCATCGCCGACTTCCTCCCGTTCCAATGGACCTTCAGCTTCCCGATCGAGGCGTTGATCGGGAAGCTGCCGCCCGACCAGCTCCTCGGCGGGCTCGCGATGCAGGGCCTCTGGATCGCGATCAGTGCGTCCATCGTGGCGGTCACGTGGCGGCTTGCGGTCCGGCGCTTCGCCGCGGTGGGCGGCTGATGGACCAGCAGGGCGCCCGCTTCGACGATCGGCCCGATCCGTTCCGGGCGGTTCGTCTCTTCGTCCTCTTCTTCCGGATCGGCGCGCTCAACGAGCTCCAGTACCGGGCGAACTTCGCGGTCCAGCTCTTCCAGTCAGCGCTCGCCCTCGCGACGGGCCTGGCCGTCCTCGGGCTCGTCTTCGGCCAGACGACGAGCCTCGGCGGCTGGACCCAGGCCGAGCTCCTCGCCGTGATGGGCGTCCACATCCTGGTGGGCGGGATCATCCGGACCGCGATCCAGCCGAACATGGAACGGCTGATGACCGATGTCCGCCAGGGCACGCTCGACTTCGTCCTGACGAAGCCCGCCGATGCCCAGGTGATCGTCAGCGTCCGCGAGTTCCGGATCTGGCAGGCGGTCGACATCGTCGTCGGCGCGATCGTCCTCGCGATCGCGATCGGTCAGCTCGAGGGCGGGATCGGTCTCGGGGCGGCACTCGTGTTCGGCGCGACGCTCCTCCTCGGTGCGTCGATGGTCTACTGCTTCTGGCTGATCCTGACGACCGCGGCGTTCTGGATCGTCCGGATGGACGAGCTGCACGAGCTGTTCGACGGCCTGTACCAGTCCGGACGCTGGCCGGTGACGATCTATCCGGGCTGGCTCCGGATCAGCCTCACGTTCCTCGTCCCGATCGCGTTCGCCGTCACGGTCCCGGCCGAGGCGCTCACGTCGCGGCTGACGATCGAGACGCTGGCGCTCGCGACCGCGTTTGCCGCCGTGTTGTTCGTGGTCACGCGCTGGTTCTGGCGGTTCGGCCTCAGGAACTACTCGGGCGCCTCGGCCTGACGGGCTCGAGAGGCGGCCTGCGCACCTCAGGCGCGCGGGGGGCGGAGGAGGCGGAGCGAGCCGAGCGAGCCGAAATAGGCCGCGAGAACACCGCTCCCGAACAGCACGGCGAAGGCGAGCGGCACGAGGATCGATGGCGGCGCGCCTTCCCGGATCGTGTGCCAGATCGGGAACGCGATCCCCGCCACGCCCGCAAGGAGGACCCCGAACAGGATCCGGTGCCGCCGCGGGCTGATCGATGACGCCTCGAGGAAGCGCTCGATCGGGCCGGTCAGCCGCTCCGCGGGGACGCGCAGCCCAAGCGGACGGGCGACGTCGCCCGCGAGCGAGAGCAGGTCATCCACGATGTCCGGCTCGGGCTCGACGGCCGCGTCGCCGGGCGCGTTCCGCGCCAGGCGTGCCGCGCGGGCGTTGAGCAAGAGCGCGAGCGCTGAGGCCGCGATCGAGAGCGCGATCAGGCCCCGCACGACGAGCGGCAATTCGCCGCCATCGGGCGCGACGGTCAGGACGGCCTGGGCATCGACGAGCGACGCGACAAGGACGATCCCGGCCGCAACGGACGCGCCCCAGCGGATCCGGCGAGCGGTGGCCGCCGGAAGCTCGGGACCACGATGGCGGAGGCTGCGGATCCAGGTCGGCCCGGCGATGAACGGCAGGAAGATCGACGCGTAGCTCGCGACGGCGTCCCACGGATCCACCGCAAAGGGCGAAACCGCGCGGATCTCGTCGACCTGGGTCGTCAGCACCCAGAGCACGGCGTACACGACAACGGCGACCGCGGCAACGTTGGCTGCGACACGCGTCGATCGGGTCTCGCGATGCGCGAGCCGCTCCGTCACGTGTTGACCGCCTGGATGCTGCGCAGGTGCTCGTCGTCATGGTCGGCAGCAACGGTCATCAGGCCGCCGACATCGAGGACGCCGTACGTGTCATGCGTGCCGGTTCGAGCCCAGCCGTCCGGACCAAGGCCGTCGAGGATCGCGAGCGTCGCGGCGCGGACGCGCGCGTGTTCCTCGAGAACATCGTCCAGGCCCGCGCCGGGCGCGCCCAGCCACTGGCCCGGCTCGACCCAGGCCCAGCGGGGATGCTCCTCGGTCGCCAGCTGGCGGAGCCGGACGTGCCAGACGAGCTCCTCGACGGCGATGAGGTGCCGGACGATCTCGCTCGGCGTCCACTCGCCCGGTGCCGGCGCGGCCTGCGGCGCGCCACGGGCGGCGCTCGCGAGAGCCTCAGGAAACGCGGCGAGCCGCCGACGAACCGGTTCAGGGTCGGTCATCGGTCAATCGAAGTCCCACAGGGTCCGGCCTTCCGAGAACAGCAGGATGTAGCCGCAGTTCTCGCAGATCAGGATCTCGACCCGGTGGGCGGTCATCCCCCACGCCGAATCGATCTTGCCCTTCTCCTGGCGGTACTGGCGGTGGCTGCAGACCGGGCAGGCGGGCAGGCTCCGGCCCTCGGTGGCGTCGTCGTCGTTCGTCATCGGCCTATTCTCCGATGTGGCCCCTCGGCGTGCGTCTTCGAGTGCCCCGATCAGTCGCGGGCGAGGTGCCGGATCGCCACCGCCGCATAGAGCGCCACGCCAATCGGCATGGCGGACTCGTCGAACACGACCACGTTCGAGTGATTCTCCGGGGCGGTGGCCGGGTCCTGGCCGGCAGGGCGGGCGCCGAGGAACGCCATCGCGCCCGGAACATGATGAAGGACGTAGGAGAAGTCCTCGGCTCCCATGATCGGCGCCGTCAGCTCGACGACCCGCTTGCCGCCGATCAGGTCGCGCGCCGTCTCCTGGACGAACCTGGTGAACGCCGGCTCGTTGATCGTGACCGGATAGCCCGGCTCGAGATCGACCTCGGCGGTCGCGCCGTGCGCGGCCGCGATCCCCTCGGCCACGCGCCTGACGCCCGCGCGAACCTCGGCGCGGGTCTTCTCGGACACGCTCCGGATCGTCCCGAACAGGAAGACCGACTCGGGAATGATGTTGTTCGTGGTGCCGGCCGTGATCTGGGCGATCGTGACGACGGCGGGATCGAAGACGTCGATCCGGCGGGTGACCATCGCCTGGAGGGCGATCGTGATCTCGGCCGCGACCACGATCGGATCGAGCGCCGTGTGCGGCGCCGACGCATGACCGCCGCGACCGCGGACGGTGATCCGGATCACGTCCGTCGCGGCCATCTCGGGGCCGGGCTTCATGTGGATCTCGCCGCTGGGATAGCGGGTCGAGATGTGGATCGCCAGGGCGCCGCTCGGGGCCTCGCCGCCGCCGTTGGACGCCGCGTCGAGCAGCCCTTCCTCGATCATCGTCTTCGCGCCGCCCAGCCCTTCTTCTCCGGGCTGGAACATCAGGATCACGTGGCCGGGAAGGTAGGTCCGCCGCTCCTGGAGCAGTCGCGCGGCGCCGAGCAGCATCGCGACGTGGGTGTCGTGGCCGCAGGCGTGCATCGCACCGTCGACCTCGGAGGCAAACTCAAGGCCGGTGTCCTCGTGGAGCGGCAGCGCGTCCATGTCGCCGCGAAGGAGGATCGTCGGCCCCGGCCGGCCGCCCTCGATCACGCCGACGACGGAGCCCAGCGCGGCCCCGCGGCGGCCCTCGATCCCGAGCTTCGCAAGCTCCTCGACGACGACCGCCTGCGTCACCGGCAGGTCGAGCCCGATCTCGGGCCGCCGGTGGATCCGCCGCCGGATCGCGACGACATCGTCCTGGATGGCCTGGGCGGCCTCGAGGAGGCCCACGCTCGACGTGCCGGTGACGTCGTGATCGCGGTCAGGGGCACGGAACACGGACAGGGCGGCGCGGTCGACCTTCGTCATGCCTCGAGGATACGTCCGGCCGGCCCTGTCGACGGCTCGTCGTCCGTGGCGTCGACGAGGTTCGGCGCGAGCCAGCGCTCCGCCTCGGCGAGCGGGATCCCCTTGCGGGCCGCGTAGTCGGCCAGCTGGTCGCGCCCGATCCGCCCCACGCCGAAATAGGCACTCGCCGGGTTCCAGAAGTAGTAGCCGGACACCGACGCGCCAGGCCACATCGCGAACGACTCCGTCAGGCGGATCTCCGCCCGGGACTCCGCTTCCAGCAGGGCGAACAACGTCCCCTTCTCGGTGTGATCGGGGCAGGCCGGATAGCCGGGCGCCGGGCGGATGCCCTGGTACTTCTCGGCGATCAGATCGGCGTTCGTGAGCGACTCATCGGGAGCGTAGCCCCACAGCTCGCGCCGCACCCGCTGGTGGAGATGCTCCGCGAACGCCTCGGCGAGGCGGTCGGCGAGCGCCCTGGCGAGGATCGCCGAGTAGTCGTCGTTGGCGGCCTCGAACTCCGCGACGATCTCGTCGAGGCCGTGGCCGGCGGTGACCGCGAACGCGCCGACGAAGTCAGCGACACCGGTGTCGGTGGGTGCCACGAAGTCGGCGAGGGCGACGTTCGGGCGACCCTCCGGCTTCGCCATCTGCTGGCGTAGGGTCCGGAAGGTGGCGAGCGCGTCAGTTCGCGTCTCGTCGCGCCAGACGACGATGTCGTCATCGGCGACGGTGTTGGCCGGCCAGAAGCCGACGACCGCGTTCGCCTTCAGCCGGCCGTCGGCGACCATTCGGTCCAGGAGGGCGAGCGCGTCGCGGTGGAGATCGCGGGCCGCTGCGCCTAGGCGCGGATCGTCAAGGATCGCGGGGTAGGCGCCGCGCATCTCCCACGTCGCGAAGAACGGCGTCCAGTCGATGAAGTCGACCAGCTCGGCGAGCGGGTAGTCGGAGAACGTCCGCGGGCCGAGGAACGTCGGGCGCGGCGGGTCGACCTGCGACCAATCGACCGCGACGCGGTTGGCGCGGGCCTCCGCGACCGTCAGGCGCTGTTCCCTGGCCTGCCGGCCCGCGCGGTCCCGCCGAATCGCCTCGTACTCGTCACGGATGCCGGCGACGAACGCCTCGCGGCGATCCTCCTGGACGAGCGCGCCGGCCACGCCGACCGCCCGCGATGCATCGAGGACGTGAACGACGGGCCCGGAGTAGTTCGGCGCGATCTTGACCGCGGTGTGCGTCCGTGACGTGGTCGCCCCGCCGATGAGCAACGGGATCGTGAAACCCTGCCGCTCCATCTCCGCGGCGACATGGGCCATCTCGTCGAGCGACGGCGTGATCAGCCCTGACAGGCCGATCAGGTCCGCGTCGATCTCGATCGCCTTCTCGAGGATCCGCGCCGCCGGGACCATCACGCCCAGATCGACGACCTCGTAGTCGTTGCAGCCGAGCACGACCCCGACGATGTTCTTGCCGATGTCGTGAACGTCGCCCTTGACGGTCGCCGTCACGATCGTCCCGGACCGCTTGCCGGTCCCCGCCCGCTCCGCTTCGAGATACGGGATGAGGACGGCCACGGCCTTCTTCATGACCCGGGCGCTCTTGACGACCTGGGGAAGGAACATCCGGCCGGCGCCGAACAGGTCGCCGACGACGTTCATCCCGGCCATCAGCGGGCCCTCGATGACCTCGAGGGGGCGGTCCGCCGCCAGGCGGGCCTCCTCGGTGTCTTCGGCGATATACGTGTCGATCCCGTTGACGAGGGCGTGGGTCAGCCGCTCCTCGACCGGCCGCTCACGCCAGGCGAGGTCCTCCGCCGCCCGCTCCATGCCGCTCTCGCCCGCGTACCGCTGGGCGAGGTCGAGCAGCC
The DNA here is from genome assembly GCA_036505555.1 of Candidatus Limnocylindrales bacterium. Lineage (GTDB taxonomy): Bacteria > Chloroflexota > Limnocylindria > Limnocylindrales > CSP1-4 > CF-46. The sequence goes on along the minus strand of DASXTH010000038.1, from coordinate 6,754 downwards.
GCTCGGTGGCGTCCGGTCGGCGGTTGAGGACGACGTCCTCGACCCGCTGGCGCAGCTCCGGCTCGATGTCGTCGTAGATCGGCAGGACGCCGGCGTTGACGATCGCCATGTCGAGGCCGGCCTTGATCGCGTGGTAGAGGAAGACCGAGTGGATCGCCTCGCGGACCCGGTCGTTGCCGCGGAAGGCGAACGACACGTTCGATACGCCACCGGAGGTCCGCGTCCCCGGGAACTCCTTCTTCAGCCGCTTGACCGCCTCGATGAAGGAGACCGCGTAGGCGTTGTGCTCCTCCATCCCCGTCGCGATCGCGAAGATGTTCGCGTCGAGGATGATGTCCTCCGGTGCGAACCCGACGACGCCGGTCAGCAGGTCGTACGCGCGGCGCAGCACGGCCACCCGGCGCTCGACCGACTCCGCCTGGCCCTGCTCGTCGAAGGCCATGACCACGACGGCAGCGCCGTAGCGCTTGCACAGGCGCGCCTGGCGGAGGAACTCGGCCTCGCCCTCCTTGAGCGAGATCGAGTTCACCACGCCCTTGCCCTGGAGCTGGTGCAGGCCGGCCTCGATCACCGACCACTTCGAGCTGTCGACCATGACCGGCACCGTGGCGATGTCCGGCTCGGCCGCGATCCTGCGCAGGAACCGGGTCATGGCCGCCGGGCCGTCGAGCATCGCCTCGTCCATGTTCACGTCGATGAGCTGGGCGCCGTTCGCGACCTGCTCGCGGGCGATGTCGACGGCCTGGTCCTCCTCGCCGGCCGCGACGAGCCGGGCGAACTTGCGGGAACCGGTCACGTTCGTCCGCTCGCCGACGTTCACGAACGCGTTGCCCGGCGGCGGGATCACGACCGGGGCGAGGCCGGCCAGGCGGGTCGTGCCGGCCGGCTCCGGAATGGGGCGCGGGGAAAGGCCCGAGACCGCCTCCGCGATCGCGGCGACGTGCTCCGGCGTGGACCCGCAGCAGCTGCCCGCGACATTCAGCAGGCCGTGGCGGGCCCACTCGCCGAGCGCGGCGGCCATCTCCTCGGGTGTCTCGTCGTAGCCGCCGAGCTCGTTGGGCAGACCGGCGTTCGGGTAGGCCGAGACGGGCCGATCCGCGACACGCGAAAGGACGTCGAGGTGCTCGCGGAGCTGGCGCGGACCGAGGGCGCAGTTCAGCCCGACGATCAGCGGGTCGGCGTGGCGGATGCTGTGCCAGAACGCCTCGACCGTCTGGCCCGAGAGCGTTCGGCCGGACGCGTCGACGATCGTTCCCGAGATGATCAGTGGAAGGCGAACGCCGATCTCGTCGAACAGGTCCTGGACGGCGAAGATCGCCGCCTTTGCGTTGAGCGTGTCGAAGATCGTCTCGATGAGCAGGAGATCCGCGCCGCCCTCAATCAGCCCGGCGGCGGACTCCCGGTATGCCGTCTCGAGCTCGTCCCAGGTGACGCTCCGCGCCGCCGGATCGGCGACGTCGGCGCTCATCGATGCCGTGCGATTCGTCGGGCCGAGGGAGCCGGCGACGAAGCGCGGGCGATCCGGCTCGGCCCGTTCCGCTGCGTCCGCCGCGTCGCGGGCGAGGCGGGCGGCAGAGACGTTCAGCTCGCGAACGATCGCGGGGTCGAAGCCGTAGTCGGCCTGGGCGATCCGGGTGGCCGTGAACGAGTTGGTGCTGATGATCTCGGCACCGGCTGCCAGGTAGGCGGCGTGGATCGCCGAGACGGCGTCGGGCTGGGTCAGACAGAGGAGGTCGCTGTTGCCGCGGAGGTCGCGCGGGTGGTCGCGGAAGCGATCGCCGCGGAAGTCGGCCTCGGCGAAGCCGTGCGCCTGGAGCATCGTCCCCATCGCTCCGTCCAGGACCAGGATCCGTTCGCGGAGGAGGCCCGGCAGGGCGGCCAGTCGACTGGCGCGATCGAACGGAGAGGCTGATGTGGCTTCGGCCGGGGCCGCGAGGGCATTCATGACGCGACCGCCACGGCCGGATGCCGCGCCCGGATCCGGCGGACCAGCTCTGCGCACTGCTCATAGCGCCCAAAGCTCGGCATGATGTAGGTCCCGGCAACCTCGCCCTCCGTTGCCGCGAGGAGGCGATCGGCCATCTCGATCCCGACTTCCGACCCGCGCTCGCCGGCGCCCTGCATCGCCGCCCGCGCCTCCGCCGGGATCGTGATCCCCGGGACCTCGTGGTGGAGGAACTCGGCGTGGCGCGTCGAGACGAGCGGTAGCACCCCGAGCAGGACCGGGACCGGGAAGCCGCCGGGCCCGAACCGGCGATGGGCGACCTCGAGCATCGACTCGACCTGCTCGACCGAGTACAGCGGCTGGGTCATGACCAGGTGTGCGCCGGCGGCCAGCTTGCGTTCGAGCCGCTCCCACTCCGTCTCCGCATCGGCCGCGGTCGAGTCGAGGGCACAGGCGATCGTGAACCCGGCCGGCTGACCGATCGATGCGCCCGATGGGTCCTCGGCGCGATTGAGCCGGGTGAGGATCTCGATCAGGCCGATCGAGTCGACGTCCCAGACGCCGGTCCCGGTCGGGTAATCGCCGATCCGCGGCGGATCACCGGTCAGCGCGATCACGTTGCGCACGCCGAGGGCATGGGCACCGAGCAGCTCGGACTCCAGCGCCATCAGGTTCCGATCGCGCGTGGTGCAGTGGACGAGGCACTCGAGGTCGAGGTCGTGCTGGATCCCGAACGCGACCGACAGGGCGCTCATCCGGACTCGGGCCATCGCCGAGTCCGAGATGTTGACGACGTCGACCCCGGCGTCCCGCAGGAGCCGGGCGGCCTCGATCGTGCGCTCGATCCGGATGCTGCGCGGAGGGTCGATCTCGACCGACACGACGAAGCGGCGCGCGGCGAGGAGCTCGGCGAGACGCGTCGGCGGCGGGGCGGCGGCGTCGGCGGCGCCGGCGAGGCGGACAGCTCGCTCGGCGGTCGGCGTCGTCGTGCCTCGGCCGGCGACCTGGGCCCGTGCGGGCGACTGCCCGGCGTCGCTCGGTGTCACGCCCGCCTCGCGTACGTCCACGGCGGCCCGCATCGCCGCGATGTGCTCGGGCGTGGTTCCGCAGCAGCCACCCACGATCCGGGCGCCGGCGTCGAGCATCTTCGTCGTGACCGAGCCGAAGTATTCCGGGCTCGCCGCGAACACGAAGCGACCCTCGAGCCGTTGCGACAGCCCGGCGTTGGGCATGATCGAGCGAGCTGGCTCCTCCGCCCCAGGGCGGCCCATCGCCTCGAGGGCGTCGAGCGACGCGCTCGGCCCGGCGCCGCAGTTCACGCCGATCGCGTCGACGCCCGCTCCGCTCAGCGCCCGGGCCGCGTCCGCCGGGCTCGTGCCGTCGGCGAGGACCAGCTCGTCACCGAACGTCAGCGACGCGATGACCGGGACGTCCGAGGCGTGACGTGCCTCGTCGACGGCCAGCAGGAGCGATCCGAGCTCGGAGAAGGTCTCCAGGACGATCAGGTCTGCCCCGCCTTCGAGCAGCCCCTCGAGCTGCTCGCGGAATGCCGCCCGGGCGTCTTCCTCCCGGACCCCGGGCTGGCCCCGGGCTGGCGGCTCGAGGGGGCCGACCGAGCCGCCCACCAAGGCGTCCCGCCCGCTGACCTCTCGAGCCGTGCGGGCGAGCCGCGCCGCGCGCCGGTTCAGCTCGCCGGCCTTGCCGCCGAGCCCCCACGCCGCGAGCCGCCGGCGATTGGCCCCGAAGGACAGCGTCTCGATCAGCCCGGCGCCCGCCTCGAGGTACTCGCGATGGGCGGCCTCGACCAGCTCGGGATGCGTCAGAACGAGCTCCTCGAGGCAGGCGCGCTGCGGCACGCCGCGGCTGAAGAGGAGGGTGCCCATCCCGCCGTCGACGAGCAAGGGCCGGAGCGCGAGCTGGCGGCGGAAGCGCGGCCGCGGCAGGCCCGCCGAGGGATCGGCCATCAGGCGGTCGGCCTCGGACGGGTTGTGGTCGGCAGGGTCTCGGCTCCTCGATGTCGCCCCGACCTCGGTCGGGCGGATGGATCGGGCGATCGAGACCGGAGAACGGAAAGACCCTTCCTGCCGGAAGGGTCCGCGGAAGAGGTCCCTTATCGTGCAGGAGAACCTGCCCGGAATTGGCACCTTGCCGGCTCGGCGCCGGTAGGTTGTCGTGGCTTCAACGGGCCGGTCCCTCCGCCACTCTGGATAAAGCGCTCTTCAGTTGTGCGCGCATGGTGCCAAAGGCGGGCCGGATGAGCAAGCGCGGTCCCACGAGGGTATCGGCGCCCCTCGCCCTCCCGTATCTGGCCATCGAGTCATGGCGGAACTGGGAGGCACGATCCCACGCTCAACGTCGGCCCCAGCTGCTGAAACGCACGCTCAGGACCGCGCCGGCGAGTCCAGTGGCAAATCCTTGGCCGGATCGGACGGGCGAGGCGACCGGATCCGAGGCTTCGAGCCTCCACGGCGGGCTGCCCGGCGTCCGGCGCAGCCGGCGCGATTGGCCGCTGCCGCCGCGAAGGATCGATCGCGACCTCAGGCCGGGATGGCTCGAAGCTGGTTCGCGAAATACGACCGCCGCCACGCCTCGAACGTATCGACCGCGTTGAACGTGTACATGTGGAGGTCGACGATGAGAGCCGCCGGGTCGGCGACATGCGGCGCAAGTCCCTCGAGCAGGGCGTCGGGCCGATAGAACCCGCCGGAGCGGAGCAGTCGAGCGACGAACCGCAGGTTCTTCGTCAGGAACCGGTGGGTGTCGGCCACGCCGATCCGCGCGCTGATCGCGAGGAGCTTGTGCGGCTCCGCCACGCCCGGGACGCCGACGTGAACCGGCAGCGCGAGCCCCTCGCCGCGGCGCACCGCGATCCAGGTCGCGATCGCGCCCGGGTCGAAGCAGAGCTGGGTCGTCATGTAGCTCGCGAACGCGGCCTTCGCATGGAGCGCCTCGAGGAGCGGCCCGTCGGCGATGAACGCGTGGCCCTGCGGATAGCACGGGATCCCGATCTCCGACAGCGGATGCCCGATGTCGGCCATGGCCCGCAGGAGCGAAAGGCCGTCCGGATAGTCGCCGGGCTCCTTCGCGTCGCCGCCGACGACGAACGCCCGGTCGACGCCGGCGCCCTCGAGCCAGGCGATGAGATCGGTGAGGTGGCTGCGGTCGCGGACCATCCGGGCCGAGAGATGGGGCACAGCGCGGAACCCGCGGCCCTGCAGTTGCTCGCACAGCGCGACCGTCGCCTCGATTCCCTTGGCCGGCGACGCCGTCACCGAAACAGTTGCGCCCGCCGGCAGGAACGCGGCCTGGTCGAGGGCGTTCTTGAGCGGCACGAGCTCATACGTCGGCGAGCGAAGGAGACGCGCCAGCGCGTCACGCGCAGGCGGTGCCAGTGAAGCCCGACGCCGGAACAGCACGAGCGACGACCCTAGACTTCCGAGTCCGGCATCGACGCCTTGCGCTTCGCCACGAACTCCCGGAGCGCCTCGTCGATCCCCTCGTCGAGCGGCGGCGCCTCGTATTCGCGGAGCATCCGCTTCCAGATCGCGTTGGCGCGCTGGTTCGCGTCGAGCGAGCCGTCCTCCTGCCATTGCTCGAAGCTGTTGTTGTCGGCGATCTCGGAGCGATAGAACGCGTTCTCGAAGTTCGCGAGCGTGTGCGCGTGGCCGAGGAAGTGCTGGCCCGGGCCGTTCGTGAGGATCGCGTCGAGCGCCTGGCCGTTCTCGGACAGATCGACGCCCTTCACGAACACGGCGGCCATCCCGCACTGATCCGCGTCGAGGATGAACTTCTCGTAGCCGACCGCCAGCCCGCCCTCGAGCCAACCCGCGGCGTGAAGGACGAAGTTGACGCCGCCGAGGATCGTCGGGCCGAACGTGGCGGCCGACTCGTACGCCGCTTGGGCATCGGCGATCTTCGAGGCGCACAGGTTGCCGCCCGAGCGGAACGGCACGCCGAGCCGCCGCGCCAACGACGCCATGACGTAGAGGACCAGCGCGGGCTCGGGCGTCCCGAACGTGGGCGCGCCCGACTGCATCGACATCGAGCTCGCGAAGCTTCCCAGCACCACCGGCGCCCCCGGCCGGACGAGCTGGACGAACGCCATGCCTCCGAGCGCCTCGGCCAGCGTCTGCGACGCGGCGCCGGCGACGGTCACCGGCGACATCGCCCCGGCGAGGATGAACGGCGTGATCAGCGTCGCCTGGTTTGCCTCGGCGTAGGCCCGCGCCGAGCCGAGCATCGTCGCGTCCCAGACGAGCGGGCTGTTCGCGTTGATCAGGCTCAGGACGACGGCGTGGTCCTCGAGGTAGTCGCCGCCGAACAGGATCCTGGCCATCTCCACGGTGTCGCGAGCGCGGTCGGGGTGCGTCACCGAGCCCATGAACGGCTTGTCCGAGTACCGCATGTGCGCGTACACCATGTCGTAGTGCCGCTTGTTCACCGGCAGGTCGACCGGCTCGCACACGGTGCCGCCGGAGTGATGAAGGTACGGCGTGAGGTAGGCGAGCTTCACGAAGTTCCGGAAGTCCTCGATCGTGCCGTAGCGGCGGCCCTGATCCAGGTCGAGGACGAACGGCGAGCCGTACGCGGGTGCGAGCACCGTGTGCATGCCGCCGATCTCGACGTTGTTCGCCGGATTGCGCGCGTACTGGGTGAACGCCTTCGGCGCGGTCGCCCGGATCAGCTCTCGCGCGAGCCCGCGGGGGAAGCGAACGCGCTCGTCCTCGATCTCGCAGCCCGCCCCCTTCAGGAGCTGTACGGCGTCGGGCGCGCCCTTGAAGTCGATGCCGACCTTCTCGAGGATCGTGT